>NZ_BCRK01000113.1 GCF_001552555.1 Nocardiopsis trehalosi NBRC 14201 | reverse complement strand
CGGCCGTCCCCCGGGGGAGACGGCCGCCCGACGGTCCGGTCGTGGGGTGGCCGTGGGGCGAGACTTCCGTGTCGCGGCCGACACGTTGACGCGGGGGACGGACATGAGGAGGGGCGTCCGCCGCGCGGGGGCGTGGGGCGGCCGCACCGCTGGTCGGGGGCCGCGTCGGTCCTAGGGCGGGACCGGCGGCCGACCGGCGGCGAACCTCCGCTCGGCCGCCGACCTTCCCCGACGAGGGCCGCATGCGGGGCGTCGTCGCCACCCGTTCGCGGTGGTCACCGGGGAGAGGGGCCGTTCCGCGCGGTGCCGGACCGCTGCGGGCGTACCTGGGCGCCGGGGTCCGAGAACAGCGGGTGCGGGTGCCGCGCGGGTACGGGGCGGCGCGACGGCAGGGGCGATGGCGGCGGCCGGAACGCCGCCGACTCGGAACCGCCTCTCCGGATCCGTCGGCGGCGCGCAGCGCGGGCTGAGCGGGGCGCGGGTCGAGGGGCGGTCGAGGGCGGCGGGGGTGGGGCGGTTGAGGGGCGGCGGGGGTGCGGGGCGGGTGGTCGTGCGGCTGCCGTGGTGACCCATGGTGCACAACGTCCCGTTAGCGGGATTGCGCGAACGGGATTGTTCGGTATCTGGTCCGGTCTCCCCACCCCATCTGGCTGCGCCGACGACGTTCCGGAAGGGCTCCGGTACGCTCCCGGAGCGAGCGCGAGGGCGGCCGGGGCGGGTAAGGTCGGAACTGTCGGTGGTCGGACCGGCGGTGCGGCGGCGGTGTACGACACGCCACCGCCGCTTGCACCTCGCGCCCCGCGTGGACGGCGGGCGCGTGCGGACCGGCCGATGAACCGCCTATGGAGGTGGAGCATGGCCCCATCCGGCACCTATCTCGGTGACCAGTGCGTGGCCACGGACCGGTACCTGGTCCGCCGGAGGCGGATCGACACCGCCGTCGGCGACGTGGTCGCGAGCGTCGTCACCGACGCCGAGACCCACGACGGCCTGACCGATGCCGAGGCCGCCCGCATGGTCGACCGCGTCCTCGACGGCGTCCGCACCCAGGCGGCCGTCTTCGTGCAGGTCGAACTCGCCCTCGGCGCCGCCTCCGCCGGCCGCGCCGGCGGATAGCCCCGCCCCCGGCGCCCGCGCGCGCCGCCCCGTCCATCCCTGATCCCCGCCGGCCCCGCCGCGGCGCCGCGCGCCGCCGGGGACGCGGCGCCGCCGCGCCCGTCCGGCCCGCTCGCAAGTGAACAGCCCCGCTACCCGCAGCTCCCGGGAGGGGAAGCCTGTGTCACACCTCCGCCTGCAACGGTCCGACTTCTGGACCCCGCCGCTGTCCATCACCCTGTCACCCCTGCCCCGGCGCACACCGTTCGTGCTGGTCAAGCGCCCCGGCGGCTACCTCATCGCCATCAACGAGGGCATCACCTACGGCGCCCTGGAGCACGCCTACATGAGCACGCTGCGCGGGCCGGTCCGCGGCCTGCTCTACGCGGCGTGCGGGGTACCCGACCCCTCCATGGACCGCGAGGGCTACGAGTCCGCGCGGTGGTGGGACCCCGACCAGCCGCTGCCCTGGAGTACCGTCCACGAGCTGGAGGACCTGGGGCGCATCGCGCCCTGGCCGCACGGCCACTGACGCCCGGCCGCCCCCGCCCGCCCCGGCCGCCGCGCACCGCGCGCGGCGGCCGGATGTGGCCCCGGGGCTGCGGCGGCCGCCGGCCGCCTGATCGACTGGAGCCCCTGCCCCAGTGGCCCCACCGGGCCGGAGACGGAGGCCGATGGCCGATGGCCGTTCACGTGTGTTCGCTGATCCTGAACTCGCCGCAGTCGATCCCCGGCGACGGCGCCTACCACCTGATCCGCTTCCCCTACGCCGGCGAGTCCGCCGACGGGCACGGCATGCACCAGCCGGACCAGCCCGACGGCGCCACCTCCCGCTTCCCCGACCCCCGCTCCGGACTGATCTGGCCGTCCACGGCCGGGTGGGGCGAGGTGAAGGCGCTGCTGTACTGGGCGGCGGGCGACTACACCGAGGTCCGCGACCGGTTCGTGCGCGACCCCCTCGGCATCGCGGGCGGCGCCGACTCCACCTGCACCGAGGACCACCGGGCCACCCCGGGCGGCCAGTACCGCGCCAAGGCGTGGGGCGTCTTCGTCGACCCCGGCACCCCCCTCGGCGTCATGGTGCGCCACAACGGCTCCAGTGCGGTCGACGTCACCCACGCCCAGTTCAAGCTCGCCATTTTCACCTGACCGGTTCCGCGGGTTTCGGCCGTCCGCCGTCCGCCCGTCGCGGAGGCGGGGTGACGACCCCGTGTCCAGCGGGTATCCGCCGATGGGGGAGTACCGGTGGAGGAGGGGCATGTGCTGGACGGAGACTGGCTCGCGGAGACGGGGGCGGACATCCGCGGCGTGCTGAAGGTGATGGTCGACGCCGGCTGGGTGCCGGGCGGCACGGCGGTCGTCGGCACCGGGAGCATGTGGGAGTTCGTCGCCGTCGGCGGGACCACCGCCGACGGCGGCGCCCTCGCGGGGCCCGATGTGCACTACGACGTCGCCAGCCTGACCAAGGTCATGGCCACCTGGCCGCTGGTGGGCCGGGCGGTCGACGGCGGCCTGCTCGACCTCGACGCGCCGCTGTCCGCGCACGTGCCCGGCGGCCCCTACCCCGGCGGGGGCGTCACCGCCCGGCAGATCCTCACCCACACGTCCCGGCTCAACCCGGTGACCTGGCTGGAGCGCTACGTCGGCACCGACCAGGACCTCGCCGAGGCGATCCTGGCCGAACCGCTGGACGACGAGGGCTACCGCTACATCGACCGCGGCTTCATCCTGCTCGGCCTGGTCCTGGAGCGGCTGTTCGGCGCCCCGCTCGACCGGCTCGCCGCCGACCTGTGGACCGAGGCCGGCATGACCGCCACGACCTACGGCCCGCTGCCGCGCGGCCCGATGGTCGCGCCCACCGAGCGGCGCATCCCGGGCACCGCCGCCACCTGGGGGGTCGTGCACGACGAGGCGGCGGCGCTCATGGGCGGGGTCGCCGGGCACGCGGGCGCGTTCAGCACCGCCATCGACCTGGGGGTGTTCGCCCGCGAACTCCTGCGGCCGGCCGACGAGGGCGACGCGCTCGGCCTGTCGGCGGGCTACGTCCGGCAGAGCTGGACCGCGCAGGTACCGGTCGAGGACGGCTGCGCGCGCGGCCTCGCCTGGCTCGTCACCACCGGCGGGGTGGTCTACCACAACGGGTACACCGGGGTCAGCCTGCACCTGCACCCCGGATCGGGGCGCTACGTCGGCCTGCTGACCAACGCCGTCCACTTCGGCCGCCGCCGCACGGGGCTGTGCGACCTGCGGGCGGCGGTGCACGCCGCGTTCAGCCGGTAGCCAGGGCGGGCCGCAGCACCGCCAGCAGCCCGGCGACGCCCTCGGGGCCGTCGACGACCAGGTCGGCGCGCTCGGCCACCGCCGCGACCTCGTCGGAGCCGCTGCACACCGTCAGCCCGGGCACACCCGCGCCGCGCAGCTCCTCGACGGCGTCGAACGCGGGCAGGTCGCCGAGGTCGTCGCCCGCGTACAGCACGGAGCCGCTGCCCCGCTCGGCGACGAGGCCGCGCAGCGCCGCGCCCTTGTCGACGCCGGGCGGGCGCAGCTCGATGACGCGCCGGCCGGGCTCGACCGCGAGGCCGGTCCGGCGGGCCAGCGCGGCGAGCGGGGCGCGCAGCAGGTCCAGGGCGGCGTCGGGCGCCGCCGTGCGGCGGGTGTGCACCGCCAGCGCGTGCCCCTTGTCCTCGATCCAGGTGCCCTCGAACGCGCCCGCCCGGTCGAGCACAGCGGGTAGTTCGGCGCGGACCACCGCCACCCCGGGCGGCGGTTCGGGGGTGGAGAGCCGGCCCTCCGACCAGCGCTCGCGCCCGTACTGGCCGAGGACGACGATGCCCGGGACCCGGTCGAGGCCGCCGTACTCGACCGCGGTGGCGGCCGGGCGGCCGGTGATGACGGCGACGGTGCCCACCAGCGGCGCCAGCCGCGCCAGCTCGTCGGTGACACCGGGGTAGGCGCGGGCGTCGCGCGGGTCGGCCACGATCGGCGCCAGGGTGCCGTCGAAGTCGAACGCCAGCAGGGCGCCCGCCGGGTGGCTGCGGATCCGGTCCAGCGCGGTGGTCCCCGCGCCGGACCGGGGGTGGGGCAGTGCCATGGGTGCTGTCTCGCTCGTATCCGCTCGGTGCGTGCTGATTGCTATGCCCTCGTGGCGGGCGCGGTGGTGCGGGCCGCGGCTAGAGCTGGATGCCCAGCTGTCGGGCGGTGCGCCGGCGGCGCCGCGCGGCGCGCAACCGGCGCAGCCGCTTGACGGTCATCGGATCGAAGGCGAGTGCCTCGGGACGGTCCACGAGGCCGTTGAGCAGCTGGTAGTAGCGTGTGGGAGAGAGCCCGAACGCGTCGCGGACCGCCTGCTCCTTGGACCCCTCGAGCTTCCACCACTGGCGTTCGAAGGCGAGGATGCGGCGTTCGCGGTCGGTCAGATCGGACGCGTCGGCCGACGATGGGTCGTCTGCCGCTGTGTCGGACGGTTCTCTGTCGAATAGCCCGGGATTTGACATTGGGCGCCTCCTCGTCCGGATTGGCGCGACTCATGCTAGCGACTCGGTGGAGGGCTGAGGAGGCGACGCAGGATGATCGCCCCCGCGGGATAGAGTTACCTGTCCCCGAGTTCCGCCACCGGTGCGCGGCCGTCCGCCGGAACCGCCCGCTCCGTCCGGACATGCGAGAATGTCCGGCGTTCGCGCCGGTGGGCCGGGTCGGGCCGCGCGCACAACCGACGATACGGCAATGGGGGACCGAAGCCATGCGCAGGGACGCAACCCGCACGCCTGCCGCCCGCGCCGCGCGCGCCGCCGCCACCGCCGGGGCGGCGCTGGCCGCCCTCGTGGCCGCGCCGGCGCCCGCCGCCGCCGACACCGGCCGGGAACTCCGCACCGAGCAGTGGGGCATGGACGCCATCGGCGCCGAGGAGGCCGCCGCGGTCAACCCCGGCGACGGCATCACCATCGCCGTGCTCTCCGACGGCGTCGACGACACCCACCCCGACCTGCGCGACGCCGTCACCCTCGGCACCGACACCACCGGCTCCGACGCCGCCCCCGGCGACGACGGCTACGGCGCCGCGGGCACCGCTGTGGCCGGCATCGCCGCCGGGCGCGGCCACGGCCGCGAGTTCACCGGCGGGATCGTCGGCGTGGCGCCCGCCGCGCACCTGCTGTCGGTGCGGGTGGCCGACGGCGGCGACCCCGACCCGGCGGCGGTGGCCGACGGCGTCCGCTACGCCGTCGCCGAAGGCGCCCAGGTCGTCGTCCTGCCCGCGACCGCCCCGGACGACGGCCTGCGGGACGCCGTCGACGCCGCCGTCGGCGGCGGGGTGGTGGTCGTGGCCCCCGCTGCGGCGGCCGACCCGGCCGCCGCCGTCACCGCCACCGCGGCCGCCCCCGAACCCTTGGCGGGCGCGGTCACCGCCGTCCCCGTCGGCGAGGACCTCGCCCCGCTGCCCGGCGCCGCCCCGGCCGGCGAGGGCGCGGTCGCCGCCCCCGGCGCCGCCCTGCCCGTCCTCCAGGCCGGCGGCGGCTACACCACCGCCGACGGCGCCGAGTACGCGGCCGCGTTCGCCGCCGGTACCGCCGCGCTGGTCCGCGCCGAGTACCCGCAGCTCCGCCCCGAGCAGGTCGCCGCCGCCCTCGCCTCGGGCGCCGCCCCGGCCGCGTCCGGCCCGGCGGTGCTCGACGCCCCCGGCGCGCTGGCCGCCGCGGAGGAGGCCGCCGCGGGCGTCCCGCTCTACGACGAGGACCTGGCCGCCGAGGCCGACGACGGCGGCCCCGTCCCGCTGTGGGCGTGGTGGGTCGGCGGCGCGGTGCTGATCATCGTCCTGCTCGCCGCCGCCACGCTGCTGCTGCGCCGGGCGACCGTCGACCCCTACGACTCCCGCCGCCCCAAGGCGCCCGACGACGACACCCCGGCCGCCGACCGCGGCGCGGCGCGCGGCCGCCGGCGGCGCGGATCCGGCCGCCGCCGGCGCTGAGGTCCCTCCGACCGGCGGCCGGAACCGGCCGCCGGTCGTCACGCACCGGATCGACGGCGTTGCCGCCGGTCAGCGGGGCATCGGTCTTGACGCGCGATGCCCGGACCGCAAGGCTAATCGGTCATGTCCCCCCGTGAGCCTTCCGCGTCCCTGCCCTCGCGCGCCGCCCACCCCGTGGCGCTGCCGCCGACCGCCACCCCCCTCGTCGGCGGTCGCATCATCCTCGTCCCTTACGACCCGAAATGGCCCTACCTGTTCTCCCGCGAGGCCGACCGCGTCCGCGACGCCCTGGGGCCCGATGTGCGCGCGCTGGAGCACGTCGGGTCGACGGCGGTGCCCGACCTGGCCGGTGAGCCCTGCGTGGACGTGCTGCTGCTGATCGCCGACGCCGGCGACGAGGACGCCTACCTGCCGCGGCTGGAGAAGGCCGGCTACGTCGCCTTCGCCCGCGAACCCGGGTGGCACGAGCACCGCGTGTTCAAGGGCCCCGACGTCGCCGCCCACCTGCACGTCTGCACCGAGGGGTCGGCCCCGGCCGCCCGCATGCTGGCGTTCCGCGACCTGCTGCGCGCCGACCCCGCCGCCCGCGCGCGCTACGCCGCGGCCAAGGCCGCGCTCGCCGAGCGCCGGTGGAACCGGCCCGGCGACTACGCCGCCGCGAAGGCGGCCGTCGTGGCGGAACTGCTGCCCTGAGCGGTGCCGGCGCCCGCACGCGCCGGTCCGCCCCCACGGGCCGGCGCCGCCGGCCACCGCGCCGGCCGCGCCGGTCGGCGCGGGTCAGCCCAGGGCGCGCAGCTGGTCGGCCAGCCACCGCTGCGGGTGCAGCGCCGCCGCCTTCTCGGCCATCCGCCCGCAGCGCGCGCGGCGCTCCTCGGCCGGCATCTCCAGGCCCGTGTGCAGCGCCCGCGCGGTCTCGGACACGTCGTAGGGGTTGACCAGCAGGGCGTCGCCGCCCAGCTCGTCGGCCGCGCCGGCCTCGGTCGACAGCACCAGCGCACACCCGTCGTCGGACAGCACCGGCCCCTCCTTGGCGACGAGGTTCATGCCGTCGCGGATGGGGTTGACCAGCAGCACGTCGGCCATGCGGTAGGCGGCCAGCGAGCGCGGGTAGTCGTCGTTGACCTCCAGCACCAGCGGGGTCCAGGAGTCGGTGCCGAACTCGGCGTTGATCTCGTCGGCGGTCCGGCGCACGGCCTCGGTGTAGGCGCGGTACTCGGGGACGTCGCCCCGGCTGGGGTAGGCGAACGCCAGGTGGGTGACCCGGTCGTGCCATTCGGGGTGGTCGCGCAGCAGCTCCCGGTAGGCCTCCAGGCCCCGCACGATGTTCTTCGACAGCTCGGTGCGGTCGACCCGGACGATCAGCCGGCGGTCGCCGACGCGCTCGCGCAGCGCGGCGGCGCGCTCGGCGACGTCGTCGGCGGCGGCCCGCGAGCGCAGGCCCTCGGCGTCGGCGCCCAGCGCGTGCACGGCGACGTTGACGATCCGGCCGCCGTACTCGACGCACCGCTTGGACCAGTCGATCTCGGCGCGCAGGAAGGTCTCGCAGCAGCGGAGGAAGGCGTCGGCCCAGCGGGGGCTGAGGAACCCGAGGTGGTCGGCGCCGAGCATGCCCTCCAGCAGCTCCCGCGCGATCTCGGCGGGCAGCATCCGGAAGTACTCCGGCGGCGCCCACGGGGTGTGCGAGAAGTGCGCGATGCGCAGATCGGGGCGGCGGCCGCGGAGCATCCGCGGCACCAGCGCCAGGTGGTAGTCCTGCACGGCCACCCGCGCGTTGTCGGCGGCCCCGGTGAGCAGCCCCTCGGCGAACGCCGCGTTGTAGGAGCGGTAGTCCTCCCACTCCGCGCGGAACCCGGCGCCGAACGACGGCTTGTTCGGGGTGTCGTAGAGCATGTGGTGGACGAACCAGAGCGTGGAGTTCGCGACCGACGTGTAGGCGTTGGCGAAGGTCGCGGGCGGGATGTCGAGCATGCGCACCCGCATGCCGCCGACGTCGAACCCGGCGCGGTCGAGCCGGCCCTCGGGCGCGGAGGACGCCGCCTTGCGGTCGGCGTCGGACAGCGCCGCGCACACCCACAGGGTGTCGCTCTCGGCGCCGATGGCGCTGAGGCCGGAGACGAGCCCGCCGCCGCCCCGGCGGTGGGAGAGGGAACCGTCGTCACCGATCGAGAAGGACACGGGTCCCCTGTTGGAAGCGACGAGGATCTGTGCCTTGTCCACCTGTTCGTCCACCTCTCGCGTGGTCGTCATCCGAGGTCCTCATTTGACTACACCGAGCCCGTACCGGGACAGGGGCCGGTAGGGGAAGGTGTCATAGGTCTCGCCCGTCACGGTGGGGCGCAAACCTCCGCCGCACGCGCCGTGTGCGCCCGGGCACGCACGGCGCGCGGCCCCGGGCGCCGGGCGGTCGGGTGTCGGACGGGTCACCCGGGATGGAAAACCGGACGCGGCGTCGGTTACAGTGACCCTCGGACCCGAGAGGTCCGACCACAACTTCACATTGCTCATCCAGAGGGGTGGAGGGAACGGCCCTGCGAAGCCCCGGCAACCATCTCGGTGTGCGTTTCTCGCGAGTCCGCGCGAGGCGGCCGGGACAGGTGCCAACTCCGGCCTAGAGCCAGATCGGCTCCTAGGGAAGATGAGGGGAGACGCCTCGCATGGCGATGACCGCCACCGAACCCGCCACCGCCGCCCGCCCGTTCGGCCCCGCCGTCGCGCTGTCCTGCCGCGAGTGCGGCGAGCGCTACGACCTCGGCCCGCGCTTCGCGTGCGAGTTCTGTTTCGGCCCCCTTGAGGTCGCCTACGAGTTCGGCGCCGTGAGCCGCGACACCATCGCCGCCGGCCCCAACAACATCTGGCGCTACGCCCCGCTGCTGCCCGTCCCCGCGAACGTGGCGTCGCTGCCCAACATGAACCCCGGCCTGACCCCGCTGGTGCGCGCCGACCGGCTCGCCGCCGAGCTGGGGCTGCGGTCGCTGCACGTCAAGGACGACTCCGGCAACCCCACCCACTCCTTCAAGGACCGGGTGGTGGCCATCGCCGTCGAGGCCGCCCGCACCTTCGGGTTCACCACGCTGTCCTGCTCGTCCACGGGCAACCTCGCCGGGGCGGTCGGCGCCGCGGCGGCCCGCGCGGGCTTCCGGTCCTGCGTCTTCATCCCGGCCGGGCTGGAGGAGGGCAAGGTCGTCATGGCCGCCGTCTACGGCGGCCGGGTCGTCGCGATCGACGGCAACTACGACGACGTGAACCGCTTCTGCTCGGAGCTGATCGGCGACCCCGCCGGCGAGGACTGGGGCTTCGTCAACGTCAACCTGCGCCCGTACTACGGCGAGGGCTCCAAGACCCTCGCCTACGAGATCGCCGAGCAGCTCGGCTGGCGCCTCCCGGAGCAGATCGTCATCCCGATCGCGTCGGGCTCCCAGCTCACCAAGATCGACAAGGGCTTCCGCGAGCTGGTCGCGCTCGGCCTGGTCGAGGACCGCCCCTACAAGGTGTTCGGCGCCCAGGCCACCGGGTGCTCCCCGGTCGCCCGCGCCTGGGAGCAGGGCCACGACGTCATCCAGCCGGTCAAGCCCGACACCATCGCCAAGTCGCTGGCCATCGGCAACCCGGCCGACGGGCCCTACGTGCTCGACATCTGCCGCCGCACCGGCGGCGCGGTCGCGCACGTCGACGACGCAGCGGTGGTCGACTCCATCGGCCTGCTCGCCCGCACCGAGGGGATCTTCGCCGAGACCGCCGGCGGGGTCACCACCGGCGTGCTGCGCAAGCTGATCGCCGAGGGCGCCCTCGACCCCGCCGCCGAGACCGTCGTGCTGAACACCGGCGACGGCCTGAAGACGCTCAACGCCGTGGACGCGGGGGTCACCGCGACCATCCGGCCGTCCCTGGACGCCTTCAAGGACGCCGGGCTGCTCTGACCCGGCCCGCCCGCCGCCCGCCGGCACCGCGCCGGCCCCAACGATCGAGGAGTTCCCCAGCCATGAGCGTCAGCGTTCGCGTGCCCACCATCCTGCGGACCTACACCAAGGACGCCGCCGAGGTGGCGGCCGACGGCGGCACCCTGCGGGAGGTGCTGGACGACCTGGAGGCCCGGTACCCCGGCATCCGCGCGCGCGTCCTGGACGACGACGGCCGCATCCGCCGCTTCGTCAACGTCTACGTCGGCGACGAGGACGTCCGGTTCGCCGACGGCCTCGCCACCCCCGTCGCCGGGGGCGCCCAGATCTCCATCATCCCGGCGGTCGCCGGCGGGTGCTGACCCGTCCCGCGACCTGCCCGCCCGCGTCCCCGGTCCGTCCCCGGGGGCGCGGGTTTCCGCCGTTCAGGGGCCTGTCGGCGGGCGGGTGGCACGGGGGTGGATTCGGTCGGGAGGCGTTTGCACTCGCCGGGGGAGAGTGCTAAAAAGGGGACCGTTAGCACTCTGAGATGACGAGTGCTAACCCTGGAGCGGAGCCGATGAGGCCGCGGGTACCGGCAGACGGGTTGCCGGCCGACCGCGGCCGTCCGTCGCGGGCATCGCCCGTTCCCTCGCGTAGCAGCCCGGTCTCGGGAGGACATAAGCCCATGGCAGCCAAACTGATCGCCTTCGACGAGGAAGCCCGGCGCGGCCTCGAGCGCGGCATGAACCAGCTCGCCGACGCCGTCAAGGTGACCCTCGGCCCGAAGGGCCGCAACGTCGTCCTGGAGAAGAAGTGGGGCGCCCCCACCATCACCAACGACGGCGTCTCGATCGCCAAGGAGATCGAGCTCGAGGACCCGTGGGAGAAGATCGGGGCCGAGCTCGTCAAGGAGGTCGCCAAGAAGACCGACGACGTCGCCGGTGACGGCACCACCACCGCCACCGTGCTCGCCCAGGCCCTGGTACGCGAGGGCCTGCGCAACGTCGCCGCCGGCGCCAACCCGGTCGGCCTCAAGCGCGGCATCGAGTCCGCCGTCTCCCGCATCAGCGAGGAGCTGGCCAACCTCTCCAAGGACGTGGAGACCAAGGAGCAGATCGCCTCCACCGCCTCCATCTCCGCCAGCGACACCCAGATCGGCGACGCCATCGCCGAGGCGATGGACAAGGTCGGCAAGGAAGGCGTCATCACGGTCGAGGAGGGCCAGACCTTCGGGCTGGAGCTCGAACTCGCCGAGGGCATGCGCTTCGACAAGGGCTACATCTCGCCCTACTTCGCCACCGACCTGGAGCGGATGGAGACGGTCCTCGAGGACCCCTACATCCTGATCGTCAACTCCAAGATCTCGAACAACAACGAGTTCCTCCCCGTTGTCGAGAAGGTCCTGCAGGCCGGGCGTCCGCTGGTCGTCATCGCCGAGGACCTCGAGGGCGGCGCGCTGCAGACCCTCATCGTCAACAAGATCCGCGGCACCTTCAAGTCCGTCGCCGTCAAGGCCCCGGGCTTCGGTGACCGCCGCAAGGCCCAGCTCGGCGACATCGCCGTCCTGACCGGCGGCCAGGTCATCACCGAGGAGGTCGGCCTCAAGCTCGAGAACACCGAGCTCGACATGCTGGGCCGCGCCCGCAAGGTCGTCGTGACCAAGGACGAGACCACCATCGTCGACGGCGCCGGTGACGCCACCGCCATCTCCGGCCGGGTCAACGAGATCCGCAACGAGATCGAGCGCACCGACTCCGACTACGACCGCGAGAAGCTGCAGGAGCGCCTGGCCCGCCTGGCCGGCGGCGTCGCCGTCATCAAGGCCGGTGCCGCCACCGAGGTCGAGCTCAAGGAGCGCAAGCACCGCATCGAGGACGCCGTCCGCAACGCGAAGGCGGCCGTCGAGGAGGGCATCCTGCCCGGCGGTGGCGTGGCCCTGCTGCAGGCGGGCGTCGCGGCCTTCGAGAAGCTGGACCTGCAGGGCGACGAGGCCATCGGCGCCGACATCGTCCGCCGCGCCATCGAGGAGCCGCTGAAGCAGATCGCGATCAACGCCGGCCTCGAGGGCGGCGTCGTCGCGGAGAAGGTGAAGAGCCTGGAGCCCGGCATCGGCCTCAACGCCGCCACCGGCGAGTACACCGACCTGTTCAAGGACGGCGTCATCGACCCGACCAAGGTCACCCGCTCCGCTCTGCAGAACGCGGCGTCCATCGCCGGCCTGTTCCTGACCACCGAGGCCGTCATCGCCGAGAAGCCGGAGAAGGCCGCCGCGGCCTCCCCCGACGCCGGCGGCATGGGCGGCATGGACTTCTAGGACCCCTTCGGTCCGGAGTCCGGGTACGCGAGCAGACCCACCTGCGACGGCAGGGGCGGTCCCCTTCGGGGGGCCGCCCTTGTTCGCGTTCGGGCCCGGTGGCGCGTCCCGGCCCCCCGGCGTCGCGCCGAGCGCCGCCCTGGTCGCGCACGGTGACACGGCTGTGCGGGGCGGCGGGGACCGGTCCCCGCGCCCGCTGTTTTCCGACCGACCGCGCGGTATTCGAACGATACGCTCGCGGGGCGCCCCCGCCGGTGAAAGGGGCGCGGCCGGACCCCGGCCGTGAACGCGCGCGGCGGGCCGGTCCGGGAAATGCGCTCCGGTGGGCGCGGCGGTATACGCCGGGCGCCGCTGCCCGCGTGCGCGGCGGGGCCGTCCGGGGGGACGGTGCTCCGGTCCGGACGGGCGCGCGCACCCCCGGATCACCCGGAGAAAAGCTTCTGACCTGCCCGAACGGCGGATCTCCGGTGGTCGTCCGGATGTCCGCGCCCCCTGGTCGCCGACCGGTCCCCGGCGGCCGGTCGACGGGGGCGCCCCGCGTCCGCCGGCCCCCGTGCCGGCGTCCGCCGGGAATTCCCCAAGGAAGAATGGACTCCGCTTATCCGCGCGGTCGGATGCTTTATCGCGGGCCGTTTCCGGCGGCCGTTCCGCCGTTCCGGATGATGGCGGGAGCGCGGAATGCGCGCCTTTCCCGGTGCCCTTTCCCCGGGGCGGCGCGGCTCCGGTCGGCTACGGAACGTAGGCCTGCGGAGCGCGGTCGCGGCGTCACTGTGACCTCAACAAACGCAACCCCCGGGTGGCGATCCGCGCGAACCCGAAACGTGACCCGCCACCATTCGGAAACCGCGCCGTGTCCGGAGTGTGACGGAAGAAGTTCACCGCCGTTGACCTGGGCATACGCCTCCAGGGTGGGGCAAAATGACCGAGTCGCGGATGTCTGCTGATATCTTCATCGACATCCCAATCTCTCCGCATCCGTCAATGGGGTTATTCGCCATGTCCGCTGCCATTTCACCGAAACTCCGTGCCGTTGCGCTCGGCTTTGTCGCCGCGGGCGCCACCGTGGCCCTGTCCGGGTGCGGCGCGATCCTCGGTGCCGCCCAGGAGGCCGCGCAGGAGGTCGCCACCCCGGCGGCCCCCACCGGGACCGAAGAGGTCACCTCCGACGTCTTCTCCATCGCCGTGGGCGACTGCCTCAACGACGAGACCACCACCGGTGAGGTCGAGGAGGTCCCGACCATCGCCTGCGACCAGCCGCACGACTCCGAGGTCTACGCCGAGACCGAGGTCACCGACGGCGAGTTCCCGGGCGCCGAGGCCCTGGACCAGCAGGCCGAGGACGCCTGCTACACCGAGTTCGAGACCTTCGTGGGGATGCCCTACGAGGAGTCCGTCCTCCTCTACTCCTGGTACGTGCCGACCGAGCAGTCCTGGGCCAGCGGCGACCGCCAGATCGACTGCATCATCTCCGACCCCGAGGGTCAGGTCACCGGCACCCTCGCCAACGCGATGCGCTGACGTCCCACACCCCTTCCGGCAGCGGGCCGCCCCGCCCGCTGCCGACCCCTTACCGGGCGGCGGAATTCCCGCCGCCCGGCGGCGTTGGCACAGATGTGACCGCACCACTCGGCTCCCTGCGCCTGTCCGTCCTCGACCGCTCCAGCGTCCGGCGCGGACGCACCCACGCCCAGGCCCTCCGCGAGACCGTCGCCTTCGCCGCCCAGGCCGAGGCGCTCGGCTACACCCGCTTCTGGGTCTCCGAACACCACAGCGTGCCCGGGGTGGCCGGCTCGGCGCCCGCGGTGCT
This sequence comes from Nocardiopsis trehalosi NBRC 14201, assembly GCF_001552555.1. Lineage (GTDB taxonomy): Bacteria > Actinomycetota > Actinomycetes > Streptosporangiales > Streptosporangiaceae > Nocardiopsis_B > Nocardiopsis_B trehalosi. Next base: position 6,367 of record NZ_BCRK01000113.1, on the reverse strand, counting down.
CGCCGCCGCCGTCGCCGCGGCCACCAGCCGCATCCGCGTCGGCACCGGCGGGGTGATGCTGCCCAACCACCGCCCGCTCGTGGTGGCCGAGGCGTTCGGCGTCCTGGAGGCCCTCCACCCCGGCCGCATCGACATGGGGCTCGGCCGCTCCGTCGCGTTCACCGGCGGCATCCGCCGCGCCCTGGGCCGCGGCAAGGACGCCGCCGACGACTTCCCCGCACAGCTCGCCGAACTCCTCGGCTACTTCACCGGCGACCAGGACGTCCACCCCGGCGTCCGCGCCATCCCGGGCGAGGGGCTGCGCCCCGCCCCCTTCCTCCTCGCCACCGGCGAGGGCTCCGCGCTGGCGGCCGACGCGGGACTGCCCCTCGTCATCGCCGCCGTCCGCGGCGACGACGCCATGCTCCGGCTGATCGAGCGCTACCGCGAACGGTTCCGCCCCTCGGTGTGGGCCGACCGGCCCTACGTGGTGGTGTCCCGCAACGTCGCCGTCGCCCCCACCCCCGACCAGGCGCGCGACCTGCTCGTCTCCGAGGCGTGGGCCAACGCCCACGCCCGCACGCGCGGCGAGTTCCCCCCGCTCGACCCGCCCGACGAGGTCGCCGCGCTGCCGATGACCGACCGCGAACGCGACCGGTTCGCCGAGGCCATGACCGGCCACACCGCCGGCACCGAGGAGGAGGTCGCGGCCGCCCTGGCCGACCTGGTGGAGCGGTCCGGCGCCGACGAACTGCTCGTCACCCTCAGCGCCTACGACCGCGACCGGATGCTCGACTCCTACACGCGCCTCGCCGCGCTCGCCGGGCTGCCCCGCAGCCCCGCCCCGGAGCCGGCCGGCGCGACCGGCAGCGGGCCCGCCGCCCGCCGGTGAACGGGGCCGCCGCCCCGGTTCAGTCGATCAGGCCGCGCTCGCGCAGCCGGTCCAGTACCGGGTGCAGGGCGGGCGCGCAGCGGTCGCGGTCGGCCCAGCCCAGCCAGGCGGTCTCGACGATCTCGCCGGCCATGGCGGGCTCGCCGTCGTGGTCGGCGGTGAAGCAGGCCAGCCGGACCCGGGTGCCCTCGGGGTAGCCGTGCGCGGGCGCGTCCACCACCTGGAACGGGGTGATCGTCGCGGGCCGCAGCACCACGCCCAGCTCCTCGCGGGCCTCGCGCGCCACGGCCGCCGCGTCGCTCTCGCCCGGCTCGCGCTTGCCCCCGGGCAGGTAGAACAGCGCGTGCTCGCGGGCGCGGACGGCCAGCAGCCGCCGATCGCGCACGTGCACCCAGGCGAGGGCGTCGACGACACCGGACGGCGGCGGGGTGAGGGTCGGCATGGCCCCGACCCTACCCGCCGCCCGCCCCCGTCCCCGCCGGGTGACCGCGACGTGGACGGGCGGGCGGCGCGGTCACTCCAGCCGGGCCAGCGCCGCCCGGTCCTCCTCGCCGAAGCGCTCCTCCAACTCCTCCGGCGCGGCGTCGACGTCGATCCGCTCCACCGGCATGCCGCGCGCCGTCTCGATCGCGCCCAGCCGGCGCAGCGCCCGGTCGCCCGCGTACTCCGCCAGCTCACCCGGCGGCAGCTGGTAGCGGCGCGCCTCCGGGTCCGCCACCGGCTCCTCGCCCGCCCGCACGGTCGCCATGACGTGCGGCAGCAGCTCCTCCAGCCGCTCCGTCACCACCGCCCAGTTGGCGTCGTCGGCCGCCACGTGCCGGCGGCAGGTGAAGGTGCCCCACGCCATGTGCCGGCGCTCGTCGTCGCCGATCCGCCGGATGATCGTCCGCATCCCCGGGAAGATCCCCCGGGCCGTGCAGATGTGGTTCCACGCGTGGTAGCCGGTGAGCGCCAGCGTCCCCTCGATGACGTGGTTGTAGGTGACCGACGCCCGCACCTGGGCGCGCGGCCCCGGGTCGGCGTCGAGCGCGCGCAGCGCGGCTGGCAGCTCCTCGTAGAACAGGGCCCGGTACCCGGGGTTGGCGTCCACGTAGGAGTGCAGGTCGGCGTCGACGCCCAGGGCGTCCAGCCACAGCCGGAACGCCTGCACGTGCTTGGCCTCCTCGTACGCGAACTGGGTCAGGTACATCTCGTCGCCGATGCGGCCCTCGGCGGCCATCGCCCGGACGAACGGCTGGATGTCCTCGGTCACGGCCTCCTCACCCGCCACGAACTGGGCGCACAGCCGCAGGACGCGGTCGCGCACCTCCTCGGACAGGCCCGCCCAGTCCTCGGCGTCGCGGCTCAGATCGATCTCCGCGGGGTCCCACGACTTCGCGTTGCCCTTGGCGAACAGCCGCAGGGGGAAGGAGTCCCAGTTCAGGCCCCCCGGCCGCAGGGAGTGGAAGCCCTGGCGGGGGAGCGCGGTCGCGGTGGCGGACGCGGGACCGGGGTGATCGGCCATAATGTTCCTCCGTGTAGTCCGGAATCCCCCCCATGATTTGACGCCGGCCACGCGGATGTAAAGCGTGCGGCGGGAGAACCTCGGAGCCGCGCCCGCCCCGGCCCTGAGCGCCCGCCCGCTCCGCCGCGAACCGGTACGGTCGGGGAAACCGCCCCCCCACGGCCGGGCGTCCGCTCCGGGCCGCGCCCGCCGCCGCGCGGCGGCCGACAAGAGTGCCGACAACGCTGGGAGACAACGTGTTCTGTGGCGACCCGCTCAGCCCCGGCTACGCCTCCTGCGCCGAGCAGGAGGGGCTGTTCGCGATCGCCTCGCTCATCCCCGCCATGCTCGCCCTCATCCTCATGATCGCCGCGTTCGCCACCCCCGCCATCCGCCGCGACGCCGCCCTGCGCGCCCGCACCCTCGGCTACGCGCTCATCGCCTGGGCCGCCGCCGGGTTCACCTACGTCATGGGCGCGCTGCCGTCCGTCTGACCGCGACGCAACCGCCCCGGTCCTGGACCCCGCGCCGCCCCGGCCGCACAATGGGGCCGTGTCCTTCGCACCCGCCCCGCGTATGCGCGAACGCGCCGAACGCGACCGCGTCATCTGGCTGACCACCGTCACCCCGTCCGGGCGCCCCGCGCCGCGGCCCGTCTGGTTCGTGTGGGACGGAACGGCGTTCACCGTCTACTCCGAACCCGGCGCCGCCAAGGTGCGGCACATCCGCGCCAACCCGCACGTCACCCTCAACTTCAACTCCGACAGCGGAGGCGGCGACGTCCTCGTCGTCCGGGGCCGGGCCGAGATCGCCGACCCACCTGTCCCGGCCGCCGACCAGCCCGGCTACCTCGACCGCTACCGGGACGAACTGCCCGGACTGGGCTTCGACGCCGCCACCTTCACCGCCGCCTACGCGACCCAGATCCGCGTCGTCCCCGAGAGCACCTGGGGCTTCTGAGGAAGCATGTGAGGCCTCCGGCCCGCCGCACCCCGGGACCCCCGGGCGCGGCGGCCGGTCACGGCTCCTCGCCCGCCAGCACGTCGCCCGCGTCGGTGATCCGGTAGGCGTACCCCTGCTCGGCCAGGAACCGCTGCCGGTGCGCCGCGAAGTCCTGGTCGACCGTGTCGCGCGCGGTCACCGCGTAGAACCGGGCCGTCCGGCCGTCGGTCTTCGGCCGCAGCAGCCGGCCCAGCCGCTGCGCCTCCTCCTGCCGCGACCCGAACGACCCGGACACCTGGATGGCGACCCCCGCCTCCGGCAGGTCCACGGAGAAGTTCGCGACCTTCGACACCACCAGCGTGCGCAACTCGCCCGAGCGGAACGCCGCGAACAGCCGCTCCCGCTCCTTCACCCGGGTCTCCCCCTTGATGACCGGGGCGTCCAGCGCCTCGCCCAACTCGTCGAGCTGGTCGATGTAGGACCCGATCACCAGCACCTGCTCGTCGGCGTGCCGCCGCACCAGCTCCCGCACCACCGCCGTCTTGGCGCCCGTCGACGCGCAGAAGCGGTACCGGTCCTCGGGGTCGGCGGTGGCGTACGCCAGCCGCTCCGCCTCCGACAGGTCCACCCGGACCTCCACGCAGTCGGCCGGGGCGATCCACCCCTGGTTCTCCATCTCCTTCCACGGCGCGTCGTAGCGCTTCGGGCCGATGAGGGAGAACACGTCGCCCTCGCGGCCGTCCTCGCGGACCAGCGTCGCGGTCAGGCCGAGCCGGCGGCGCGCCTGCAGGTGGGCGGTCATCCGGAAGATCGGCGCGGGCAGCAGGTGCACCTCGTCGTAGACCACCAGGCCCCAGTCGCGCGCGTCGAACAGCTCCAAGTGGCTGTAGACGCCCTTCCGGCGCGCCGCCATGACCTGGTAGGTGGCGATGGTGACGGGGCGGATCTCCTTGCGGGTACCGGAGTACTCGCCGATCTCGTCCTCGGTGAGCGTGGTGCGGCGCAGCAGCTCGCTGCGCCACTGGTGCACCGACACCGTGTTCGTCACCAGGATCAGCGTGGTGGCCTTGGCCAGCGACATCGCGGCCGCGCCGACGACGGTCTTGCCCGCGCCGCACGGCAGCACCACCACACCCGACCCGCCCGCGAAGAAGCTCTCGGCGGCCTCGCGCTGGTAGCCGCGCAGCTCCCACTCGCCCTCGGCCAGGTCGATCGGGTGGGCCTCGCCGTCGACGTACCCGGCCAGGTCCTCGGCGGGCCAGCCCAGCTTGAGCAGCGCCTGCTTGAGGTTGCCGCGCTCGCTCGGGTGCACCACGACGGTGTCGGGCTCGACCCGGTCGCCGAGCATCCCCGCGACCTTGCGCGAGCGGACGACCTCCTCCAGCACCGCCCGGTCGACGGCCTGGAGCACCAGCCCGTGCACCGGGTGCTGCTGGAGCCGGAGCCGGCCGTAGCGGTCCATGGTCTCGGCGATGTCGACCAGCAGCGAGTGCGGAACAGGGAACCGCGAGTAGGTGATGAACGCGTCGACCACCTGCTCGGCGTCGTGCCCGGCGGCGCGCGCGTTCCACAGCGCCAGCGGGGTCACCCGGTAGGTGTGCACGTGCTCCGGGGCGCGTTCGAGCTCGGCGAAGGGGGCGATGGCGCGCCGGCACTCGTCGGCCAGCTCGTGGTCGACCTCCAGCAGCAGCGTCTTGTCGGACTGGACGATCAGGCAGGACACACGGACCTCGCATCGGGACGTCGGCGGGCGGGTGCGGACCGCCCCCGGGCACAACACCGGAGGCCACCCAGCTATGCCCCGGCATCCGCCCCACTCTACGGCCGGACGCCGGCCCCGCCGGGGCGACCGCCCGACGCGGGCGCCGCACGGCGCGGCGGCGGGGTCAGAACGGCGGCATGGTCGCCATCAGCAGGACGATCACGGCGGCGAAGACCACGGCGACCAGCGCCAGGTACAGCATCGTCCCCGCCCACATGTACCGGATGAACCGCTCGACCTCGGGCGGGTCGGCGGTGCGGGTGAGCGCCACGACGCCGAAGGCGATGCCCGGCACGTTCACCAGCAGCCCCAGCAGCGGGAACCCGATCAGCAGGAAGAACGCCGGGATGAGCAGGGTCGCCACCGCGCACGCCAGACCGACGGCGGCGCTGCCCGTGCGGGCCGGCGGGCCCGACGGCGCGGCACCCGGCGGCGGGCCGGCGCGGTGCTGCGGCGGGCCGAACACCGCCCCGGGCGGCGGCCCGGCGTACGGGGCACCGCCCGCGGGCGCTCCGGGGGCCGCCCCCGCCAGGGGGCCGCCGGGCGCGGGCGGGCCGAACGCCGGCGCGCCCGATGGGGGCGCCCCGAGCGCGGGGGCGGCCGCGCCGCCGCCGAACCCGGCGACCGCCGGACCGGTGTCCCAGTACCGCTCCGCGGGGGACCGCTGGTCGTCCATCCGTTGCCCGCCTTCCGTGGCCGTCCACCAACACATACCCGAATCGGTCCGCCGCCATGGCCCGACACGGCCGGTGCGCGGCGGCGCACCGGCCCGGACGGGCGCCGGTCAGTAGTTGGTGACCGGGACGATGCCCTCGACCCACGACCCGGCCTGGGTGAGCATCACCAGGAAGGACACCGCCATCACCGCGAACATGACGGCCGCCGCCCCCAGGCAGTACCAGGAGTACCGGGTGAGCGTCTCGGCCTGGACGTAGCGGCCGCGGTCGCGCTGGTGGGCGGCGCGGACGGCGAACACGATGCCGATGACGCCGAACAGCCAGTTCGCGCAGCACAGGAACGTCAGGGCGTGCAGGATCAGCGCCATGGTGGAGCTGCTGGCGCCGCCCGTGGACCGCTCCCGCCCGCGGTCGTCGCCGGAGTCGCGGTCGTCGTCGCGGTCGCGGTCGCCGGGCGCGCCGCCGGGGCGGTCCGGGTCGCCGGGAGCGGCCCCCGGACGCCCGGGCCCACCGGGAGCGGCACCGACGCGTCCGGGCGCACCGGGGGTGGCGCCGGGCGGTCCGGAGGTGGAGGGGCCGCCTCCGGCCTCCGGACGGGCGGCGGCACGCTCGGCGTCCCCCGGCCACCCGCC
>NZ_BCRK01000112.1 GCF_001552555.1 Nocardiopsis trehalosi NBRC 14201 | reverse complement strand
GGGCGTCGGGGCGGCGCCCGCCCGTGGGGTCAGCGCCGGGGCAGACGTCCGTAGGCGCGGAGGACCAGCAGGTTGCGGACGGTGGTCATGGCGCGCCGCTCGGTGTGGGCGGTGGGCGTCCAGGTGCTGAGCGGGGTGTCCCAGCCGCCGTCGGGGAGTTGGGCGCGTTCGAGGGCGTCGAGGTGGGCCTCGATCTCGGCGTCGGTGAAGATGCGGCGGGCGATGTGGTCGGGGTGGTCGGCGATGTCGAGGGGGTGGTGGACGGGGCCGGTGGAGTCGGGGTCGAGGTCGATGACGGCGCGGATCATGGGGCGCAGGCGGGTGAGTTCGGCGTCGGCGCGCGGGCGGTCGGGGACGTGCTGGAGGAAGGTGCAGACGGCGATGGCCTCCTCGGGGTCGGTCCAGTGGAGGGCGCCGATGCGGGTCCAGCTGAAGGCGGTGGCGCGGTCGCGCCAGGGGCCGCACGCGTGGTGCTTGTGCAGGAGGCCGGCGAGGGCGGCGGTGGGGCGCAGGGCGCCGGTGAAGTCGTCGGCGTCGTGCCACTGGGGCGCGGCGTCGGTGTGGCGGGCGCTGGGCAGGACGGGTGGGACGCCGCCGTCGGGGCGGGCGACGCCGGTGAGGTAGCGGCAGGCGGAGGCCGCGGTGTCGCGGGGCAGGGGACCGAGTTCGTCGAGGAGGCGCAGGGCGGTCTCGACGGCGAGGGGTTGGCTGCCGTGGCCGCGGAGGTCGGGGTCGAGTCCGTTGCCGTAGCCGCCGTCGATGTTGCGGTAGCAGTCGAGTGCGGTCAGGACGGGACCGGTGGGGCCGCTCTGGAAGTGGTACGCGAACCGGAGGCGGTCGAGCAGCCGTGCGTTGCGCGAGATGAAGTGCTCCGCGGTGCGGAGGGCTTCCGAGGTCACCATGGTCATGTGCCCGAATGTACGCCTCCGGCCTGGGCGCATGTCATCGGTGAGATGCGAATTCTGTCCCTATTTTGCCGCCTTCATATGCCACAACAACCGACATTTCACCCTTCCGTAGCACGAGATCCTCACGGCTTATTAACACCCGCCCGGGGTGTCGGCGGACCGGCCGCCGCCCGCCGCCGGGCCGCCAGCACGGCGGCCCCCGCCCAGGAGGCGCCGACGACGCCCGCCATCACGAAGCGGGCCGTCAGCACGTGCTCCTCGGGGTAGATGACGCCGGTGAGGTAGTGGTCGATGAACCCGGTGGGCAGGCCCTCCTGCCCCGCCCGGGTCCGCCCCCAGTCCTCCAGGGCGGTCAGCGGGCACGGCCACTCGATGGTGACGATGCCCAGCGCGTAGGCCGCGAAGCCCAGGTGCGGCCAGAAGGCGGCGGCCCGCCACCAGGCGAGGAACCCGCCGAACACGACGTAGCACAGGAAGGCGAAGTGCAGGAGCATCGCCGCCTCGGCGATCAACCGGTAGCCCATGCCTCCGACGCTACGCCGCCGCCCCCGCCGCGGCCATGAGTACGCGTACCCGGTCCGGCCCGGGTACCCGGGCCCACCCCGGGGTGCTCAGCGCGCCGTCCCGTCCGCCACCTGCCGCAGGACGTCGCAGGTGTGGCGGAACTCGTCCATCAGCCGGCGCGCCTCCACCAGCAGCAGGCCGTAGGGCCGCGTGTGGTCGGTGAGCGGCAGGTCGATGTCCTGGGACCGCTCCACCAGGGTCGACAGGCACTCATCGGCGCCGTCGGCGGCCTCGCACAGCTCCCGCGCCTGCGCGGCCAGCCGGTCCTCGTCCAGCTCGGACATGATCCGGGTGAGGCGGGCCATGGCCGCGAGGAAGTCGCCGTAGGCGCCGAGGAACGCGCGGTGGCGCGCGCTGGGCTCGTCCTCGCTCCACTGGTCGAGGCTGCGGGTCAGCGACACCATCTGGTAGGAGACGCGCTCCAGCGCCTGCGCCACCGCCTCGTACCCGGAGAAGGACCGGTTGCGGCGGTTGCGGCGGAGCAGCAGCCGCGGGTTGTAGTAGGCGCTCTCCTGGGCGGTCCGCACGGCCGTGCGCGCCTGCGGCACCAGGCGCTCGGCCTGCTCGGCCCGGGTGCGCCACTGGCCGGTGCGCTCGGCGTCGGGGACGTCGTCGCGCAGGGCGGGCGCCATGTCGTCGAGCAGCCCGCACAGCGAACTCGCGAGCGTCTGCACCCCGTACTCGGCGCTGCGGAACCGCATGGGCGGCAGCAGGACCACGTTCACCAGGACGCCGATCCCGCACCCGATGAGCACGAGGAGCACGATCTGGCCCAGCTGGGTGAACCGGTCGGCGGTGGTGGTGGCCGCCAGGTAGGTGGAGAACGCGAAGAACGCGGCGGTGGCGACCTGCGTGCCCTGGGACCCCAGCGGGGGCCACCGGCCGATGATCAGGGCGGTGGCGGCGACCAGGGCGAAGGTGAGCAGGTCGGGGCCCGCGAGGAAGCCGAACACGCCCTGGAGGGCGACCCCGGCGGCGACCGCCAGGATGTAGCGCAGGGCCTGCGCCACCGACTGGTAGACGGTGACGTTCATGATGAGCACCGCCGAGAACGGGGCGAACGCCGGCGACTTCGCCTGGAGCCCGTAGTAGGCGACCGCCCAGGCGGCGCACGCCGCGATCGTGCTCTTGGCGATCAGCAGCACCGTGTGCCGCTCGTGGCCGTCCGCGCGAACGGCCCGGCGCGCCCACTGCCGCGCCCGGTCGACGCGCCCCTGCCCCGGCGCCCGCCGCCGCGCCGTCGCCCCCGTCGTCATCCCGCATCCCCCCGCTCTGCCCGGTCCGCTCGGCCCCTCTACCCGGCCGGGCCGGAAACTGGCCTGTGAGATGCCCGGGTCTCCAGTGGAACGGGCGGAACGTCCCGCCCCCTCGCGACGGGAACGGCGCGGGCGCCGCCCCCCTGTCGCGGGGGGCAGCGCCCGGAGCGGTGCGGCCGCGGGTCAGACCAGCGGGCGCTCGGTCGGCGGGATGGCGGTGGGCAGGTGGCTGTCGGCGCCCAGGTAGCGGTCGACGCCGGCGGCCGCGGAGCGGCCCTCGGCGATCGCCCAGACGATGAGCGACTGGCCGCGGCCCATGTCGCCGGCGCAGAAGACGCCGTCGACGGTGGTGGCGTAGTCGGCGTCGCGGACGACGTTGCCGCGCCCGTCCAGCTCCACGCCGAGCGCGTCGAGCAGCCCCTCCTTCTGCGGTCCGACGAAGCCCATGGCCAGCGTCACGAGCTGGGCGGGGATCTCGCGCTCGGTGCCCGCGACGGGTTCGAAGCCGGCGGCCGTGCGGGTGACCTCGACGAGCCGCAGGGCGCGCACCCGGCCCTGGTCGTCGCCGAGGAACTCGACGGTGTTGACCGAGTACAGCCGCTTGCCGCCCTCCTCGTGGGCGCTGGTGACCTTGTACAGCATGGGCATGGTCGGCCAGGGCTGGTTCTCGGGCCGCTCCTTGGGCGGGCGCGGCATGATCTCCAGCTGGGTGACCGACGCCGCGCCCTGGCGGTGCGCGGTGCCGACGCAGTCGGCGCCGGTGTCGCCGCCGCCGATGACGATGACGTGCTTGCCCTCGGCGCTGATCGGCGGGGCGGCGAAGTCGCCCTCCTGCACCCGGTTGGCCAATGGCAGGTACTCCATGGCCTGGTGGACGCCGTCGAGGTCGCGGCCGGGGACGGGCAGGTCGCGCCACGCGGTGGCGCCGCCCGCCAGCAGCACGGCGTCGTGGTCGGCGCGCAGGTCCTCGACGGTGAGGTCCACGCCGACGTTCACGCCGGTGCGGAACGCGGTGCCCTCGGCGGCCATCTGCCCGATGCGGCGCTCGATGTGCCGCTTCTCCATCTTGAACTCGGGGATGCCGTAGCGCAGCAGGCCGCCGATGCGGTCGGCGCGCTCGTAGACGGTGACGTCGTGCCCGGCGCGGGTGAGCTGCTGGGCGGCGGCGAGCCCGGCGGGGCCGGAGCCGACGACGGCGACCGTGCGGCCGGTGCGCACGCGGGGCGGGCGGGGGCGGACCCAGCCCTCCTCCCACGCCCGGTCGATGATCGACACCTCGACGTTCTTGATGGTGACGGCGGGCTGGTTGATGCCGAGCACGCACGCGGACTCGCAGGGGGCGGGGCACAGCCGCCCGGTGAACTCCGGGAAGTTGTTGGTGGCGTGCAGCCGCTCGATGGCCTCGCCCCAGTCGTGCCGGTGGACCAGGTCGTTCCACTCGGGGATGAGGTTGCCCAGGGGGCACCCGTTGTGGCAGAACGGGATGCCGCAGTCCATGCAGCGCGACGCCTGGCGGGTGACGGTGCCGCGGTCGAAGTCGGCGTAGACCTCGCGCCAGTCCTGGATCCGCACGTCGACGGGCCGGTGAGCGGGCAGCTCCCGCTCGGTGATCTTGAGGAAACCCTTGGGGTCGCCCATGTTCCTTCTCCCTCCTTCCGGTGGCGCTGCCTAGGACTGGGCCGCGGCCATGATGGCCTCGCCGACGTCGCGGCCGGCCTTCTCGGCCTCCGCGCGGGCGGCGAGGACCCGCTTGTAGTCGCGCGGCATGACCTTGCCGAACCGCGCCGGCGCGGCGTCGGGGTCGGCCAGCAGCGCGGCGGCGACCTCGGAGCCGGTGGCGGCGCGGTGCCGCTCCAGCACGTCGAGGAGGAACGCCCGGTCGTCGTCGTCGAGCGGGTCGACGTCGACCATCTCGCCGTTGACGCGCGCGGTGTCGAGGTCGAGCACGTAGGCGATGCCGCCGGACATGCCCGCCGCGAAGTTGCGGCCGACGGGGCCGAGGACGACGGCGCGGCCGCCGGTCATGTACTCGCACCCGTGGTCGCCGACGCCCTCGGCGACGGCCAGCGCGCCGGAGTTGCGCACGCAGAACCGCTCGCCGACCACGCCGCGCAGGAACACCTCGCCGGAGGTGGCGCCGTAGGCGATGACGTTGCCGGCGATGATGTGGTCCTCGGCGGCATAGGGCGCGTCGGGGTGCGGCCGGACGGTGATGCGGCCGCCGGACAGGCCCTTGCCGACGTAGTCGTTGGCGTCGCCGACCAGCCGCAGGGTGACGCCCTTGGGCACGAACGCGCCGAAGGACTGCCCGGCGGAGCCGGTGAAGGTGATGTCGATGGTGCCGTCGGGGAGGCCGTCGGCGCCGTGGCGCCGGGTGACCTCGTGGCCGAGCATGGTGCCGACGGTCCGGTTGACGTTGCGCACCGGCAGGTCGAGCTTGAGGGGTTCGCGGAACTCCAGGGCGCCCTCGCAGAGCTGGATGAGGGTGTTGTCGAGGGCCTTCTCCAGCCCGTGGTCCTGGGCGCGCATGTGGCGGCGGTGGTCGCCGGCCCACGGTTCGGCGCTGTGCAGGACCGGGGCGAGGTCGAGCCCGGCGGCCTTCCAGTGGTCGACGGCGCCGGCGGTGTCGAGCAGGTCGACGGCGCCGACCGCCTCCTCCAGGGTGCGGAAGCCGAGCGCGGCGAGGTACTCGCGGACCTCCTCGGCGATGAACTCGAAGAAGTTGACGACGAACTCGGCCTTGCCGGTGAAGCGCTTGCGCAGCTCCGGGTTCTGGGTGGCGACGCCGACGGGGCAGGTGTCGAGGTGGCAGACGCGCATCATGACGCAGCCGGAGACGACGAGGGGCGCGGTGGCGAACCCGAACTCCTCGGCGCCCAGGAGGGCGGCGACGATGACGTCGCGGCCGGTCTTCATCTGCCCATCGGCCTGGACGACGATGCGGTCGCGCAGCCCGTTGCGGAGGAGGGTCTGCTGGGTCTCGGCCAGGCCCAGCTCCCACGGGGTGCCGGCGTGCTTGAGCGAGGTCAGCGGGGACGCGCCGGTGCCGCCGTCGTGGCCGGAGATGAGGACGACGTCGGCGTGCGCCTTGGAGACGCCCGCGGCGACGGTGCCGACCCCGGCCTCGGAGACGAGCTTGACGTGCACCCGGGCCCGCGGATTGGCGTTCTTCAGGTCGTGGATGAGCTGGGCGAGGTCCTCGATGGAGTAGATGTCGTGGTGCGGCGGCGGCGAGATGAGGCCGACGCCGGGGGTGGAGTGCCGGGTGTCGGCGATCCACGGGTACACCTTGTGGCCGGGGAGCTGGCCGCCCTCGCCGGGCTTGGCGCCCTGCGCCATCTTGATCTGGATGTCGTCGGCGTTGGTGAGGTAGTGCGAGGTCACCCCGAACCGGCCGGACGCGACCTGCTTGATGGCGCTGCGCCGCAGGTCGCCGTCCGCGTCGGGGGTGAACCGCGCCGGGTCCTCGCCGCCCTCGCCGGTGTTGGACTTGCCGCCGAGGCGGTTCATGGCGATGGCGAGGGTCTCGTGGGCCTCGGCCGAGATGGAGCCGTAGGACATGGCGCCGGTGGAGAACCGCTTGACGATCTCGGAGACCGGCTCGACCTCCTCGATGGGCACGGGTTCGCGCACGCCCTCGCGGAGCCGGAACAGGCCGCGCAGGGTCATGAGGTTGCCGGCCTGCTCGTCGATCCGGGAGGTGTACTCCTTGAAGATCTCGTAGCGGCGGGTGCGCGTGGCGTGCTGGAGCTTGAACACGGTCTCGGGGTTGAACAGGTGGGGTTCGCCCTCGCGCCGCCACTGGTACTCGCCGCCGACGGCGAGCCGGCGGTGGTCGGCGGGGTTGTCCGCGTGCGCGGTGGCGTGCCGCATGCGGACCTCCTCGGCGAGGACGTCGAACCCGACCCCGCCGAGGCGGGAGGTGGTGCCGGTGAAGCACCGGTCCACGACCTCGCGGCCCAGGCCGAGCGCCTCGAAGATCTGGGCGCCCATGTACCCGCTGACGGTGGACACGCCGATCTTGGACATGATCTTCAGGACGCCCTTGCCGAACGCCTTGACGGTGTTGCGGACGGCGGTGTCGGCGTCGATGCCGCCGATGACGCCGCGCTCGACCAGGTCGCGGACGGTGCCCAGGGCCAGGTAGGGGTTGACGGCGGAAGCGCCGTAGCCCAGCAGCAGGGCGACGTGGTGGCATTCGCGGACGTCGCCGGCCTCGACCACCAGGCCGACCTCGGTGCGGGTCTTCTCGCGGACGAGGTGGTGATGGACGGCGCCGGTGAGCAGCAGCGACGGGACGGGGGCGCGGTCGGGCCCGGCCGCGCGGTCGCTGAGGACGACGATGTGCGCGCCGCCGGCGATGGCGGCGGACACCTCGGCGCAGATCTCGTCCAGGCGGGCCGACAGGGCGGCGCCGCCGCCGGCGACCGGGTAGGTGCCGTCGGCGGTGTAGGCGCGGAACGCGGGGTCGCCGCCGGGGCCGCCGACGGCGGTGACGGCGGCGAGCTGGGCGTCGTCGACCACGGGGGTGGGCAGGACGATGCGCCGGCAGTCCTCCGGGTCGGGCGAGAGCACGTTCTCCTCGGCGCCCAGGACGGTGGCGAGGCTGGTGACGAGTTCCTCGCGGATGGCGTCCAGCGGCGGGTTGGTGACCTGCGCGAAGCCCTGGGAGAAGTAGTCGAAGAGCTGCCGGGAGCGGGTGGAGAGGGCGGCGACGGGGGTGTCGGTGCCCATGGAGCCGATGGGTTCGGCGCCGGTGCGGGCCATCGGGGTGAGGATGATCCGCAGCTCCTCCTCGGTGTAGCCGAAGACCTGCTGCCGGCGGACGAGGTCGTCCACGGGGGCGGGGTCGGCGGCGGGGAGGTCGGCGAGGCGGACGACGCCGCGCTCCAGCCACTCGGCGTAGGGGTGCTCGGCGGCGAGTTCGGCCTTGATCTCCTCGTCCTCGATGATGCGGCCCTGCGCGGTGTCGACCACGAAGATGCGACCGGGCTGGAGCCGGCCCTTGCGGACGACGGTGGCGGGGTCGATGTCGAGGACGCCGGCCTCGCTGGCGAGGACGACGAGGCCGTCGTCGGTCACCCAGTAGCGGCCGGGGCGCAGCCCGTTGCGGTCGAGGACGGCGCCGACGAGGGTGCCGTCGGTGAAGGAGACGGAGGCGGGGCCGTCCCAGGGCTCCATGAGCATGGAGTGGAACTCGTAGAAGGCCCGCACCGCCGGGTCCATCTCGGTGTGGTTCTCCCACGGCTCCGGGATCATCATGAGCACGGCGTGCGGGAGGGACCGCCCGCCGAGGTGGAGCAGTTCGAGGGCGGCGTCGAAGGACGCGGTGTCGGAGTCCTCGGCGTCCACGATGGGGAAGATGCGGCTGAGGTCGCCGGGCAGCAGGTCGCTGGCGAGGGTGGCCTCGCGGGCCCGCATCATGTTGCGGTTGCCCTTGACGGTGTTGATCTCGCCGTTGTGGGCGACGAACCGGAACGGGTGGGCCAGGGGCCACGACGGGAAGGTGTTGGTGGAGAACCGCGAGTGGACCAGGGCCAGGCCGGAGGTGTAGCGCCGGTCGGACAGGTCGGGGAAGAACGGTTCGAGCTGCGGCGTGGTGAGCATGCCCTTGTAGGCGATGGTGCGCGGGGACAGGCTCGGGAAGTACACGCCGGCCTCGTGCTCGGCGCGCTTGCGGGCGCAGTAGGCGAACCGCTCCAGCTCGATGCCGGTGCGGCCCTCGGCGGGGCCGCCGGGGGCGGCGGCGACGAAGAGCTGCCCGAAGAACGGCATGACCTCGCGGGCGGCCGGGCCGCAGTAGCGGGGCTCGAACGGCAGGTCGCGCCAGCCGAGGACGGTCAGGCCCTCGTCGGCGGCGATGGCCTCGACGGCGGCCTGGGCGGCGGCGCGCTCGGCGGCGTCGACCGGCAGGAACGCGATGCCGGTGGCGTAGGCGCCGGGTTCGGGCAGGTCGAAGTCGACGACCTCGCGGTAGAGGGCGTCGGGGATCTGGGTGAGGATCCCGGCGCCGTCGCCGTCGTCGGGGTCGTGCCCGGAGGCGCCCCGGTGGTCGAGGTTGCGCAGAACGGTGAGCGCCTTCTGCACGATGTCGTGGCCGCGACGGCCGGAGAGGTCGGCGACGAAGCCCACACCGCAGGCGTCGTGCTCGAAAGTGCTGTCGTACAGGCCCTCGGAAGTGGACTCGGCGTTCGGTCGGACGGACGAACGCTGCACCTGGCCAGCAGGCATCTACCCTCCTGTCGTCGTACGTCTGGCTTTGGGGAAAGCGCATCCGGGACGACATTGGCCCTGCTGCGTGGCGCTGCGCTGCGGTGGCACCCGGCACCGGTGGCACAGTCCGGCGCATGCCGGTGCTGCGTGCACGTCCTCGTGGCGACCGGTGGCGGTCGGGTGCGCCGCGGCGCGGCGGTCGATTGTACGGGGGTCCAGCCCCGACGCGGGTCGGAGGTCTAGACCGACCACCGCCACAGTGCGGTGGTCGAGGCCGGCGCCCACCGGTCCGGTGGAGTGGGGACGCCCGCCCACCGCCATGGTGGGCTCGGCGTGATCTTCTCCAACGACCGGGGGTGGCAAACATCCGCGAAACGGATGCCGCGCCGACCTCCAGGTTATCCGCCCATGAGTGTACGCACGAGTGCGGTGTCCGTTTCGCGGGGGCCCGCCGAAACGCGCCGGCGGGGCCGCGCGGCGGTGCGCGGGGGCGGGTCCGCGCGGCGCCGGGCGGGCGGTCCCGCGTGGGATGATCGTCCGGTGATCGATCATCCGCCGGCCCTCACCGCCCTCCTCGCCGAGCAGGGCGTCGACGCCGCGCGCCTGTACCGGGTGCTCGCCGCCCTGGCGGACGGCGCGTGGTGGACGCCCCGCGACCTCGTCCGCGCGACCGCGGTGGCCCACCGCAGGGTCGACGCGGTGCTGACCGCGCTCGGCGGCGAGCTGGAGCGCGACGGCGAGCGGGTGCGGCTGGTGCGGGCGGACGGCTACGCGGGGTTCGCCCGGCCGGAGCCCGCCGACCCGGTGGCGCACCTGGCCGACGCCCACCCGGCGGCGGGGGCGGAGCTGCGCCGGCTGGTGGCGGAGGCGCCGCGGCCGCGCACCGACCTCGACCACGTGGCGGCGACGGCGCGCACGGCGCTGCGCCGCGGGGTGTTCCTGGCGGCGCGGTTCGCGCTGCCGGGGGCGCGGCTGCTGTGCGTGGGCGACCACGACCTGACGTCGCTGGCGACCACCCTGGTGGCGCCGGACGCCGAGGCGGTGGTGGTCGACATCGACGAGCGGATGCTGGACTACATCGACGCGGCGGCCGGCCGGCTCGGCCTGCCGGTGCGCTGCCACTTCGCCGACCTGCGGCTGGGGCTGCCGCCGTCGGTGCGGGGCTGGGGCGACCTGGTGTTCACCGACCCGCCCTACACCCCGGAGGGGGTGGAGCTGTTCGTCCGGCGCGGCCTGGAGGGGCTGGCCGACCCGCGCCGGTCGCGGGTGCTGGTGGCCTACGGGGCGAGCGAGACCACACCGGGGCTGGTGGCGCGGACGCAGGCGCGGCTGGCGCGGATGCACCTGGTGTTCGAGGCGGTGTTCCCGGACTTCAACCGGTATCTGGGCGCCGAGGCGATCGGCGCGGCCAGCGACCTGTACGTGCTGCGGCCGACCACGCGGGCGCCGGGGGCCGACCGGGGTGAGGCGGCCCGCGTCTACAGCCGGGGCGCGAACGCCAAGGAGGCGTCGGGCGGGCTGGGGGCGGACGCCGCCCGGGAGGTGCTGGAGCGGGCCGGGGCCGACACCGCCGTGGGTGCGTGGCCGGCGGAGGCGGCGGGGCCGGAGGTGCGCCGGGTGGGGCTCGGCGCGTGGCTGGAGGCGCCCGTCGCGGCGCACCGGGCGGCGGTGGACCTGACGGGCGGCTGGGACGCGCTGCTGACGCGGGCGGTGCTGGCGAGCGGCGCGGCGGAGACGCACGTCGTGGTGGCGTCGTCGGCGCCGGAGGTGCGCGACGCGGCCGGGCAGTCGCGGCTGCGGGCGGCGGTGGAGCCCGCGTTCGCTGTGCGGTTCCTGCGCGGGGTGCCGGGGCCGCGCACGACGGTGGTCGTGGCGCGGCGGCACGGCCCGCGCGACGGGGCGGGGGCGGCGGAGCGGGTGCTGCACCACGTCCTGGGGCGGGCGCACGCGCCGCTGGGGGCCGCCCTGCGCGAGGGGCTGATCCGGGTGTCGGCGGAGCTGGGGGCGCCGGTGAACAAGAAGACGGCCCGCACCCGGTTGGCGGCGGCCGCGCCGTGGCTGCCCGGCCACACCCTGCTGGACCTGCCCGGGCACCGGTTCCCGGCGCTGCGGGCGGCGGTCGCGGCGGCGGTGGCGGTGGCGGACCTGCCCGGCCCGGCCGACCACCCGACCGACCACCCGGCCGACTAGCGCCGCTCCCCCGCCGGGGAACGCGGCGGTGCCGCCCGCGCGGACGCGGACGGCACCGAACGGGGTGCGGCGGCGGGGTCAGCCCGTGGGGACCTCGGTACCGGTCCCGGTTCCGGGCACCTCGGTGCCGGTCTGGGGGACCTCGGTGCCCGTGCCCGCGGTGCCGTCGGGGGCCTCGGTGCCGGTGGTGTCGGCCCCGGGCTCGGTCGCGGGTTCGGTGGCGCTGCCGGCGCCGGAGCTCTCCATCTGCACGACCCGCCGGTACAGCGGGTCCTGGAAGCCGCTGAGGGCGATGAGCGGCGAGGTGAGCTGCTCGCGCTCGGCGGGGTCGGTGGAGTCGGTGGCCTGCGTCCAGGTGACGACGAGGAAGTGGCCGCTGACCGTCGCCTCGGCCTGGCTGAACCCGGCGCCGAGCACGTTGAACGGCTCCTCGTCGGTGGGCGGCAGCACGAACCCGGGGGCCTCGGCCTCGGGGTCGGTGGGCGGCTCCATGGACTCGGCGACCGCCTGGGCGGCCTCGGTGTCGGCCAGGTTGAACATGGCGGCGACCCCGACGTACTCGTCGGAGGTGTAGCCGGCCCGGGCGACCTGGGTGCAGTCGGCCGCGGCGAGCGCCTCGGTGACGGCGTCGCCCCACACGGCGCCGGCGCAGTCGTCGCTCAGCGAGGACGCCGCCAGGGTGAAGGTGATGCCGCGGCTGTCGATCTCCTCGTTGCCGCGTTCGAACATCTCGCCCTCGGCCAGGGGGCGCCGGTCGGCCTCGCGGGTGGGCAGCGCCTCGCTGATGTTCTGCGAGTCGAAGACGCCGTAGGCCGCGGGCCGGGCGTTCTCGGGCGCCGCCGCGCCGCCGCCGGTGAACCGGAGGACCAGCACCACCGCGAGCGCGACGACGGCCGCGCCGAGCAGGCCCAGGAGCACCAGCAGCAGCGGGCTCCGCTTCTTTCCGCCGCCCTTGCGCCGGCGGCGCGACCCCTTGGCGCCCGTGCGCCGCGCGGGGGCGGCGAGCCCTTCGATGGCGTCGGCCTCGTCGGTTTTCCTCCGCCGGCCGCGGGAACCGGATACGGACGACTCAGAAGGTGGCACCTGAACCTCTCGGAAGGTCGGGGGGACGCGGGACTCGCGGGGGTGCGAGGCGCGGAGGGGCCGCGGGGAGGTTTCCGCCGCCGGTGCGCAATCCTAGCCGCAGCCGGGGCTCCCCCGGCCCGGGGCCGGGGTCACTTCTCCTGCTCCTCCTGCGCCGCGCCGACCTGTTGGTAGACCCACCGGGAGGCGTTCATGGCCACCACGTTGAGGGTGGCCATGGTCTCGTCGTCGCCGGGGGCGCCGCCGTCGCTGCGGGCCACCCAGTACACGGCCAGGTAGTGGCCCATGACCTGGGAGGTGGCCTGGCTGTAGCCGGTGTGCAGCCCTTCGACGCCGTCCTCCATGGGCAGCAGGAACCCGGGGGCGGAGGTGGGGTCGGTGGGGTCGAGCGCGACGGCGACGCTGCCCGCGGCCTCGGCGTCGGCGAGGTCGAACAGGGTGAACTGGGCCACGTACTCCTTCTCGGGGTCGTGGTAGACGCCGCGCGCGGCCGAGGTGCACCCGTTGTCGGCGAGCGCCTGGGCGACGCCGTCGCCCCACACCATGGCGGTGCAGGTGTCGGTGGTCTCGGAGTCGGCCAGCAGCAGCTGGGTCTCGCCGAGTTCGAGCTTCTCCGCGGGGCCGAAGACCTGCTCCTGGGCCATGGGCTCGGCGTCGGCGGGGCGTTCGCTGATGGGGGCGAACACCTCGTTGTTCTCGGTCTCGCCCTGGTACAGCTCCGGGATCAGGGTGGAGTGGCCCTCGGGCGGTTCGACGATGGCGCCGGCCCCGTTGCCGGCGACGCCGCCGGGCACGAGCACGAGCTGGTAGACGAGGACGCCGAGCAGGGCGACGAGGGCGGTGCCGCAGAGCCCGAGCAGGGTGCCCAGGACGGCGGTGCCGCGCTTGCGGCGGGACTGCTCGGCGAGGGTGTAGACGACCTGGCTGGGGCGGTCGCCGAGGACGGTGACGCGGCGCAGCGCCGAGGCGGAGAACTTGGAGAGCGGGTCGACGCCGCCGCCGGGCTTGACGCCGCGGCGGCCGCGGCGGGCGGGGTCGGCGGCGCGGCCCCGGCCGCGGGAGCCGCCGGAGCGGGACCGGCCGGCGCGGCGCGCGCCGCGGCCGCGGCGGCGCGGGGCGCCGGCGGCCTCGTCGTCGCCTTCGGCGGCGTCGTCGGGGTCGCCGTCGTACCGGTCGTCGTCGTACGGGTCGCCGCCGTCGCGGTCCTCGCCGTCGTACCCGCCGTCGTCGTACCCGCCGTCGTCGGCGTAGCGGTCGTCGGCGTAGCGGTCGTCGGCGTAGCCGTCGTCAGGGCCGTCGTCGGCGTAGCGCCGCGGCGCGGTGTCGGTGGCGCGGTCGCCGTACCCGTCGTCGTCGGCGTGGTACTCGGGGCCGTGATCGTCCCGCGGGTTCCGGTCGCGGCGGGCGCGCCGCGACCGGCGTCGGCCCGTGCGTGCGGAGTCGGATCTGCTCACGTGCGTACTCATCCATCCGGCGGGGTCCGCGGCGGCGCGGCGCCGCGGACCCGTTGTGCCTGTCAGTCGCGTGTGCTGCCGTCGGTCCTGGTCTCGCCGCCGCCGTCGGGGGCGACGGTCGTGGGGCCGTCGGGCCGGTGCTGCCCGCCCGAGGCGGGGTCGGTGTCGAACACCTGGGTTCCGGGGTCGTGGCCGACCGGGAGCACCCGCGTGGAGAAGGCGTCCGGCCGCCGCCCGGCCCACCAGAAGTAGGCGAGCGCGCCCAGGAACACCGCGATCGACGTCCAGTTGTTCAACCGGAGGCCGAGGATGTCGTGGGCGGGGTCGACCCGAAGATACTCGATCCAGAACCGTCCCACACAGTAGCCCATCACGTACACCGCGAAGAGCCGTCCGCCGAACAGGCGGTCCTCGTAGCGGCGGCCGAGCCAGGCGAGCAGTACCGCGAGGCCCAGGCACCACAGGGACTCGTAGAGGAACGTCGGGTGGTAGGTGGTGTAGTACTCGGTGGTGCTGCCGGGCACCAGCTGCATGCCCGGCCGGGGGTCGCCGTTGGCGTTGTAGGTGTAGTCGAGGGAGATCCGCACCGCCCACGGCAGGTCGGTGGGGGCGCCGAACAGCTCCTGGTTGAAGTAGTTGCCCCAGCGGCCGAGCGCCTGCGCGAGCGGGATGGTGGGGGCGATCGCGAAGGACAGCCGGGACATCGACAGGCCGCGGCGGCGGGCGACGAGCCACACGCCGAGCGCGCCGAGCGGGATGGCGCCCCAGATGCCGAGGCCGCCCTCCCAGATGTAGAGGGCGCGGATGGGCTCGCGGCCGGGGCCGAAGTAGAGCTGGTAGTCGCTGATGACGTGGTAGAGCCGGCCGCCGACCAGGCCGAGGATCACCGCGGGCACCGCGAGGTCCATGATGGTGCCCTTCTCACCCCCCATGGCGGCCCATCGGCGCTCGCTCCAGTACACGGCGGCGATGACGCCGGCCAGGATGCACAGGGCGTAGAAGTGGATGGTGAGCGGCCCGAGGGAGAGGGAACTCACCTCGGGGCTGGGGATGGCCGCGAGGGCGCGGCCGGTGCCGGCCGCGCCCTCGTCGGTGGTCGACGGGAGGATCATCGCTCGGGTCTATTCCTTGGAGTCGGGGGACTCACGGGTGGCCGCGGAGTCGTCGGTGGCGAGCGGTCGGGTGTCGACCTCGCCGGGCTCAGCGGATTCTACGGCCTCCTCGATGCCGTTGCCGGAGTAGGCCTCGTTGCCGAGGAGGGTCCCGTTGACGTAGATCGACGGCGTGGAACCGAACGCGTTGTCCCCCTCAGCGTACTTTTCGCCGACGGCGGCCGTCGCGTCGATGAGCCCGCCGACGTAGGTGCCGTCGAGGAACGACGCGTCGACGCCGTTGCCGCTCCCCCAGTCGATGAGGTCGCGCAGGCTCATCGCGGCGAGTTCGTCCTCGCCGAGGGCGTCCTGGGCGCGGGCGACCAGGTCGGGGTAGTACTCGCCGGTGAAGCGGTCGGCGACGGTGCTCTCGGCGTCGACGCGCTCGGCGAACGCGGGGTCGTCGATGCCGGCGTCGCTCCCCCACTGCTTGAGGTCCTCGGGCGCGAACCCGGCCTGGCCCTCGGCGGGCTGGTGCTCGAACAGCAGGTCGTTGTACTGGACGAACTTCCCGAAGTCGGCGGCGGCGCGGGCGGCGGCCCCGCCGCGCAGCGAGTTGGTGCCGAGCGGGTCGGGGCGCTGGGCGAAGATGCTCACGGGCCGGTAGTGGACGATGGCGCGCCCCTCGGCGGCGAGGCTCTGCAGGGTGGGGCCGCTGGTGAGCTCGAACTGGCGGCAGCCGGGGCACTGGTAGTCGGCGTAGACCTCGACCACGGGGGCGTCGGCGCCCTCCCGGGCGAGGACGACGCTGCCGTCCTGCTGGACGGTCTGCGGCGGCAGGTCGGCGTACTGCTCGGCGGCCCGCTGGTCGGCGCGGCGCTCCGCGGAGAGGTACAGGTAGCCGCCGCCGACGACGAGGAGGACGACGGCGAGGGCGGCGCCGGCCACCACGAGGGTGCGGGTGCGCTTGGCACGCCGCTGCTCCTTCAGCCGCTCCTGCCGGAGTCGTTCGCGGGACGCCTGGCGGGACGCCTTGCCCATGTGCGGTTCACCGTTCCTGGTCGGGTCGGGCCGCGCGGCGGTCGCGCGCGGCGGGTGGGGTGCGGGTGGGGGGTGCGGGTGGTTCAGCGGTGCAGGCCGAAGGCCCGGTCGAGCGCGAGCGGGGAGCGCGGCCACACGGTGATGAGGACGGCCAGCGCGAGGAAGACGAGGTCGCGGGCGATGTCGGTGCCGTAGGCGGTCTCGCCGGGGGCGACGGGGCCGCCCGTGCCGAAGCAGCCGCAGTCGATGCTCAGGCCGCGGGCCCACGCCGAGACGATGCCGGCGATGAAGACGACCATGAGCAGGCCGGTGGCGGCGGCGGCGTAGCGGGTGGCGAGGCCCACGACCAGCAGCAGGGCCAGGGCGAACTCCAGCAGCGGGAGGGTGAGCCCGATGAACTCGGCGACGGCCGGCGGGAAGAGCTGGTAGGCCTCGACGGACTGCACCGACAGGGCGGGCGGCAGCTTGGTGGCGGCGGCGTAGGCGAGCACGCCGGCGAGGGCGAGTCGGGCGGCCAGGGTCGCCCAGGGCTGGACGGCGGCGAGGCGCCGGGCGGTGCCGGGCGGGCGGTCGGGCGCCGCGGGTGCGGCGGCCGGGCCGGCCGCCGGGCGGTCTTCGGTGTCCATGGGTCCCCCGGGGGAGGAGTCGGGTGGGCGCGTGCGCCGCCCGCCGTCCCGGCGGAGGCCGCACAGAGCCGGATACTACTGCACGTGACGGTGGCGTCACACATGGTCGGCCCGCCGGGGTTCCGGCGGGCCGCACCTCGGGACAGTAGTCGGCCGCGGCCCCCGGAAGGTTCCCGATGGGGGCGCGCGGCCGTGTTCTCACCCGTTTCTCACCAGGCTCTCACCGGGGAGGACGCCGACGGGGGCCGCCGGACGGCCCCCGGAGGCGGTTCAGCGCCGGGTGCGGACCCCGGCGGCGAGTTCCTCGGCGAACGCCCGGACCGCGGACAGGCCGGTGTCGAGGTCGGGGGCGTCGAGCACCCGCTGGCAGAAGCCGGCGCCGACGATGACGCCGTCGGCGTAGCCGGCGACCTCTGCCGCCTGGGCGCCGGTGGAGATGCCCAGGCCGACGCAGACGGGCAGCCGGGTCTCCGCGGTGGCGGCCCGGGTGCGGGTGACGAGCTTCTCGGCGGTGTCGGCGACCTGGGTTCGGGTGCCGGTGACGCCCATGAGGGAGGCGGCGTAGACGAACCCGCGGCAGGCGGCGGTGGTGGACCGCAGCCGCTCGTCGGTGGAGGACGGGGCGACGAGGAAGATCCGGTCGAGCCCGGCGGCGTCGGTCGCGGCGAACCAGTCGCCCGCCTCCTCGGGGAGCAGGTCGGGGGTGATGGTGCCGGAGCCGCCCGCGGCGGCGAGGTCGGCGCAGAAGCGCTCGGTGCCGTAGCGGTCGATGGGGTTCCAGTAGGACATGACCAGGGCGGCGGCGCCGGTGGCGGCGGTGGCCTCGACGACGCGGAGCACGTCGGCGGGGGTGGTGCCGGCCGCGAGGGCGCGGTCGGCGGCCTTCTGGATGGTGGGGCCGTCCATGGTGGGGTCGGAGTAGGGCAGGCCGACCTCGATCACGTCGCAGCCGCCGGCGACCATGGCCTCGATCACCCGGATGGAGGAGGCGGGGTCGGGGAACCCGGCGGGCAGGTAGCCGATGAGTGCGGCGCGGTCGGCCGCGCGGGCCTCGGCGAGTCTGGCCTGCAGGGGCGTCGCGGCGGTCATGCCGGCTCCTCGGTCTGGTCCACGAGTCCGAAATAGGTCGCGGCGGTGGTGACGTCCTTGTCGCCGCGGCCGGAGAGGTTGACCAGGATGGTCGCGTCCGGGCCGAGTTCGGCGCCGATCTTGCGGGCCCCGGCGAGGGCGTGGGAGCTCTCGATGGCCGGGATGATGCCCTCGGTGCGGCAGAGCAGCCGGAAGGCCTCCATGGCCTCGGCGTCGCTGATGGCGGCGTAGGCGGCCCGGCCGCTGTCGGCCAGGGCGGCGTGCTCGGGGCCCACGGCGGGGTAGTCCAGCCCGGCGGAGATGGAGTGGCTGGGGACGGTCTGGCCGTGCTCGTCCTGGAGGACGTAGGTGCGGGTGCCCTGGAACACGCCGGGCGAGCCGCCGGTGATGGAGGCGGCGTGCCGGCCGGTGTCGACGCCGTCGCCGCCGGCCTCGAACCCGTAGAGGCGGACCTCGGTGTCGGGGATGAAGGCGGCGAAGATGCCGATGGCGTTGGAGCCGCCGCCCACGCAGGCGGCGACCGCGTCGGGCAGCCGCCCGGTGCGGTCGAGGACCTGCCGCCGGGCCTCGGCGCCGATGACGAAGTGCAGGTCGCGGACCATGGTGGGGAAGGGGTGGGGGCCGGCGACGGTGCCCAGGAGGTAGTGGGTGGAGTCGACGTTGGCGACCCAGTCGCGGAACGCCTCGTTGACGGCGTCCTTGAGGGTGCGGCTGCCGATGGTCACCGGGACGACCTCGGCGCCGAGCATGTGCATGCGGGCGACGTTGAGGGCCTGGCGGCGGGTGTCCTCCTCGCCCATGTAGACGACGCAGTCGAGGCCGAGGAGGGCGCAGGCGGTGGCGGTGGCCACGCCGTGCTGGCCGGCGCCGGTCTCGGCGATGACGCGGGTCTTGCCCATGCGCTTGGTGAGCAGGGCCTGGCCGAGCACGTTGTTGATCTTGTGCGAGCCGGTGTGGTTGAGGTCCTCGCGCTTGAGCAGGACGCGGGCGCCGTTGCAGTGGCGGGAGAAGTTCCGGGCGTCCGTAAGGGGGCTGGGCCGCCCGGTGTAGCTGCCGAGGAGTTCGGCCAGCTCGGCCTGGAATTCCGGGTCGTTCTTCGCGGTCTCCCAGGCGGCGGCGACCTCGTCGAGGGCGGCCACGAGGGCTTCGGGGCTGAACCGGCCGCCGTAGCGGCCGAAGTGGCCGCCGGCGTCGGCGGACGCGGCGGGAGGTGCGGACGTCATGTGGGTCTCCATGGCGGCGGCGCCCGGACGGCGCCGGCCGCCGGTACGGGGGTCGGCACGGCTGCGCGGCTGCGCGCGTGCCGACCGGTTCGTCGGGTCAGCACGGCGGCGGGAGCCCGCGCGTTCGCGGGCTCCCTAGGGCCATCGCCCGGCCGTGCCGGAGGGCGCGGCGGGCGGTGCGGCCGGAAGGCGCCGGATCATGGTCAGCTCCGGTCGCGCAGGGCCGGGTGCGCGCCGGCGGTCACCAGGTCGGCGACCGCGTCGCGCGGGTGGCGTCCCTTGACCAGGCTCTCGCCGACCAGGACGGCGTCGGCGCCGGACCCGGCGTAGGCGAGCAGGTCGTGCGGGCCCCGGACGCCGGATTCGGCGATGCGGATGCGGTCGCTCGGGATGAGGGGGGCGAGCCGGGCGAAGGTGTCGCGGTCGACCTGGAGGGTCTTGAGGTCGCGGGCGTTGACGCCGATGACGGTGGCGCCGGCGTCGAGGGCGCGGGCGACCTCGTCCTCGGTGTGCACCTCGACCAGCGGGGTGAGGCCGAGCGAGTGGGCGCGTTCGACCAGGGACACGAGGGCGTCCTGGTCGAGGGCGGCGACGATGAGCAGGACGGCGTCGGCGCCGTGGACGCGGGCCTCCCACAGCTGGTAGGAGGTGACGATGAAGTCCTTGCGCAGCAGCGGGGTGTCGACGGCGGCGCGGACGGCCGCGAGGTCGGCCAGGCTGCCGCTGAAGCGCCGCCGCTCGGTCAGGACGCTGATCAGGCAGGCGCCGCCGTCGGCGTAGTCGCGGGCGAGGGCGGCCGGGTCGGCGATGGCGGCGAGGGCGCCCTTGGACGGGCTGGAGCGCTTGACCTCGGCGATGACCTGGACGCCGGGGCGGCGCAGTGCGGCGACGGCGTCCTGCGGCGCGGGCAGGGACGCGGCCTGCTCCTTGAGCCGCTCCAGAGGCGTGGCCGCCTGCCGTTCCGCCAGGTCGGCGCGTACCCCGTCGAGAATCTCGTCGAGCACGCTCACGTGGGACTGCCCCCTCAGATAGCCGGTCGGTTCCGGGTGCTGCCGTGCGCGTCCGGGCGCGGGCGGTCCCGCGCGGGGTGCGACGGCTTCGGGCGCCGTGGCGGGTCCGGATGGACCGCGACGCCTGCACCGATCGTAGCGATCCCCGGCGGGTGCGCGTTCACCGCCCCGGGCGTGGGGCGGTCACCCGGGGGCGAGCGTGGACGCGAACGGCAGGTTTCGGACCAGCCAGAACCCGAGGATGACGGCGAGGAGGGTCCACAGCCAGAACGGGTGGGCGGCGCGGACGTGCCGGGTGGGCGGCCGGAAGGAGTAGTAGACCCACCGCAGGTAGGAGTAGAGCAGCAGCGGGAGCAGGGCGACGGTGAGGACGTTCATCCGCAGGGCGCCGGTGAGGTCGAGGTTGGTGAGCGCGTTGACGGCGCGCATGGTGCCGCAGCCGGGGCAGAACGTGCCGGTCATCATCAGCCACGGGCAGGTGGGGTAGTTCCCGGGCTCGTGCGGGTCGACGAAGTGCACCAGGACGGCGCCGGCGATGCCGGCGGCCCCCAGCAGCAGCGGCCCGGTGGCCGGGTGCAGGCGGGCCGCGAGGCGCGCGACGCGGCCGGGCGGGCGCGGCGGGGGCGGCTGGTGGTCGAGGGGGTTCGCGGCGTGGTCCACCCCGCCAGCCTAGGGGAACGCGCGCGGGGGCGGGAACGGCGGCGGCGCCGCACGGTCCGGGGACCGTGCGGCGCC
>NZ_BCRK01000111.1 GCF_001552555.1 Nocardiopsis trehalosi NBRC 14201 | reverse complement strand
CCGGCCCGCTCCCGGGGGGACGGGCCGGCCCCGGGCCTCCCCTCTCCCCCGCGCGGGCGGCCGCCGGGGCCGTCAGGCGGGGTCGGGGCCCGCCGCGAGGTCGGCGCGCAGCCAGCGCTCGACCTCCAGCACGTGCAGGGTGGCGGCGGCGCGGGCGGCGTCGGGGTCGCGGTCGAGCAGGGCGCGGTGGATGCGCTCGTGGTCCTCGCGCAGCCGCGCCGCGCGCCCGGCCTCGCGGTGCCCCCGCCACACCCGGGCGTGCAGCGTGCGCGAGGAAAGGCCGTCGTTGATGGCCGCCAGGGTGGCGTTGCCGGTGATCGCGACGATCGCCTGGTGGAACGTGAGGTCGGCGGTGACGGTGTCGTACTCGCTGCCGGCGGGGTCGATGCGGTCCAGGATCTCCCCCAGCCGGCGGAGCCCTGCGTCGTCGGCGCGGGCGGCGGCGAGCGCGGTCGCGGCCGGCTCCAGCATGCGGCGCACCTGGAGGACCTCGATGAGGGTCGCGCCGTCCGCCACCTCCGCCAGCACCGAGAACGCCTCCAGCAGGTCGGCCGGGCGCAGCGCGGTGACGTAGACCCCGGCGCCGCGGCGCACCTCGACCACGCCCAGGGCGGTCAGCGCGCGCACGGCCTCGCGCAGGGAGCCGCGCGACACGCCCGCGTCGGCGGCCAGGTCCCGCTCGGCGGGCAGCCGGTCGCCGGGCCGGAAGGTGCCGTCGGCGATGCGCGCCTTGACGTGCTCGATGGCGCGCTGGGCGGCCGGCATCCGGTCGCCGGGGGGCGGCGCGTCCGGTGCGCCGTCGGGCAGGGTCACGGGTCCTCCTCCGCGGCGCGGACCGCCGCCGCCGCTCGCCCCATCTTGACACCCCCGCCCGACCACGCGTAGAAGTGGTCGGACCAATCCACCGATGGAGGCACCGAACGGGCCGCCGATGGCCGGTTCCCGCGCCAGAGGTCGGACCAGTCGCGGGCGCTCCCGGGGCGGCCGGGCCCCGGCACGCCCCCCGGGGTACCGGGCGGCGGGCCGGCCCGCGCCTAGAGTCGGAGGGGCGCGCGCTCCCCGGGGCGCGCCGGAAGCGAGGGAGCGCATGCGCATCGCGTTGTTCATCACCTGCCTCAACGACACCCTGTTCCCCCGCACGGGGAAGGCGGTCGTGCGGCTGCTGGAGCGGCTGGGGCACAAGGTCGTCTTCCCCGAGGACCAGACCTGCTGCGGCCAGATGCACTACAACACCGGCTACCGGCGCGACGCCCAGCGGCTCGCCGTCCGGTTCGTCGAGACGTTCGCCGACGCCGACGCCGTACTCGTCCCGTCCGGCTCGTGCGCGGCCATGGTCCGCGACAACTACCCCCGGCTGGGCGCGCCCGGCAGCCGCCTGGACCGGGCCGCCGCCGAGGTCGCCCCGCGCGTCCTGGACCTCACCGAGCTGCTGGTGGACGTGCTCGGCGTGACCGACGTCGGCGCCTACTTCCCGCACACGGTCACCTACCACCCCACCTGCCACGGGCTGCGGCTGCTGGGGCTGGGCGACCGCCCCTACCGGCTGCTGCGCGCGGTGCGCGGCCTGGAGCTGGTGGAACTGGCGGGCGCGCGGGAGTGCTGCGGGTTCGGCGGCACGTTCGCGGTGAAGAACCCCGACGTGTCGGCCGCCATGGGCGCCGACAAGGCGCGCCGGGTCGCCGACACCGGCGCCGAGGTGCTGTGCGCGGTCGACAACTCCTGCCTCATGCACATCGGCGGCACCCTGGAGCGCGCCCGCGCCGGGGTCCGGGTCGTGCACCTCGCCGAGATCCTCGCCTCCACCGAAGAGGAGCCCGCCCGGATATGAGCGCCACCTTCGTCGGCATGCCCGCGTTCCCCGAGGCCGCCCGCGCCGCCACCGGCGACGCCCAGCTCCGGCACAACCTGCGCAGGGCCACGCACACGATCCGCGACAAGCGGGCGGCCGTCGTCGGCGAACTCGACGACTGGGCCGGCCTGCGCGCCGCCGGGAAGGCGGTCAAGGACCGCACGCTGCGCCACCTCGACGTGTACCTGGAGCGGTTCGAGGCGGCGGTCACGGCGGCGGGTGGGCAGGTGCACTGGGCGGCCGACGCCGCCGAGGCCAACCGCGTCGTCACCGACCTGGTGCTCGCCACGGGCGAGCGCGACGTGGTGAAGGTCAAGTCGATGGCCACCCAGGAGATCGAGCTGAACCAGGCCCTGGCCGAGGCCGGGATCACCGCCTACGAGACCGACCTCGCCGAGCTGATCGTGCAGCTCAGCGACGACCTGCCGTCGCACATCCTGGTGCCCGCCATCCACCGCAACCGCGCCGAGATCCGGGAGATCTTCCGCGACCGCATGGCGGCGTGGGGCGCGCCCGCGCCGGACGGGCTGGGCGACGACCCGCGCGCCCTGGCCGAGGCCGCCCGCGTGCACCTGCGCGAGCGGTTCCTGCGCACCCGGGTGGCGGTGTCGGGGGCCAACTTCGCCGTGGCCGACACGGGCACGCTGGTGGTGCTGGAGTCCGAGGGCAACGGCCGGATGTGCCTGACCCTGCCGGACACCCTGATCTCGGTCGTGGGCATCGAGAAGCTCGTGCCGACCTGGTCGGACCTGGAGGTGTTCCTCCAGCTGCTGCCCCGCTCCTCGACCGGCGAGCGGATGAACCCCTACACCTCCACCTGGACCGGTGTCACCCCGGGCGACGGGCCGCAGGAGGTGCACGTCGTGCTGCTCGACAACGGGCGCACCGACGTCCTCGCCGACACGGTCGGCCGCCAGGCGCTGCGGTGCATCCGCTGCTCGGCGTGCCTGAACATCTGCCCCGTCTACGAGCGCACCGGCGGCCACGCCTACGGCTCGGTGTACCCGGGGCCCATCGGCGCCATCCTCACCCCGCAGCTGCGCGGCACCGGCGGCGCGGTCGAGGCCGCGCTGCCCTTCGCGTCGTCGCTGTGCGGGGCCTGCTACGAGGTGTGCCCGGTGGCCATCGACATCCCCGAGGTGCTGGTGCACCTGCGCGAGGAGGTCGCCGGGGGCGCCGGGCACCGCGCCGAACGGGCCGCCATGGGCGCGGCCGGCTGGGTCCTGGGCGACCGGCGGCGGCTGGACGCGGCGCAGCGCGCCGCCTCGGCCGCCCGGTCCCTCGCCCCCCGGCACCTGCCCGGCCCCGGGGCGGCCTGGACCGACACCCGCGACCTGCCCGAGATCCCCGAGGAGTCGTTCCGGTCCTGGTGGCGGCGGCGGTCCGGCCCCGGCGAGGGGGCGCGGTGAACGCCCCCGCCCCACGTCCGGCCACCACCCGAGGAGGAGAGCGATGAGCGGTTCGCGCGAGCGGATCCTGGGCCGGGTGCGCGCCGCGCTGGCCGACGTCCCCGCCGCCGAGCGCCCCGATGACGTCGCCGTACCGCGCGACTACGCCGCCGCCCACGGCGGGGGCGAGCGCGTCGCCCTGTTCGCCGAGCGGGTCGCCGACTACCGGGCCGTGGTGCACCGGGTCCCGGCGGACGGGCTGGCGGAGGCCCTGGCCCGCGCCCTGGCGCGCCGGGGCGCCCGGCGGGTCGCGGTCCCCGCCGACCTGCCCGGGGACTGGCTGGCGGCGGCGGACGCCGTCGCGGTGCCCGACGGCGCGCTGCCGGTGGCCGAACTCGACGCGGTCGACGGGGTCGTGACGGGCTGCGCGGTGGCGATCGCCGAGACCGGCACCATCGTGCTCGACGCCGGGGCGGCGCAGGGCCGCCGCGTGCTCACCCTGGTGCCCGACTACCACCTGTGCGTCGTCCGCGCCGACCAGGTGGTCGACGCGGTCCCGCAGGCGCTGCCCCGCCTGGACCCCCGCCGCCCGCTGACCTGGATCAGCGGGCCCTCGGCCACCAGCGACATCGAACTCGACCGGGTCGAGGGCGTCCACGGCCCGCGCACCCTGGAGGTCGTCATCACCGAGTGACCGGGCCCGACGGGCCCGACGCCCGCCCACCGCCCCGCCCGGTACGCGGCGCCCCGATGCCGGCCGGCGGCGTTTGCCCGGCCGGCATCGGGGGCAGCCGCCCCGCGTGCGCGCGGACCCGGTCGGCCCGCGCGGCGCACGCCCCGCCGACCCGAGGAGGTCCGCCATGGTCGCACCGCGCGATCTCGAACCCGTCCGCCGCGCCCTGCGCGCGACCGGCTTCCCGGTGGACCGGGACACCGTCGTGGCCGAGGCCGAGCGGGAGGGCGCGATCCGGGAGGTCCTGACCGCGCTGCGCGCCATGCCCGCGGCCGACTACAACGAGGCGGACGAGGTCCTGCGCTCCGTCCCCGTCGACGACCCCGCCGACCCGCACCGGGACACCGGCGGGTCCTGACCGCCGACACCGCCGCGCCGGTCAGCCGGCCGCGGACGCCGGCGACGCGGAGGCGGCCGCGCGGGGGGAGCGGGTGGACCAGCCGCCGTAGGCCAGCAGCAGGCCGGCGACCGCCAGGCAGCCGAAGAACGCCCGTGCCGCCGCCGTCAGCGCCGGCGAGGCCAGCGTGGTGTCGACGCCCGCCTCCAGCGCCGCCGGGGCGGCGATGAGCAGCAGGCCGCGGAGTGCGACGAACCACCCGAACAGCGACACCGTGACGGCCAGCGGGCCGCGCCAGTTGCGGTGCACGCCGATGATGACGAGTCCGCCCGCCAGCATCATCGCCCCGAGCATCAACACCATGTCGGGCCGGGCGAACAGGCCGACGCCCACCTCGGTGAGTTCGGGCAGGCGGATCGCGTAGACGGTGGTGAAGACGGCGATGTAGGGCCCGATCACGCGGGCGAACGCGCGGGTGCGCTCCCGCGCCCGGACGTCGGCGGAGGACGGCATGTCCTGCTCCTGTCTCCCGGTTTCCCGGGTGTCACCGGCCCTCGGGGGCCGGGGGGTAAGGGCCGCCGGGCCGGTATCCGGCCTGGTGGAGGACGGCACGCAGATAGCGCTCGGCCTCGGCCGCCGTCGCGGTGTCGGGCCGGGTGGCGAGGTGCTGCCACACCGCGCCGGTGAGGACGTCGAGCAGCACCTGCGGTTCGGTGTCCTCGGGCAGTTCCCCGCGGGCGCGGGCGCGCTCGAACACCGCGGCGCGGGCCCGGTCGCGGGGCTCCCCGAAGCGGACGCGGTAGGCGCGGGCGAGCTCGGGGACGTCGTCCATGGCGCCGTAGAGCCGGCGCAGCAGGCGGCGCGTCCGCGGATCGCTGAGGACGTGCGCCCAGCCGGACAGCACGTGTTCGACGTCGCGGATCTCCGGCTCGGCCGGCGGGTCGCCGAAAGCGGCCTCGACCGCGGCGACCAGCAGCCGGGTCCGGTCGGGGAAGCGCCGGTACACCGTGGCCCGGGTGACGCCCGCCCGACGGGCGACCTGCTCGAAGCCGACCGCGCCGACGCCGGCCTCGATCAGCAGGTCCAGCGCCGCCGCCAGGACGGCGGCGTCGGCGTCCTTGCTCCGGGGGCGCCCGGGCACCCGCTCGCGATCCGTCATGCGACATACAATACAGATGTGCTCTGTATCGTAAATAGCCCGCGGTCCCGGGCCTCCGCACACGGCGGCGGCGCCCCCCGCTCGGGGGGCGCCGCCGGGGCGCCGGACGGGGCCGGGGTCAGCCCGCCGGGGGGCGGCGGCGGTCGTCGGGCGCGTCCGTGTCCCGTTCGACCTCCACGCGCTCCTTGCGCAGCTCGCCCTGGACGTGCTGGTTCTCGGTGACCTCCTCCTTGGAGATCCGCACCTTCTCCACCGGCACCGACTCCTTGGCGACGACCGCCTGCTCGGCGTAGAGGGTGACCTCGGTCTCGTCCTCCTCGCCGATGCGCCCCGCGGCGGCCGCGTCGCGGTCCTGCTCGGTGAGCGGCACGCGCTCGACGTGCAGCTCCTCGTGGGTGACCGGCACGTCCTGTTCGAAGTGCTCGCTGTCCACGGTCTTGCGGACGCGGGCGTGGCCGCTCTCCCGGCTCTCCACCCCGATGTGCGCCTGCTCCTCGGAGCGGACCATGGTGATGTCGTCCTCGGCGCCGGCCGGGCCGCCCGCCCGGTCCTCCGTCCCCGCGCGGCCCGCGGTCCCCGGCGCGCCCGCGGCGGCCGGGCCGGCGGCGGCCCGCCCGGCGGCCTCCCCGGTCGGGCCGGTCTCGGCGGCCCGCTGGCCGGGCACGGTGACGCCGTAGTGGCGGTAGAGCGTGTCCTCGTCGTCCATGGACAGGTGGTCGTCGGCGTCGATGCGCGGGGCGTCCTTGATGGTGTCCTTGTCGAAAGGCACCATCAGGTCGTCCTCGGTGGCCCGCGACCCCTGGAGGGGGACGAGGCTGTGCTTGGCGCCGAACATCCCCGTCTGCACCGCGGCCCACTTCGGCGCGTCCGTCCGGTCGTCGAAGTAGACCTGCTCGATCCGGCCCACGTTGTGGCCCTCGCGGTCCAGCAGCTTGTGGCCGATGAACTCCTGCGCTGCTCGCTGCGGCGCCATGGCGAACCAACTCCCCCGTGTCGTTCCTCCACCGTCGGCTTCCGGTGGCCGGAGCGGCGGACGCCGCGACCGGCACGGGGTCGGGGTACCCGGTGTGGTGACCGCGATTCGGGTTTTTGCCCGACACCACCCCAGAATGAACCTGATCATGACCCCGTGGCGCCCCCGGCGGCGGGCGCCCCGCGCGGAGTGGCGCGGTGGCGCGCGGCGGCGCCGGATGATCGAATCGGGTGGCGCGGGGACGAGCGGACGAGCGGGGAGCAGGGAGGGGCGCGGACATGCGGATCGACCTTTCGGGGAGGACCGCGCTGGTCACCGGGTCGACGCAGGGCATCGGGGCGGCCATCGCGGCCGGCCTGGCCCGCGCCGGGGCGCGGGTGGCGGTCAACGGCCGGTCGGAGGGCTCGGTGGCGGCCGCCGCCGACCGGCTGCGCGCGGAGGTGCCGGGCGCCGACGTGGTGCCGGTGGCCGCCGACGTCGCCACCGAGGAGGGGGCCGCGCGCGTCGTCGCGGCGCTGCCCGGCGTCGACGTCCTGGTCAACAACCTCGGGATCTTCGGCGCCGCACCGGCCCTGGAGATCACCGACGACGAGTGGCGGCGCTACTTCGAGGTGAACGTGCTGGCGGCGGTCCGGCTCACCCGCGCCTACCTGCCCGGGATGACCGGCCGGGGGTGGGGGCGGGTGCAGTACATCGCCAGCGACTCCGCGGTGGTCACCCCGGCCGAGATGATCCACTACGGGATGTCCAAGACCGCGCTGCTGGGCGTCTCCCGGGGCTTCGCCAAGGAGGCCGCGGGCACCGGGGTGACGGTGAACGCGGTCATCGCCGGGCCCACCCACACCGGCGGGGTCGAGGACTTCGTCTACGAACTGGTCGACCGCGACCTGCCATGGGACCGGGCGCAGCGCGAGTTCATGCGGGCGCACCGGCCGCAGTCGCTGATCCAGCGCCTGATCGAACCCGAGGAGATCGCCAACATGGTGGTCTACCTGGCGTCGGCGCAGGCGTCGGCGACCACCGGCGGCGCGCTGCGGGTCGACGGCGGCTACGTCGACGCGATCCTGCCCTAGCCCGGGCGGCGGGGCGCCAGAGGGCCGCGGGAAGGAGGGTCGGGCGGGCCCGCCCGCGCGACTACCCCTCCCGCACCGCCTCGAAGTCGGCGAAGTCGAACCCCGGCGACACCACGCACGAGACCAGGGCCTCCGCGGCGGTCAGCGGGCGCGCCCGCTGCCAGGTGCCCGCCGGGACGACGGCCTGCGGCGCGTGCCCGGCCGCCGGGTCGGCGCCCAGCGCGTACGCGGGCCCGCCCGGCGCCGGCCGGGCGCCGGTGCCGCCCAGTTCCAGCCGGAGCGGCCCGCCCCGCTGGTGCAGCCACACCTCCTCCGAGCGCACGCGGTGCCACCGCGACTCCTCGCCCGCCCCCAGCAGGAACAGCACCGCCGAGGCGGTGGGGCGCGGCCCCGGGTACCCCTCCGGGCGGACGGTCGCGGCGGCCCGCCAGGTCGACCGGTACCAGCCGCCCTCGGGGTGCGGCAGCAGGTCGAGCGCCTCGGCCGTGGCGCCCCGCTCCTCGGCCGCCGTGTAGGCCCCCCAGGGGTCGCGGCGCAGGTAGCGCACGCCGGTCACCGCGGCGCGCGGGATGGGCCCGTAGACGTGCGGGAACAGCGTCCCCTCGGGCACGCCGGGCGGCGGGGCGGGCACCGCGGCCTCCCAGCGCACCTCGGCGCCGACCCGGTCGGTGTCGACCACGAGGGCGACCTGCGGCGCGTCGGCGCCGGCGTAGAACCGGTCGGCCACGGCGAGCAGGGTGGGCACGTCGGGCGACGCGTGCACGAACCCCTCGGTCGCCAGGGAGGGGGCGGTGATCTCGGCGCCGGCGGCGCGCCAGTGGTCCAGGGCGGTCAGGTGCAGGACGTCGGGCATGGCGCCCAGTATCGCGCCGGGGCCGGCGCGGCGCCGCCCCGGGGACCGGCTCAGCCGTCGACGGCGGCGGTGACGGCCTCCTGGACGCGGCGGCGCAGCACGGCCGACGCGGCCCGGTCGGTGCACACCTCGATCAGCCGGACCCCCTCGCCCAGCAGCGTCTTGGGCAGGTCGGTGGCCCACTCCAGGCGGGTATAGGGCAGGTCGGCCATCGCCGCGACGCGCTCCACCGTGACGCCGTGGGGGGTGCCGAAGAGCCGTTCGAAGTCGGGGTGGCCGGCCTGCTCCAGCCCGGAGAAGATGCCGCCGCCGTCGTTGTTCACGACGACGATGGCGAGATCGGGGCGGGGCTCGCCCGGGCCGATGACCAGCCCGTTCTGGTCGTGCAGCAGGGCGAGGTCGCCGATGAGGGCGTACCCGCCGCCGCCCCCGTCGCGCTGGTGGGCGAGCGCGGCGCCGACGGCCGTGGAGACGGTGCCGTCGATCCCGCTGACCCCGCGGTTGCCGATGATGCGGGCGCCGCAGCGGGCGGACATGGCGGCGTCGAGGTCGCGGATGGGCATGCTCGACCCGGCGAACAGCAGCGATCCCAGCGGCAGGTGGGCGGCGAGGTCGCGGGCCAGGCGGGGCTCGCTCAGCGCCTCCTCGCCGTCGAGCAGGGCGTCGAGCGCACCGCGGGCGGCGGCCTCGGCGTCGCGCCAGGACCGCGCCCACGCGGTGTCGGGGTCGGCGCCGGGCGGCGGGGCGACGGCGGGCACGACGTCGGTGGCGGTGCGCACGGGGTCGGCGAACGCGCGGTGGTCGCCCACCACGATGTGCCGGGCGGCCCGCCGCAGGTACGCCGACATCTGCCGGGACAGCCCCGGGCGGCCCACGCTGACGACGAGGTCGGGGGCGTGGCCGGCGGCGAACCCGGGCGCGGCCAGCAGCTGCCGGTAGGACGACACGGCGTCGGCGCGGCGGGCGTTGGAGGTGGGCTCGGCGAGCAGCGGCCACCCGGTGGCCGCGGACAGCGCCAGGTAGGGGACGGCGTCGTAGTCGCCGTCGCCGCAGACGATGACCCCGCGCTCCACGGGCGGCAGCTCCAGCGGCGCGGGCTCGGCCGGGCGGGCCGGCCGGTCGATCCACGGCCGCCCGCCGGGGCGGCCGTCGACCGGCTCGCACCAGGCGCCGGAGTCGCCGGGGTCGGGCACCAGGGGTTCGCGCAGCGCCAGGTTGAGGTGGACGGGGCCGGGGCGGTCGGGTCCGGCGGCGGCCCACGCGCGGCAGGCCAGCGACCGCCAGTACGACACCATGCCGGTGACGGGCTCGGGGACGCCGACCTCGGTGAACAGGCGCACCGCCGACCCGTACAGCTCGATCTGGTCGACGGTCTGGTTGGCGCCGGTGCCGCGCAGCTCGGGCGGGCGGTCGGCGGTCAGCACCAGCAGCGGCACCCCGCTCTGGTCGGCCTCCAGCACCGCCGGGTGGAAGTTGGCGGCCGCGGTGCCCGAGGTGCACACCAGCGCCACCGCGCGGCGCGACGTGCGGGCCAGGCCGAGCGCGAGGAACGATGCGGAGCGCTCGTCGATGCGGACGTGCGCGCGGATGTCGGGATGGGCGACGAGGGCGAGCGCCAAGGGCGTGGAACGCGACCCCGGCGCGATGACGGCCTCGGTCAGGCCGCAGCGGGCCAGCTCGTCGACGAGGACGCGCGCCAGGGCGGTGGAGGGGTTCATCCGGTCTCTCTAGTCGTCAGGTGTGTGCGGGTGGCGGCGGAGGGCCCGCGCCCGGCCCGGCCGCCGAAGGGCCCGCGCCCGCGCTCCCCCGCGCCGGCGCGGTCGGGCGCGCGGTGTCCGCTCGGCCCCGGGCGGCACGCGGCACCGCCGCCGTCCGCCCTCGACCGCTGCAACACGGTCCGGCGCCGCGATCGTCCGTCTCCGACTGCGAGACCGGCCACGTTCCCCCCGCCCGTCCGGGTCGGCGCGGGCCACCGCCGCGCGCCCCCCGGTCTGCCTCTCCCCTACCCAGTATCGCGGCGGGAACGGGCTCCGCCCGGCGAACGGTTCATTTCCCCTCCGTGGGCGGCGTGCCACGCCGCGCGCGCCGCCGCCATGCGGTCGCGCCACGCCGCGGGGTCGGTCTCGACCTCCCGCAGCCGCTCCTCGTCCACCGCCACCGGCCGCACGGGCAGGTGGCCGTCGACCGGGACCAGCGGGTCGTCGGTGACGTCGGCACCGAGCAGGGCCGTGGTCGCCAGCCCGCACGCGTAGGGCAGCTCCGGCAGCGCGGCGGCCAGGGCCACCCCCGCCGCCAGCCCCACCGAGGTCTCCACGGCGCTGGACACCACGACCGGCAGCCCGCACGCCTCGGCGACCCGCAGCGCCGCCCGCACCCCGCCGAGCGGCTGCACCTTGAGCACGACGACGTCGGCGGCGCCGGCGGCCACGACCTTCATCGGGTCCTCGGCGCGCCGGATCGACTCGTCGGCGGCGACCGGGACGCCGCCGCGGCGGCGCACCTCGGCCAGCTCCGGCAGGGTCGCGCACGGCTGCTCGACGTACTCCAGGTCGAACCGGCGCAGCTCGGCGAGCATGCGCAGGGCGGTGTCGACGTCCCACCGCCCGTTGACGTCGATCCGCACCCGGCCGCCCGGCCCGATGGCGTCGCGGACGGCCTCGACCCGGGCGATGTCCTCGGCCGGGTCCTGCCCGGCCTCGGCGACCTTCACCTTGGCCGTGCCGCACCCGCTGCGGGCGACGATGCGCGCGGCCTCGTCGGGGCCGACGGCGGGGACGGTGGCGTTGACGGGGACGCGGTCGCGCACCGGCGCCGGGAACCCGTCCTCGGCGGCCTCGCGGCACGCCGCCCACCAGCGGGCGCACTCGCGCGGGCCGTACTCCGCGAACGGGGAGAACTCCCCCCATCCGGCGGCGCCGCACACGAGCAGCCCTTCGCGCCGGGTCACCCCGCGGAACCGCGTCCGCATGGGGATCGCGAACGCGCGTCCCGCAACGGCGTCGTCCATCTCCTCCGCACTCCCCGCTCGCCAGCCCGCCCCGCCGCGGCGGGGAACGTGTCGTCGGCGCACCGCGCCGGACCTTACTAGGGGCGGCGCGGGAACCGGTCGAACTCGGGGCGGCGCTTCTCCTTGAAGGCGTCGCGGCCCTCCTGGGCCTCTTCGCTCATGTAGTAGAGCATCGTCGCGTCGCCGGCGAACTGCTGCATGCCCGCGGCGCCGTCGCTGACGGCGTTGATGGCGCCCTTGACCATGCGCAGCGCCAGCGGGGACTTCTCCAGCATCTCGCGGGCCCAGGCGACGGTCTCCTCCTCCAGCCGCTCCAGCGGGACGACCGTGTTGACCATGCCCATCTCCAGGGCCTCCTGCGCGGAGTACTGGCGGCACAGGTACCAGATCTCGCGGGCCTTCTTCAGGCCCACGGTCTGGGCGAGCAGCCACGAGCCGTAGCCGCCGTCGAAGGAGCCGACCTTGGGCCCGGTCTGGCCGAACTTGGCGTTGTCGGCGGCGATGGTGAGGTCGCAGCACACCTGGAGGACGTTGCCGCCCCCGATCGACCAGCCGGCGACCATGCAGATGACCGGCTTGGGCAGGCGGCGGATCTGCACCTGGAGGTCGAGCACGTTGAGCCGGCCGATCCCCTGGCGGGCCACGGCGTCGTCGCCCATGTACCCGTCGTCGCCGCGGATCTTCTGGTCGCCGCCGGAGCAGAACGCCTGGTCGCCGGCGCCGGTGAAGATGATGACCCCGACCTCGGAGTCGTCACGGGCGAGGTTGAACGCCTCCTGGAGTTCGAACAGGGTCTGCGGGCGGAACGCGTTGTGCCGCTCCGGCCGGTTGATCGTGATCTTGGCGATGCCCTCGGCGGTCTCGTAGATGATGTCGCTGTACTCGCCCGACCGCTGCCACTTCACGCCACTCACGATTCCGGTCTCTCCCATCCGAAAGCCATCGACGGACCCGGGCACACCAGCCCGAACGACGTCGCTCGTCCGGTCGTCAACTCTAGTCCTCCGCCCCGGTGCGCCCGAACGCGACGTCCCCTCCCCGGGCGCCGGCGCTCGGCGGCCCCGCCCGCGCACCGCCCCGCCGACCCCCGTTAACCTGGGTCATCGTGGTGAACCGACCCCTGCACGCGGTGATGGGCCTGGAGCCCGCCGCGCTGACCGCGTCCCTGTCCGCCGCCCTCGACGGCACCGGCCCCGCGCTACTGCCCGTCGACCCCGCCACGCCCGCGCCCCGGCTGCGGGCGCTGCTGGGCGCGCTGCGGCCCGACGCGCTGCGCACCCCCGACGGCACCACCGCGCTGCCCGACCCCGCCCCCACCGGCCCCGGCACGGCGCTGGTCATCGCCACCTCCGGCTCCACCGGCACGCCCAAGGGCGTCGAACTGTCCGCCGCCGCCCTGCGGCACTCGGCCGCCGCCTCGGTGCGCCGCCTGGGCGCCGCCCCCGGCGACGCGTGGCTGTGCGTACTGCCCACCGCGCACGTCTCCGGCCTGCAGGTGCTGCTGCGCGCCCTGGTGTCGGGCGGCGACCTGCTCACCGGCGGCGCCGACCCCGCCGCCGCCCTGGCGGCCGCCGGGGGCCGCCGCCCGCACGTGTCCCTGGTGCCGACCCAGCTCCGCCGGCTGCTCGCCGAGGGCGCCGACCTGTCCCGGTTCGGCGCGATCCTGGTGGGCGGCGCCGCCGCCGGGGACGGCCTGCTCGACGCGGCGCGCGCCGCAGGCGGGCGGGTCGTCACCACCTACGGCATGAGCGAGACGTGCGGCGGGTGCGTCTACGACGGCGTGCCCCTGGACGGGGTGGCCGTGCGCACCGACCCCGGCGGGCGGGTGCTGCTGTCGGGCCCGGTGCTGTTCCAGGGCTACCGCCTCGACCCCGACCGCACCCGCGCCCACCTGGCGGCCGACGCCGACGGCACCCGGTGGTTCGCCACCGGCGACCTCGGCACCGTGGGCCCCGACGGCCGGCTGCGGGTGCGCGGCCGCGCGGACGACCTGATCAACACCGGCGGGCACAAGGTGGTGCCCGGCGAGGTCGCGGGGGTGCTCGCCCGGGTCGGCGGGGTCGCCGAGGCCGTGGTGGTGGGCCGCCCCGACCCCGAGTGGGGCGAGCGGGTGACCGCGGTGGTCGTCCCCGCCGACCCCGCCGACCCGCCCACCCTGGAGCGGCTGCGGGCGGCCGTGCGCGCCGAACTGCCCGCCTACGCCGCCCCCCGGGAGTTGGAGCTGCGCGCGGCCCTGCCGCTGCTGGCCTCGGGCAAGCCCGACCTGGCGGCGCTGCGGGCCCCCGGCCGTGCGCAGGAATGACCCGCGTCCGGCTGGGCAGCCGTAACCGAAAGCGGACAACCGAGAGACGGGCGGAGGAACAGGGAACTTCCGCCTCCCCGCGGGCGTCTACCAGATCATCGGCGTGACCCGTCCGCGAAGGAGGTCGGTGTGCGGACCATCGGATCGACCCCGCCGGCGACGAGGCCGGCGGCCCCTTGCGCGGCGGGCCGGGCGGGCCTCCCCCATACCCGCCCGACGGACCTCCGGGCCACGTTCGCGGCCGTGACCTAGGCCACGACCGGCGATATCAATTCGAGACCGGGAACATTTGACTCTCTGACACGTTAGACATATTGGCGCGTCACCACGGCGGATCTCCTTGACCGCCACGCGCCTACGTCTTGGAAGGGAGGGAGGTGCCTTCATGTCGCGCACTGCCCTAGCCACTTCTCCCACGGTGGCCGAGACCGCAGGCAGCACCGTCGCGTCGGCGGCTCTGGACGAGCTGATCACCCGGGGGCGCTCCCAGGGACACCTGTCCCTCGGGGAGCTCCGGGCCGCGTTCTCCGCCGCCGGCATCAGCCCGGCGGACGGCCGCTCCATCCTGCGGGAACTCACCGACGCCGGAGTGCGGCTCGCCAACGGGGGCGACGACGCCGCGGCGGTGGAGTCCGTGGACGCCGACGCCGAGGACGACGCCCTCGAGGAGGCCCTCGACACCGCGCGTCCGGCACCCGCCAGGA
Organism: Nocardiopsis trehalosi NBRC 14201; assembly: GCF_001552555.1. GTDB lineage: Bacteria > Actinomycetota > Actinomycetes > Streptosporangiales > Streptosporangiaceae > Nocardiopsis_B > Nocardiopsis_B trehalosi. Next base: position 6,574 of record NZ_BCRK01000111.1, on the reverse strand, counting down.
CCGTCGGCAGGGCCGCCCGGGAGCAGGACGTCCCCGAGGCCGACCTCGACGACCAGTCGCCCGCCATGGGCGACTCCGTCCACACCTACCTGAAGGCGATCGGCCGCCGCCAGCTCCTCACCGCCGAGGAGGAGGTCGACCTCGCCAAGCGCATCGAGGCCGGCCTGTACGCCGAGTACCGCCTGGGCCTGCTCGACGACGCCCCGGCCGCCGAGGCGGGCGGCACCGAGCGCGACGAGCTGGCCGAGATCGCCGAGGACGGGCGGCGCGCCAAGCAGCACATGCTGGAGGCCAACCTGCGGCTGGTCGTCTCGGTCGCCAAGAAGTACAGCGACCGCGGCATGTCCCTGCTCGACGTGGTGCAGGAGGGCAACCTGGGGCTCATCCGCGCGGTCGAGAAGTTCGACTACACCAAGGGCTTCAAGTTCTCCACCTACGCCATGTGGTGGATCCGCCAGGCCATACAGCGCGGTTTCGCCGACTCCGCGCGCACCATCCGCCTGCCCGTGCACGTGCTGGAGCTGCTGAGCAAGGTCAGCCGCCTGGAGCGCGACATGCACCAGACCCTGGGCCGCGAACCCACCCCCGAGGAGCTGGCCCTCGAACTCGACAAGACGCCCAACCAGATCGAGGAGCTGCTGCGGGTCACCCGCCAGCCGATCAGCCTCGACTCCACCATCGGCGAGGACGGCGAGACCCGCATCGGCGACCTCATCGAGGACATCGACGCGTCCGAGGCGTCGGAGGTGGTCGACCGCCAGCTCATGGCCGACCAGCTGCGGCGCGCGCTGGAGGACCTCGAACCGCGCGAGGCCACCATCATGTCGCTGCGGTTCGGCCTGATGGACGGCCGGCCCCGCACCCTCGACGAGATCGGCAAGCACCTCGGCCTGACCCGCGAGCGCATCCGGCAGCTCGAGAAGCAGTCGCTGTCGAAGCTCCGGCACCCCAGCCGGGCGCAGCAGCTGCTCGACTTCGCCAGCTGACCGCTCCGCGGCCCCGACCGGCCCCGTGCCCGCCTCCCGGCGGCGCGGGGCCGTCGCGCGTCCACGGGGGCGGCGCACCGGGGGCCGGGCGGAGGCGGCCGCGTCGCCGTCGGTAGCGCCGTCCGCCCCGGTGCCGCCGCCGGCGGCGCGGTCAGCGGCGCAGCGCGGCGGCGACGATGTCCAGGGCCTCGCCGGGGGCGAGGCCGAGCCGGGCGACGGCGTCGGCGTAGGCGCGGGCCGCCGCCACCGCCTCGGCGCGCTGGGCGTCGCCGTTCGCGGCGACGAACGTGCCGGAGCGGCCGCGGGTCTCGACCACCCCGGCCTGCTCCAGTTCCCGGTAGGCGCGGGCGACGGTGTTCACCGCCACCGACAGCCGCTCGGCCAGGGCGCGGACGGTCGGCAGCTTGGCGCCGACCGGCATGTCGCCGCGGGCGGCGGCGTTGGCCACCGCCGCCCGGATCTGCTCATAGGGGGGCACCTTGGAGGCGGGATCGATTCGGATGGTGTCCGGCATCAGCTTCCCATTCCCGTGTCCGCTGCGTCCCGGTCGCGGGGCGCCACCCCACGATCCTGCCATCGGGGCGGCGCCGGTGCACGCCTCAGGCGGCGACGGGGCTGCGCGGCACCCGCCGGACGCCGTGCAGGCGGTGCTCCTCGCGGGCGGTGAGCAGCCGCTCGGCGAGTTCGGTGGCCCGCCGGATCTCCGGGCGCGCCAGCCGCTTGCGCCGGTAGAGGCGGTCGACGCGGCCGCGCGGGCCGACCAGGACGCGCTCCCGGGCGTAGGCGGCCCGCATGGCGTCGGTCAGCGCCGCGTCGAGACCGGTGCCGCACCGGTGCAGCTCCGCGCTGTCGGCACCGGCCGCGTGCGCGGCGGCCAGGTTTCGCTCGGCGGCCGCGACCGCCTCCATCAGCTCCGGCAGCCGCCGCGCGAGGTCCTCGTCCTCGCTGTGGCGGCGGCGCGCCTCCGCGTCGACCTTCCGGCCTGCCAACCCCATGCTCGCTCCCGACTGGTCGTGTGCTGGTCACTCGTGTGCTGATCGCTTCCGGGCGCTGCCGCCCGGGGGACACTCTAGGGGTGGCCGAGATCACCACGCGAGGCGAGGTGTGTCACTCGGCCCCGTGCTTTACACGGTAACCCTAGGATCGGGGCGTGAGTCGAAACAACGCCGGCCTCAGCGCCGACCGCATCATCAACGAGGCCCTGCGCATCATCGACGGCCAAGGGCTGCGCCGCCTGACCATGCGCCGCCTGGGCGACGCCCTCCAGGTGGAGGCCATGGCCGTCTACCACCACTTCCCGCTGGGCAAGGAGGCGCTGTTCGACGCCATCGCCGACCACGTCACCGACGTGGCGCGGCCCGACGGCGACGCCCCCCGTCCGCTGCCCGGCGACGACCCCGACGACGGCGCCGACGACCCCGAGGGCGCCGACCCGGCCGCCGACGACCGCCCGTGGGACGAGCGGCTGCGCGACTGGGCGCACGCCTACCGGACGCGGCTGCTCCGCCACTCCGGTGCGCTCCCCCTGCTCATCAACCGCCGCCCCGACACCGAGGCGGCGCTGCGCGCCCGCGACCTCCAGTACGGGGCGTTCGCCGAGGCGGGGCTGACCGGCGCCGCGGTGCCGCGGGCCGCCGCCGCGCTGGACTCCTACGTCACCGGGGCGGTCGTGCACCAGGTGCGCGCCGAAGGGCTGCCCAGCCCCGCCCCCGCCGCGGTCGACGGCCGGTTCCCGCACCTGGCCGCGCACGCGGGTGCCGCCCCCGACCACGACCGGGACTTCCGCGAGGGGCTCGACGCGCTCCTGGCCGCCCTGGTCCGCGCCGCGTAGCCGTCCCGCCTACGGGCCCTCCGGGTCCGCGGCGCCCAGCTCCTGGGCGATGATCGCGGCCTGCACCCGGCTGCGCAGGCCGAGTTTGGCGAGGATGCGGCTGACGTGGGTCTTGGTGGTGGTCTCGGTGATGCCGAGGCGCCGCGCGATCTGCTGGTTGGACAGGCCCTCGCCCACCCGGGCCAGCACCTCGCGCTCGCGCGGGGTCAGCTCGGCCAGCGCGGCCGGGCTCACCGCGGGGGCCCGGCCGGGGCCGCCGGCGCGGGCGCCGCCGATTCCGGCGAACTCGGCGATGAGCCGGCGGGTCACCGCGGGCGCGATCATGCCCTCTCCGCGGGCCACCACCCGCACCGCCTCGGTCAGCTCGCCGGCCTCGATGTTCTTCAGCAGGAACCCGGCGGCGCCGGCGCGCAGCGCGCCGAACACGTACTCGTCCAGGTCGAACGTCGTCAGGATGAGGACGTCCGTCCCGCTGCCGGCGAGCTCGCGGGTGGCGGTGATGCCGTCCTTGCGCGGCATCCGCACGTCCATCAGCACGACGTCGGGGGCGGTGCGCCGCACCTCGGCGACGGCCTGCTCGCCGTCGGCGGCCTCGGCGACCACCTCGATGTCGGGGGCGGCGTCCAGGATCATCACCAGGCCCGACCGGACCGCCCACTGGTCCTCGGCCACGACCACTCGTATCACGCGCCGCGCTCCGTTCCGCCGTCGTCGTCGGTGTCCGCCCGTGCGCCGGCCCGCCCGGCGCCGCCGTCCAGCGGCAGCTCCGCCCGCACCCGCCAGCGCTCCGGTGCGCCGTCGGCGGGCCCGGCCGCGAAGGCGCCGCCGAGCAGCTGCACCCGCTCCCGCATGCCGGTCAGCCCGGCCCCCGTGCCCAGTTCCGCCGCCCAGGACCGCCGGTCGGCCGCGACGCCGTTCTCGGCGGTGATCACCAGCCGGCCGGCCGCGTCGGCGGTACCGGCCCGGTACTCCACGGTGAGGTCGACCCGGCGCGGTTCGGCGTGGCGCAGCGCGTTGGTCAGCGACTCCTGCACGATACGGTAGGCGGCCGCGTCGACCTGGACCGGCAGGCCGACGGGCGTGCCGCGCTCGGTCATACGCACCTCCAGCCCGGCGTCGCGGGCGGTGGCGACCAGCCGGTCGGCCTCGCTGAGCCGGGGCGTCACCCGGTCCAGGTCCGGGGCGTCGTCGTCGCGCAGCACCCCGATCATCCGCCGCATCTCGGCCAGCCCCTGCACGCTGTTGTCGCGCACCACGCCGAGGATGCGGCGGGTCAGCTCGGGGTCGGGCTCGCGCATCGACAGCGCGGCGGTCGACTGCACGGCGATCGCGCTGAGGTGGTTGGCGATGACGTCGTGCAGTTCGCGCGCCATGCGGCCGCGCTCCTCGGCGACCGCGCCGCGCCGGTCGAGTTCGGCCATGCGCTCGATCTGGCGGGCGCGTTCGCGCTCCAGCTCGGCGCGCAGGTGGTGCTCACGGACGCTCATGCCCCCGATGGCCGGCGTGACGAAGGCCAGCGCGAAGACGCCGATGATCTGCAGCACCTCCAGCAGGCCCGGGAGCCACCCGGCGGCGTAGGCGTAGACGGCACCCACGATGGCGGCCGCCAGGCCGGCGCCCACCACGACGAGGACGCCGTAGGCGAGCCGGCGCCGCCCCCACACGCACGCGGCGTACAGCAGGTCGCCGTAGGAGACGGCGACCCACATCGACGGCCCCACGGCGACGTCGACCGCGAGCACGGCGGTCGCCAGCGCCAGCGCGCCGCCCGGCGCGGCGCGCCGCAGCGCGATGGCGGCGCAGACCCCCGTCAGCGTGACGAGCAGCAGGCGCGGGTCGACGCCCGTCCGGTGCACGTAGGAGCCCAGGCCCCACAGCAGCAGGCCCAGGCCGAAGTGCCCGGCGGCCCACAGGGTGCTGCCGAGGTAGACGCGGCCGCCGAGCAGCCGCCGGTCGAGCAGCGCGTAGCGCCGGGAGAGGGACAGGATCACGCCCCCATCTCAGCACGTCCGCCCGCCATGCGCGTACACCGAAGGTCGTACGCCGATATCGTCAGCCCTGCCGATGCCGCACGGCCCCCGCGGACCGATGCTGGAGTCCGGGCCGATCCCGGTCCGCGACGACGAGGAAGGGACGCGAGTCCGATGGTGGTGGCCGTCATCCTGGCCTGCGAGGTGCTGTTCTGGGTGCTGGTCCTGGGCGGCCTGGCGGCCCGGTACCTGCTGCGCCGCACGCGGCTGAGCACCGTTCTGCTGCTCCTGGTGCCCGTGCTCGACGTGGTCCTGCTCGCGGTGATCGCCCTGCACCTGACCTCGGGCGGCACGGCGGACGCCTCGCACGGCATCGGGGCGCTCTACCTGGGGTTCACCGTCGCCTACGGGCATCCGCTGATCGTCTGGGCCGACGCGCGCTTCGCCCACCGGTTCGCCGGCGGCCCGCGGCCCGAGAAGCGGCGCCCGGCGGGCGGGCGGGCGCGCGTCAGGTACGAACTGGGCGGCTGGCTGCGGTGCACCGCGGCGTGCGCGATCGGCGCCGGGGCGCTGGGCGTGCTGATGCTCGCGGTCGGCGACCCGGAGCGCACCGCGGCGCTGAACGGGTTCTTCACCCCGCTGGCGATCGTCATGTTCTGGAACACGGTGCTGACCGTGTGGGGGCTGCTGGAGGTGCCGTCCTCCCGGTCCGCCGAGGACGCGAAGGGCGCGGAGCGGCCGGAGCGGCCGGAGCGGCTGCCGGGCTGAGTCGACGCCGAAGGGGCCCGGCCGCGCGTGGCGCGCCGCCGGGCCCCTCGCGGTGGCCGTCAGGCCGACGCGGTCTCGGCGGCCGCCCGGCGCAGCCGGACCCGCTCGCGCCGCTGCTCCCGCGCCTCCTCGGGGTCGAGGACGGGCGCGGCCGCCAGGAGCTGGCGGGTGTACTCGTGCTTCGGGTCCTGGTACAGCGTGTCGCCGTCGCCCATCTCCACGACCTCGCCCTTGCGCATCACCGCGACCCGGTCGCTGACCTGGCGGACCACGGCCAGGTCGTGCGCGACGAAGATGTAGGTGAGGTCGAAGTCGTCCTGCAGCTCGTCCAGCAGCCGCAGCACCTGGTCCTGGGTCGACACGTCCAGCGCCGACACCGGCTCGTCGCAGATCACCAGCTTGGGCTGGAGGATCAGCGCGCGGGCGATGGCGATGCGCTGGCGCTGGCCGCCGGAGAACGCGTGCGGGAACCGGTTGTAGTGGGTGCTCTCCAGCCCGACCCGCTCCAGCAGCTCCTGCACCCGGCGCTGGATCTTGCGGGTGTCCCGCTCGCCCTGCACGCGCAGCGCGGCCCCGATGGTGTCGCCGATGGTGACCCGGGGGTTGAGCGAGGAGTAGGGGTTCTGGAAGATCATCTGGATGTCGCGGCGCAGCGGCCGGAGCCGGCGCTCCGGCAGGTGGCTGATGTCGCGGCCCTCGAAGGTGATGGTGCCCTCGGTGGGCTCCAGCAGCCGCATGACCATCCGCGACAGGGTGCTCTTGCCCGACCCGGACTCGCCCACGATGCCCAGCGTCTCGCCCTTGTACAGGTCGAAGGAGACGTCGTCCACGGCGTAGAAGTCGGTGGCCCGGCCGAACATGCCGCCGCGCACCTTGAACCGCATGCGCAGGTTGCGGGCGCTCAGCAGCGGGGCCTCGCCCGAGGCGGCGGACGCGCCGCCGGCGGGGGTGACGGCGGGCGCCGCGGCCGGGGCGGGGGTCTCCGCGGCGGGCGCCGCGCCCTCGGCCGGGGTCGCGGC
>NZ_BCRK01000110.1 GCF_001552555.1 Nocardiopsis trehalosi NBRC 14201 | reverse complement strand
CCGCACGGTCCGGGGACCGTGCGGCGCCGCGGCGGAGGTGGCGCCGGGGGTGGAGGACTAGTAGTTCTCCAGCTCCTCCAGGTCGCTCTCCAGCTGCTCCAGCTCCTCCAGGTCCGCGTCGAGCGACTCGGTCAGGTCGTCCAGGTTCGCGTCGAGGGACGGGTCGAAGGAGGGGGGCGCGATGCTCTCCAGCTCCTCCAGGTCGGCGTCGAGCGACTCGTTGATCTCGTCGATCTCGGCGTTGTACTCGTCGACGGCCTGGTCGGCCGCCATGAGCGACATCGCGGTCACGATGCCCGAGCCGATCCAGACGACGGCGCCGAGGGCGAAGGCGATGAGGGAGAACATCTTCGCCTTCTTGGCGGCGTCCTCGGCACCGGCGTAGTCGCCGGCGTTCCAGGCGCTGTTCACCTTGGCGGCGAAGACGATGGCCGGAATGGCCAGCGGCCAGCAGCAGAGGATGCTGAGCACCGCGCCGACCATCCAGTTGCTGGGCGGGGTGCTGTTCGGGGAGTGGTAGGCCATGCGTGCGGTCTCCAGAGCGGTTGCAGTCGAGTGTCGTCGGGAGTGCGGCTGCCGTTGACGTTCGTTCGCGTGGACGGTGACGCCGACATCGACGGGTGAGGGCCGCTCGACAGACTCCACATGATGGCACAGAGCGCGGTTCGGTTTATCACATTCCGGGCTTCTTCACCCAATGGTGATATCGCTCGCGTGCCCGGTGACCGGCGGGTGAACCGCCGGCGGCGCCCCCGGGACGGTCCGGGAACGACAGCGGCGCCGCCGCGCGGTGCGCGGCGGCGCCGAGGCCCTGCGGGCGCCTCCCCGAGAACCCGGGGACGCGGCCTAGTAGGTGCTGTAGGACGCGCTGGTGGCGGCCGCGGCGAACACGAAGATGTAGAAGAGGCCCACGACGACGTACCACACGACACCGACGATGATGCCGATGAGCGAGAACATCTTCGCCTTCTTGGCGGCGTCGTCGGCACCGGCGTAGTCGCCGATGTTCCACTGGGCGTTCACCTTCGTGGCGAAGATGATCGCCGGGATGGCCAGCGGCCAGCAGCAGAAGATGGACAGGATGGCCGGAACCAGCCAGTTGTTCGGAGGGGCCCCGCCCATCTGCTGACCGGGGTATCCGCCGGAGCCCCCGGGCGGGGGCCCGTAGCCACCGCCGTGCGGGGGGCCGGGAGGAGGACCATAGCTCATAGTCGGAGAATCTTTCAGACGACGGAAGAAAAGGGAAACTCGCGGGCCGCAGATGCGCACCAACAGGGTTCACGGCTGGGAAAGCGCCCAAACGCGTCGCGGGCAGAATCGAATCATGCCAGATCTCGCCGTGAATGCCGACTTGATCCTTGCTTGTGACGACGCTGTGCGGTCAATGTACCCGCGAGCCGGGGCGGGCGTCCATGCCGTTCGGCCGCCGATCGACCGCGGCCGGTGACCGCCGGACCGCCCGCCCGGCGCGGGTTCAGCTCGCGGTGGCGGGGGCGGGCTCGGCCTCGTCGGTGCCGCCCTTGACCGCCGACGCGGCGTCCTTGGCGGTCTCCTTGACGGCGTCCTTGGCGTCCTTGGCCGCGTGCTTGACGTCCTTGGCGGCGTCCTTGGCCGTGGCGGCGAGCCGCGCGGCCCACTCCTCGGCGGTCGGCGGCACGGGGCGGGGCGCCTTGCGGCCGAGTCCGGCCTTCTTCAGCCCGCCGGCGACCGCGGCCGTGACGACGCTGCCCGCGAGGGCGATCGCGGTCCAGGTGACGAGGTCGCGGCCGAGGATGATGGCCACGCCCGCCACGGTCCAGACCACGATCCAGGAGAGGGTCAGGAACCACGCGGCGACGGTGTTGCCGTGGTCCTCGTGGTGTTCGTCGGCCATCAGGACTCCTTCTGGGGTCGCGCGTTGTCGTGGGTCACCCGCGCAGCCGGGCGGGCGCCCTCGCCCGTGGCGGGCGGGGCGTCGGCGGGGCGTGCCGGGTCGAGAGTGGGGTCGGCGCCGCGGTCGAGCGACCTCCAGAGTTCGGCGGGGTCGCCACCGGGGACGGCGCGCGGCGCACTGTGGCGATCGTACCTGCTGCCCATACCGGGCCAGGAGGGGCCCCGGACCGCCGTGGCGGCGCCCGCCGCGAGCAGCAGCACGGCGCCGGCGGCGGCCGATACCGGCCAGCCCGCGGAGACCGCGAGGGCGTCGACGGCGCCGCCCGCGGCGACCTGGTCGGCCGCGAGCCGGGACAGGGTGCCGGTGCGGGTGCCCTGCCAGACCGACGCCAGGGCGACGGCGCCGAACCCGGCGAGCACCGCGCCGACCACGCGGCGGGCCCAGCCGCGGGTGGCGACGACCGCGGCCAGCGCGGCGAGCCCGGCGGGGCCCATGGCGGCGGCGGCCGCCGCGGCGTCGCCCCCGCTGACGGCCACGGGCGCGGCGGCGGCCGGACCGGAGACGGCCACCTCGGCGGTGGCCCAGTCGCGGGTCCCGGCGGCGGCGAGCAGCGCGGCGCCGGCGGCGGCGGCCAGCAGGGCGGCGGTGAACTCGCGGCGGCGGGCGGGCGTGGCGCCGGTCACGATGCGTCCCCGGCGGGAGCCAGGGGCAGCGGGTCGGCGTCGAAGCAGGTGCGGTCGCCGGTGTGGCAGGCGCCGCCGGTCTGCTCGACGCGGATGAGCAGGGTGTCGCCGTCGCAGTCGAGGGCGGCGGAGACGACGCGCTGCACGTTGCCGGAGGTGGCGCCCTTGACCCAGTAGGCGCCGCGGCTGCGCGACCAGTAGGTGGCGCTGCGCGTGGTGAGGGTGCGGTGCAGGGCCTCGTCGTCCATCCAGGCGAGCATGAGCACCTCACCGGTGTCGTGCTGCTGGACGACGGCCGGGACCAGGCCGTCCGGGGTGCGCTTGAGCCGGGCGGCGATGGCGGGGTCGAGTCCGGAGTCCGGCGCGGCTCCGGGGAGGCGGGTGCTCATACCCCAAGCCTAGGGGGGTGTCGGCGGAGGTCACCGCGGGGGCGGGGAACGCGGCGGTGCGGCGGACCGGTGACAATGGCCATACCCGCCGCCGGGCGGGTGCGCGCGGGGCGGGTGCCCGGCGCGTTCGGACGGTGTGCGGCCCCGGCCGCACCGGGCAGGCAGGGGTGCCGTGACCGCGCAGCAGCTCATCGACGACCTGGCGGGCAAGCCGGACGCCCTCACGGCGCTGGCCGACCACCTCGTGCGGCGCGACCCGTTCGCCGCGCTGCCGTCGCTGGTCGACGACGAGCCGGCGGGCATCCTGCTGCTGGGCGTGGGGTCGGCGCGCTACGCGTGCGAGGCCGCCGCGGCGCGGATGCGGCTGTCCGGGCTGGGGGCGGTGGCCGAGTTCGCGTCGGCGGAGCGGTCGCTGCCGCCGGGCCCCGACACGCTGGTGGTGGCCGTCGCGGTGGGCGGCGGGGTGCGCGAGCTGTGCACGGTGCTGGACGAGTACGTGGAGCGGTCGGCGGTCATCGTGTTCGCGGACTCCCCCGATTCGCCGGTGGTGCGCTACGCCGACGTGGTGGTACCGCTGCTGGCGGGCGACGAGCGCAGCGGGCTGGCGTGCCGGGCCTACCAGAACGTGCTGGCGCTGCTGCTGCAGCTGGGCCGGCGGCTGGGGGCGCCGGCGGCGGGGGCGGCCACCGACCCGACCCTGGTGCTGCGCCGGGCGGCGAACGCGGTGTCGGACCTGATCGAGCGGGCGCCGTCGTGGGTGCCGGAGGCGGCGGCGGCGTTGGAGTCGCGCGACGGGGTGCACCTGGTGGCGCCGGTGGAGCGGCTGGCGTCGGCGCAGCGGGGGGCGCAGGCGATCCGGCAGGGGCCGGTGCGCGCGGCCCACGCGGCGGAGACCGGTGAGTGGTCGCACACGGACCGGTATCTGGCGGCGGTGTCGGACTACCGGGCGCTGCTGTTCACCGGGTCGCACTACGACGACCGGATGGCCGAGCACCTGCTGCAGCTGAACGGCGCCTTGGTGGCGGTGGGCGGCGAGGTGGCGGGGGCGGCGGCGACCGTGCGCTACCTGGGCGACGCCGACCCCGAGGTGCGGCTGCTGACCGAGCCGGTGGTGGGCGAGCTGCTGGCGGCGCACTGGTGGGCGCGCCGCCGCCGGTGAGGGCGGCGGCGCGCCGGGCGGCGCCGGGGCGTCAGGCGGAGCTGCGCACCCACGAGGCGTAGAGGTCGGCGTACACGCCGGGGCGGGCGACGAGGTCGGCGTGCCGGCCGCGCTGGGCGACCCGGCCGGCGTCGAAGACCAGCACCTCGTCGGCGGCCTCGGCGGTGGACAGCCGGTGGGCGATGGCGACCGAGGTGCGGCCGCGGGTGAGCCGGTCGAGGGCGCGCTGGATGCGGACCTCGGTGTCGGGGTCGACGGCGGAGGTGGCCTCGTCCAGGACGAGCAGGTCGGGGTCGGCGATGTAGGCGCGGACGAGCGCGACGAGCTGCCGCTCGCCCGCCGACAGCGACTCGCCGCGCTGGCCGACGGGGGTGTCGAGACCGTGTGCGAGCCCGGCGAGCCAGTCGGCGAGGCCGAGTTCGGTGATGGCGGTGGTGAGGTCGGCGTCGGTGGCCTCGGGGCGGGCGAAGCGGATGTTGTCGCCCAGGGAGCTGTCGAAGAGGAACCCCTCCTGGGGGACCATGACCACCCGGCTGCGCAGCGAGGCGAAGGCGACCTCGCGCAGGTCGGTGCCGTCGAGCAGGACCCGGCCCTCGGCGGGGTCCATGAGCCGGGTGAGCAGCTTGACGAAGGTGGTCTTGCCGGAGCCGGTCTCGCCGACGACGGCGACCCGGGTGCCGGGGGTGATCTCCTCGTTCACGCGGTCGAGGACGGTGGGGCCGTCGGGGTAGTGGTAGGAGACGTCCTCGAAGCGGACGCCGACCGGCCCGCGCGGCAGGGTGCGGCCGGCCGGGCCTGGGTCGGCGATGTCGGGGACGGTGTCGAGCACGCCGAGGACCCGCCGCCAGCCGGCGATGGCGTTCTGCGCCTCGTTGAAGATCTCGGTGGCCATCATCATCGGCGTGACGAACAGGGTCATCAGAAACAGGAACGCGACGAGTTGGCCGGGGGTGATGGCCCCGCCGAGGCCGAGCAGGACGCCCGCGACGACGACGGCGGCGTTGCCGACGGCGGCGACGATCTCGGCGAACGGCGACACGGCCATGGCCAGCCGCTGGGCGCGGACCTGGGCGGTGCGGGTGGCGTGCACGGTGGTGTCGATGCGCTCGGCGGTGCGGTCCTCGATGGCGTGGGCGCGGATGACGGCCGCGCCGGTGACGGTCTCGCCGATGGCGCCGAGCATCTCGCCGGTGCGTTCGCGGACCTTGAGGTAGGCGCGCGACAGCAGGCGCTGCAGCCAGCGGACGCCGAACAGCAGCGGCAGGAAGCAGATCCACACCAGCAGGGTGAGCTGCCAGGAGTAGACGGCCATGAGGACGGTGGCGATGAGCAGCTGGCCGGCGCTCACGATGAGCATGAGGCCGCCGAACTGCATGAACGTGCTGATCTGGTCGACGTCGGAGGTGACCCGGGAGACCAGGGCGCCCTTGCGCTCGCTGTTCTGGGTGAGCACGGACAGGTCGTGGACGTGCCGGAACGCCTTGCGGCGCAGGGTGGCCAGCCCGGACTCGGTGGCCCGGTACAGCCGGAGGTTCATCAGGTAGGAGCAGACCATGGTGACGACCAGCAGCCCGGCGCACACCGCGACCATGGTGGTGACGAACCCGAGGTCGGGGCGGCCGTCGGGGACCAGGCCGCGGTCGATGATCTGCTGGACGGCGACGGGGACGATGACCTTGCCGGCGGTGGCGGCGACCGCGAACGCCAGGGTGAGGCCGAGGCCGCGGGCGAACTCCGGGGAGAGCCGCAGGCCGCGCCGGATGGTGCCGAGGGCGGTGTCGGTGGAGCGGTGCAGGGCGGGGGTGCCGCCGGCCTCCCCGGGGGCGGCGCCGCGGTCGCGGGCGGGGGCGGGGGCGGTCATCGCGCGATCTCCTGGGTGGTGTCGGCGTCGTCGGTGCGGGGGTCGCCGGGGTCGCCGGGCGGGGTGCCGGCGGGCGCGGTGTCGGCGGCGGCGAGGTCGGCGGCCCGGTCGGCCGCGGCGCGCTCGTAGGCGGTGACCAGGGAGCGGTAGCCGGCCGAGCGCTCCAGCAGCTCGGCGTGCGTGCCGCGGTCGCTGACGGTGCCGCGTTCGAGGTAGACGACCTCGTCGGCGAGTTCGATGGTGGCGCGGCGGTAGGCCACGACGACGACGGTGGCGGCGAGGTCGGTGTCGCGCAGCCCGGCCAGGATCTGCGCCTCGATCTGCGGGTCGACGGCGGAGGTGGCGTCGTCGAGGATGAGCAGCCGGGGGCGGCGGACGACGGCGCGGGCGAGGGCGAGGCGCTGGCGCTGGCCGCCGGAGAGGCTGGTGCCGCGTTCGCCGAGCCGGGTGTCGAGGCTGTCGGGGAGCGCGGCGACGAAGGAGTCGGCGCGGGCCAGGCGGAGCGCGGCCCACACGTCGGCGTCGGGGATGTCGGCGCCGAGGGTGACGTTGTCGCGGACGGTGTCCTCGAAGACGAAGGTGGTCTGCGGGACCAGGGCGGCGGTGCGGGCGATCTCGCCGCGGCGCAGGTCGCGCACGTCGGTGCCGTTGAGGGAGACGGTGCCGGTGTCGGGGTCGACCAGCCGCATGAGCAGGGTGGTGAGCGTGGACTTGCCCGAGCCGGTGGGGCCGACGATCGCGACGGTGCGCCCGGGGTCGATGTCGAAGGACACGTCGTGCAGCACGGTGGTGCGGGCGGCGTCGGTGCCGGGGGTGTCGGCGAGGTCGCGGCCGGGCCGGGCGGGGTCGGCGGAGTAGCCGTCCTCGTAGGAGAACGCGAGGTCGCGGACGCTGAGGCGGAGCCCGCCGGAGCCGCCGACGGCGGCCGTGCCGTCGGCCATGGCGCCCTCCGCGCCGAGGACGGCCTGCACCCGGTCCCAGCCCACGACGCTGCGCGGCAGGTCGCCGAGGATCCACCCGAAGGAGCGGATGGGCAGGGTGAGGAGGGTGAACAGGTAGGACATCTGGACGAGGTCGCCGACGTCGATGGCGCCGCCGGCCAGCCGGTGCATGCCGATGAGCAGGACGGCGAGGACGCCGAAGTTGGGCAGGTTCTCCATGGCGGGGACGAAGACGGCGCTCAGCCGGCCGACCTCGATCTGGGCGTCGCGGAGCCGGTGGGCCGAGGCGGTGAAGCGCTCGGTCTCGGTGTCCTCGCGGCCGAGGGTCTTGACGACGAGGGCGCCGTCGAAGGACTCGTGGGCGACCTCGCTGACCTGGGCGCGCAGCGCCTGGGCGCGGGCGGCGACGGGGGCGACCCGGCGCTGGAAGACGACGTTGGCGACGGCGAGGACCGGGAAGGTCACGAACGCGACGAGGGCCAGCACGGGGTCGGTGACGACCATGGCGACGGCGGCGACGGCGAGCATGAACACGCTGCCGATGGCCATGGGCAGCGGGGCGAGCGGCTGCCAGGCGGACTCGACGTCGGCGTTGGCGTTGGACAGCAGCTGCCCGGTGGGGTGGCGGTGGTGCCACGCCAGCGGCAGGCGCAGGTAGGCGCGGGACACCGAGCGCCGGTAGCGGGCCTGCATGCGGTACTGCATGAGCCCGGCGTAGAGGCGGCGGGCGGCGAGGCCGAGGGCCTTGGCCAGGCCGACGGCCAGCAGCAGCGCCGCGGCGGTGGCCAGGGCGGCGGCGGTGGTGCGCCCGGAGTCGAACGCGGGCAGGATGACGTCGTCGGTGATGCGGCCGAGCACGGAGGCGGAGGCGACGGTCACGGCGGCGTGCAGCGACGCGCCGGCGGTGGCGACGAGGAACACCACGGGCTCGGTGCGGATGGCGACCCATAGGACGCGCATGCCCCGCCGGAACATCCCCGGCGGTACCGCCGCCGCGCCCCCGGAATCGTCGCTCACCATGCGTCCCCTGCCTTTCGACGGCCCCGAACACGACGCGTGCCATCCGCTGACGGACGGCACGCCGACACAACCTACTCCGCGGGCGCGGAGAGGCCGTAGTCCTTTTTGTTCAGCACCCGCGCCGGCGGGGCTATTCCACCGGCGGGCGCGGGTCGGCCGGGCCGCCCGGGGCGGCCCGGCCGGGGCCGGGCGGGCCGGGCGGTCAGTCGCCGCCGGCGACCATCGCGCGGAAGGTGATCGGGCCGACGATGCCGTCGACGCCGATCTTGTACGACTTCTGCAGCTCGCGGACGGCCTTGGCGGTGGCCGGGCCGTACTTGCCGTCCACCTCGATCTTCTTGCCGTGGTCGTGGACGAGGCTGTACTGGATCGCGCGGACGACGTCGCCGGTGGTGCCCTGGCCGTACTCGCCGAACACGGCCTCCGACAGCTCGTTCCAGGTCTCCTGGTTCAGCCGGCCCGACTCGGGGAGCCGCTCGGCCTTCTGGAACTTCTTCACGGCGGTGGTGGTCGCCGCGTCGAACTTCTCGTCGGGCTTGCCCTTGTCGTGGCCGAGGTGGCGCAGCAGGTACTCGGCGACGGCCACGTCGACCGCGGTGTCGCCCTCCTTGTACTCCGGCCAGTCCAGCGCCTGGATGTCGGCGATGACCTGCGGGCTGGTGTCGGGGCCGTCGGCGAGGGCCTCGGGGGCCGCGGCCGTGAACCCGGCGGCGGCCAGCGCCGCTGACGCGATCACCGTGGTGGCGGTGCGCAGGATCGTCATGGTGGTATCCCCTCTCTGCTCGCACGAGGTGTGCGTCTACACGAGCAGATACCGCGCTGACCTGGAATGCCGCCGGAAAGCGGTAAATGGCGCGCCAATACACTGCGTGGTCTGCTTTGCGCGGGGGGTGGCGGCCGGGGCCGGGGGCCGCGCGCGGCGGCCCCCGGCGGGGTCAGCGGACGCGGTGGCCGCGGGCGCGGAGGTCGGCCTTGACGTCGGCGATGGTGAACGCGCCGAAGTGGAACACCGACGCGGCGAGGACGGCGTCGGCCCCGGCGTCGACGGCGGGGGCGAAGTGCTCGACCGCGCCCGCTCCCCCGCTGGCGATGAGCGGGATGTCGACGGCGCCGCGGACGGCCCGGATGAGCTCCAGGTCGAAGCCCTCCTTGGTGCCGTCGGCGTCCATGGAGTTGAGGAGCAGTTCGCCCGCGCCGAGTTCGGCGCCCTGGGCGGCCCACTCGACGGCGTCGACGCCGGTGCCGCGGCGGCCGCCGTGCGTGGTGACCTCGAACCCGCTGGGCGTGGTGGTGTCGCCGGTGGTGCGGCGGACGTCGGCCGACAGCACGAGGACCTGGTTGCCGAAGCGGCGGGCGATGTCGCGGATGAGCTCGGGGCGCGCGACCGCCGCGGTGTTGACGCCGACCTTGTCGGCGCCGGAGCGCAGCAGCCGGTCGACGTCCTCGGGGCTGCGCACCCCGCCGCCCACGGTGAGCGGGATGAACACCTGCTCGGCGGTGCGGCGCACGACGTCGTAGGTGGTGGCGCGGTCGCCGCTGGAGGCGGTGACGTCGAGGAAGGTGAGTTCGTCGGCGCCCTCGCGGTCGTAGCGGGCGGCGAGGTCGACGGGGTCGCCGGCGTCGCGCAGGTCGCGGAAGTTGACCCCCTTGACGACCCGGCCGGCGTCGACGTCGAGGCAGGGGATGACGCGGATGGCGAGGCTCACGCGGCGGCCACCGCCTTCAGCGCGTCGGGGAGGGTGAACGCGCCCTCGTAGAGGGCGGTGCCCATGATGGCGCCTTCGACGCCGAGCGGGGTGAGGGTGGCGATGGCGCGCAGGTCGTCCAGGCTGGAGACGCCGCCGCTGGCCACGACCGGCCGGTCGGTGCGTGCGCAGACGGCGCGCAGCAGGTCGAGGTTGGGGCCCTTGAGGGTGCCGTCCTTGTTGACGTCGGTGACGACGTAGCGGGCGCAGCCCTCGGCCTCGAGGCGGTCGAGGGTGGCGTACAGGTCGCCGCCCTCGCGGGTCCAGCCGCGCGCGGCGAGGGTGGTGCCGCGTACGTCGAGCCCGATGGCGATGCGGTCGCCGTGTTCGGCGATGATGCGGGCGCACCACTCGGGGTTCTCCAGCG
Source organism: Nocardiopsis trehalosi NBRC 14201 (assembly GCF_001552555.1). GTDB lineage: Bacteria > Actinomycetota > Actinomycetes > Streptosporangiales > Streptosporangiaceae > Nocardiopsis_B > Nocardiopsis_B trehalosi. The sequence continues at coordinate 10,992 of NZ_BCRK01000110.1, read as the reverse complement.
CGGCGGTGCCGATGTTGACGCGGGTGCAGCCGGTGGCGAGGGCGGCGGCCAGCGATTCGTCGTCGCGGATGCCGCCGGACAGCTCCACGCGCACGTCGAGGGTGCCGACGATGCGGGTGAGCAGCTCGCGGTTGTGGCCGCGGCCGAACGCGGCGTCGAGGTCGACCAGGTGGATCCACTCGGCCCCGGCCTCCTGCCAGCCGAGGGCGGCGTCGAGGGGGTCGCCGTAGCGGCCGCCGGAGCCGGCCTTGCCCTGCACGAGCTGGACGGCCTGGCCGCCGGCGACGTCGACGGCCGGGAGGAGTTCGAGGGTGGACGGCATGGGGCTGCGGGACCTTCCCTGGTCGGGTACGGGGTTCGGGACTGCGGCGCGGGTCACAGGGTGGCGACCCAGTTCGCGAGGATCGCGGCGCCGGCGTCGCCGGACTTCTCGGGGTGGAACTGGGTGGCCCACAGGGGACCGTTCTCGACGGCGGCGACGAACGGGGTGCCGTGGGTGCTCCAGGTGACCAGCGGCGCGGCGATGTGCGGGCTGGTGGGGTGCAGTCTCCAGTCGCGGACGCCGTAGGAGTGGACGAAGTAGAAGCGCTCGCCGGGGTCGACGCCGGCGAACAGCCGGGAGCCCTCGGGGGCGTCGACGGTGTTCCAGCCCATGTGCGGGATGACGGGCGCCTGCAGGCGTTCGACGGTGCCGGGCCATTCGGCGCAGCCCTCGGTGGTCTCGCCGTGCTCGACGCCCTGCTCGAACAGCACCTGCATGCCGACGCAGATGCCGATGACGGGGCGGCCGCCGGCGAGGCGGCGGCCGATGATGCGGTCGCCGCCGACGCCGCGCAGGCCGGCCATGCAGGCGGCGAAGGCGCCGACGCCGGGGACGACGAGCCCGTCGGCCTCCAGGGCGGCGTGCGGGTCGGCGGTGACGGTGACGTGGGCACCGGTGCGCTCGAAGGCGCGCTGCGCGGAGCGCAGGTTGCCGGATCCGTAGTCGAGGATGACGACGCGCTGCGGCACGGGTGGTGGCCTTTCGTGGCGGGTGGACGTGGGGTGGCGGGGTCGGGGCGGGGTCAGGCACCGAAGACGTCGAGGCGCAGGACCCCGGCGGCGGCCGCGAGGACGCCGCACGCGGCGAGCCCGGCGGCGATGAGGCGGTGGGAGCGCCAGGTGGAGAGGGCGCCGCCGATGAGGACGCCGCCGAGGCCGAGCAGCAGGATGGGCCAGACGGCCGACATCACAGGGCGCCCTTGGTGGAGGGCACGCCGGTCACGCGGGGGTCGCGCTCGCAGGCGGACCGCAGGGCGCGGGCGAACGCCTTGAACTGGCACTCGACGATGTGGTGGGCGTTGCGGCCGTAGGGCACGTGGACGTGCAGGGCGACGCGGGCCTGGGCCACGAACGACTCGAAGATGTGCCGGGTCATGGTGGTGTCGTAGTCGCGGCCGATGACGGGCGCCATGCCCTCGGGCTCGCTGTGCACCAGGTAGGGGCGGCCGGAGACGTCCACGGTGACCTCGGCCAGGGCCTCGTCCAGCGGCACCTTGGCGTCGGCGAAGCGGCGGATGCCGGCCTTGTCGCCCAGGGCCTCGCGGAAGGCGGCGCCCAGGGCGAGGGCGGTGTCCTCCATGGTGTGGTGGGCGTCGATGTGCAGGTCGCCCTCGGTGCGCACGGTGAGGTCGAACAGGCCGTGCTTGGCGAGCTGGTCGAGCATGTGGTCGTAGAAGCCCACCCCGGTGGAGATGTCGGCGGTGCCGGAGCCGTCGAGGTCGATCTCGACCAGGACCTTGGTCTCCTTGGTGGTGCGTTCGATGCGGCCGGTGCGGCTCATGGCGGTGGGGTTCTCCTGTGTGGTGGGGACGGGGCGGTGCTCAGCGGCCGGCGGCCCGGGGCAGCGCGGCGCGGAACGCCGCCATCTCCTCGGGGGTGCCGACGGTGGTGCGGAGCCAGCCGGGCGGGCCGACCTCGCGGATGAGCACGCCCTGGTCGAGCATGCCCCGCCAGACGGCGGAGCGGTCGGCGAACTCGCCGAAGAGGACGAAGTTGGCGTCGGAGTCGGCGACGGCGTAGCCCTGGGCGCGCAGCCAGTCGACCAGCGCGTCGCGCTCGTCGCGGAGCCGCTTGACGGCGCCGAGCAGCTCGTCGGTGAAGTCGAGCGCGGTGGCGGCGACGACCTGGCTGACCGCCGACAGGTGGTAGGGCAGCCGGACCAGCTGGAGGGCGTCGACCACGGCGGGGTGGGCGGCGAGGTAGCCGATGCGGGCGCCGGCCATGGCGAACGCCTTGGACATGGTGCGGGTGACGACGAGGCGCGGGCGGCCGGGCAGCAGCGACAGGGCGCTGGGGGTGCCCTCGCGGCGGAACTCGGCGTAGGCCTCGTCGACGACGACCATGCCGGGGGCGGCGTCGAGGACGGCCTCGATGTCGGCGAGCGGCAGCGCGGTGCCCGTGGGGTTGTTGGGCGAGGCCAGGAAGACGACGTCGGGCCGGTGCCGGGCGATGGCGTCGAGCGCGGCGGGCAGGTCGACGCGGAAGTCGGCGGCGCGCGGCACGGGGATCCAGGCGGTGCCGGTGACCCCGGCGATGACCGGGTGCATGGAGTAGGAGGGTTCGAACCCCATGGCGGTGCGCCCGGCGCCGCCGAACGCCTGCAGGATCTGCTGGAGGACCTCGTTGGACCCGTTGGCGGCCCAGACGCGGCGGTGGTCGAGGCCGTGGCCGAGGTAGCCGGCGAGGGCGGTGCGCAGCCCGACGGCGTCGCGGTCGGGGTAGCGGTTGAGGCCGGTGGCGGTCTCGGCGACGCGCCGGGCGAGGGTGGCGGCGAGCCGGTCGGACGGCGGGTAGGGGTTCTCGTTGGTGTTGAGCGCGACCGGGACCTCCAGCTGCGGCGCACCGTAGGGGGTGCGGCCGCGCAGGTCGTCGCGGACGGGCAGGTCGTCGATGCCGATGTCGGTGCCGATGTCGTCGTTCACGGTGTCTTCCGGGTCGGGTGGGGCGCGGCGGGTGCCCGGCGGGCCTCCGGGGGCCGCCGCGCGCGGGTCAGGCGCCGGTGCCGTCGCGGCCGACGCGGGCGGTGACGGCCTCGCCGTGGGCGGGGAGGTCCTCGGCCTCGGCGAGGGCGACGACGCGGGCGGCGACCTCGGCTAGGGCGGCGCGGTCGTACTCGACCACGTGCACGCCCCGCAGGAAGGTCTGCACGCTGAGGCCGGAGGAGTGCAGGGCGCTCCCGCCGGTGGGCAGCACGTGGTTGGAGCCGGCCAGGTAGTCGCCCAGGGAGACGGGGGCGTAGGGGCCGACGAACACGGCGCCGGCGTTGCGGACCCGGGCGGCGACCGCTGCGGCGTCGGCGGTCACGACCTCCAGGTGCTCGGCGGCGTAGGCGTTCACGACGGCGAGGCCGTGGTCGAGGTCGTCGACGAGCACGATGCCGGACTGGCGGCCGCCGAGGGCCTCGGCGACCCGCTCGCGGTGCTTGGTGGCGGCGGCCCGGGTGGCGAGTTCGCGCTCGACGCGGTCGGCGAGGCCGGTGGAGGGCGTGACCAGGACGGACGCGGCGACGACGTCGTGCTCGGCCTGGCTGATGAGGTCGGCGGCGACGAAGCCGGGGTCGGCGGTGTCGTCGGCGAGGACCGCGATCTCGGTGGGGCCGGCCTCGGCGTCGATGCCGATGACGCCCTTGAGCAGGCGCTTGGCGGCGGCGACGTAGATGTTGCCGGGGCCGGTGACCATGTCGGCGCGCGGGCAGTCGGGGGTGCCGTAGGCGAACATGGCGACGGCCTGGGCCCCGCCCACCGCGTAGACCTCGTCGACGCCGAGCAGGGCGCAGGCGGCCAGGACGGTGGGGTGCGGCAGCCCGCCGAAGTCGGCCTGCGGCGGGGAGGCGACGGCGAGCGAGCCGACGCCGGCCTCCTGCGCGGGCACGACGTTCATGACGACGCTGGAGGGGTAGACGGCGCGGCCACCGGGGACGTACAGGCCCACGCGGCCGACCGGGATCCAGCGCTCGGTGACCGTGCCGCCGGGGGCGACGCGGGTGGTGGTGTCGGCGCGGCGCTGGTCGGCGTGGACGGCGCGGGCGCGGCGGATGGACTCCTCCAGCGCGGCGCGGACGTCGGGGTGGAGGTCGGCGAGCGCCGAATCGATGGCCGGGGCGGGGACGCGGATGCCGGTGAGGCGGACGCCGTCGAACCGCTCGGTGAGCTCGATGAGGGCCTCGGTGCCGCGATGGCGGACGTCGTCGCAGATCGGACGGACCCGCTCGACCGCGGCCTCGACGTCGAGTTCGGCCCGCGGGAGGAGGTCGCGCGGGTCGCCGGTGGTGCCTCGGAGATCGATTCGGGAGATCACGGTCCCATTCTAGGGGCCGGGGGCGGTGTTCTCCCCGGTGGTGACGGGGTTCACCGGTCGCGCCGGGGCCGGACGGCGGGGCGGGCGGCGCCGCGCGGGCGGTGCGGGCGGCGCGGGGCCGCGCGGGGTCGGGGTTGCGGCCGCCGCGCGACACGGCGCGAGGATAGGAAAGGCTCACCATATTCCCTTCGGAACATTCCCGGCAGGTTTGGATAACCTAACCAAATATCCCTTTGGAAAGCATCACCTAAGTGTCCGAAATTACCTTTGATATTCTCGACCCGCATTTACGGCCGGGCTATTATTCGGACATGACTCTGCGCACGAGAACCCCGGAACGCGGCCTGTCGAAGTTCTACCGCCTGCTCCTGGAGCAGGTCGGACACGAGTTCACGGCCTCCCACCAGTACTTCGCGCTCGCCGCCTGGTTCGACGACCGCGACCTCCAGCAGCTCGCCCGCGTCTTCTACCGGCAGTCGCTGGAGGAGCGCGACCACGCCACCATGATGGTGCGGTACCTGCTCGACAACGAGGTCGCCCCCGCCATTCCCGGCGTCGGCGCGATCGAGACCGAGTTCGGCGAGCCCCGCGAGCTCGTCGCCCTCGCCCTGCGCCAGGAGCAGCGGGTGACCGACCAGATCCGCGAGCTGGCCCGCGTCGCCCGCGAGGAGAACGACTACACCGGCGAGCAGTTCCTCAACTGGTTCCTCCAGGAGCAGGTCGAGGAGGTCGCCACCATGTCCACGCTGCTCAACATCGTGGAGCGCGCGGGCGGCAACCTCTTCGACGTCGAGACCTGGGTGGCCCGCGAGATGCCCGACACCGCGGGCGAGGCGTCCGGCGCCCCGGAGACGGCGGGCCCGTCGGTGTCCTGACAGCAGCGGCACCCGCGGCGCCCAGCGGCGGCGCAGAAGCCCCGCCACACCCGCGTGAGGCCGGTGCGCCGCGACCGATCGGCTCGGCCCGGCACTGCGCCCGCCAGGGCGCCGCCCGGCTCGCCCCTCCGACCCTGCTCCCGCTCCCACCCCCACTGCCGCCGGAGCGTCGGCCTGCTCGCCCCTCCGACCGCGCTCCCGCTCCCGTTCCCGCTCCCCGCCTCCGACGTGCGGGGTTCCGCCCGGCCGTTGGCATACTGGGGGGCATGGCCCATCGGCTGCCGCTGTTCCCGCTCGGGAGCATCCTGTTCCCCGGCGCCACCCTGCCGCTGCGCGTGTTCGAGGAGCGCTACCGCCGCCTGGTCGGCGACCTGCTGGAGCGCCCCGCCGACGCGGCGCGCCACTTCGGCGTGGTGGGGATCGAGTTCGGCCACGAGGTGGGCGCGGCGGCCGCGCAGCGCCTGTCCGCGGTCGGCTGCGTCGCCGAGGTCCGCGGGGTGCGCCGGCACGGCGACGGCCGGTACGACCTGGTCGTCGAGGGCGGCACCCGGTTCCGGGTCGAGGAGGTCTACTCCGCCGACACCGACCACCCCTACCTCCGGGCCGACACCACGCCCTTGCCCGATGCGGAGGGCCCCGGCGCCGAGGCGCGCGCCGAACGCGTGGCGCGACTGTTCGCGGTGTACCGCGAGCGACTGGCGGGCATCGGCGTCCCGGCCGGCCTACCCGCCGAGCCGCCGTCGGAGCCGCTGCCGTTGTCCTACGCCGTGTCCGCTGCCATGATCATCGATCAGCGGGACCGCCAGGAGCTGCTGGAGGCCGACCACGCCGCCGCGCGGCTGGAGCTGGCCGCCCGACTGCTGCGCCGCGAGAACCGCGTCCTGACCGCGTTCCCCTCGCTTCCGGCGGGGCGCACGGCGGGCGCCGACGTGAACCTCAACTGACCCGCGAAACGCGAGCGGAGGCCCCCATGCCCGGATTCCACGCCCCTCGGCCCGCGCCCCGGGGCCGCCGCGCCGCGCGGCGTACCGCCGGGGCGCCGTCGGCGCGCCGTTCGGGGGGTGCGCGGTGAGCGGCAAGGGCACACCGGCGACCGTCGCGGCGTCCCGGGCGAAGGTCGCCTTCACCCTGCACCCTTACGAGGCGTCCGGCGACGGCGGCGCGTCCTACGGCGAGGAGGCGGCCGACGCGCTGGGCGTGGGCCGCGACCGGGTGTTCAAGACCCTGGTCGCCGCGGTCGACGGCGCTCTGACCGTTGGCGTGGTCCCGGTCGGCGCGAGCCTGGACCTCAAGGCGCTGGCCGCGGCGGCGGGCGGGAAGAAGGCCGCGATGGCCGACCCGCGCGACGCGGAGCGGGCCACGGGCTACGTCCGGGGCGGGATCAGCCCGCTGGGGCAGCGGCGGCGGCTGCCGACCGTGGTCGACGCGTCGGCCGCCGACCACCCCACGGTGTACGTGTCGGCGGGCCGACGGGGGCTGCAGATGGAACTCGCCCCCGCCGACCTGGTCCGCCTCACCGGAGCGGCCACCGCCCCCATCGCCGCCACCTGACCCGAGCCCAGCCGGGGCACGGCACCTGACCCCGGCTCGACCAGGACGCAGCCACCTCGCGAGGGCCACCCCTCCCCGCCACACCGGAACCCGACCGGCCCGATCCCCCCGGTCGCCCTTGTCGACAGACGTCTTCGGTCGGCGAACGCCCCACCACCACGGCAACGGCCCCTCCCCGCCACCACCAGAGACGGACCCGGGCAGCGGCTCCCCCGGACTCGATCAACCCGCCCCCCCCTGGCCGCCCCTAGCGACCGCCCCGACGCCCCCTGGCCGCCCCCGCCGACCTGGCCCGCCTCACCGGAGCGGCCACCGCCGCCATCGCCACAAGCTGGCCGCTGTTCCATTACCGGGCACAGCCCCCTTCGCCAGGCCCGCCCCTCCCCACCGGCTCCGGTCGGCCCGCTGCGCCCCGCGCCCCCGGCTACCGCAGGCCGGTCCTCCGGTCTTCCGGCCCTCCTCTCCGGCGGCGGACGCGGGCGCCGGTGCACACCCGTCGCGCCGAGTGGACACATACCGAGCACCGGGGCCCTGCGCATCCGGACCGGAATCGGGCGGGGAAGCCGGTGTTCCGTCGGTCCACGCCCCTGCCGCGCGGGCGGCCGCCCCGGTCGGCCCGCCGCGCCCCGGCGCCGCACCCGCCGTCACTCCGCGTCATCGGCCGGTCGCCCCTTTTCTCGAAGGCGCGCCCGACTTACGGTGGTGGGGTCCCGCGGTGCGGGGAGGAGGCGCGGTGGTCGAGGCGGTCGTGCTCGGTTCGGTCCTGTTCCACCTGGCCATCGCGGGCTGCTATGTCGGCACCCGGTGGCGGTGCTCGCGCGTACGGCGCGGCGGACCGCGCCATCCGCCGGTCGGCCCCGAGGAGCTGAGCGCGTTCGAACTGGGCATGCTGGCCGGCGGTCGGCACCGCCTGGGCGAGGTCGCGCTGGCCGAGCTGTACCTGACCGGCCGGGCGGCGGCGCGCGGACCCGGAACCGTGGCCCGCGTCGCCGAGGGCGCCGATCCCGCTCCGCTGTCGCCCGCCCCGTTCACACGGCTGCTCGACGCCCGGCTCCCCGCCGACGGCGCCGTCGCGGCCGACGACCTGCTGCGGGCGGCGTCGCGCGGCGAGGGGGTGGCAGCGGCCCTGTGCCGGCTGCGCCGGTGGGGGCTGGTGTTCCCGGAGCGGCGGATGCGCCGGGTGCTGGCGGTGCGGCGCGCCGCCTGGCGGGCGCAGGCGGTCGCGGGCGGCGGCGGTGTCCTGTTCGGCGCGGCGGCGACCGTGCACGCGGCGGGGGTGCCGGGTGGGCGGTTCGGCCTGCTGCCGCTCCTGTCGTGCGCGCTGCTGCTCGCCTACCCGTTCCTGCTGCGCGCGGCGCACACGGCGGTCGGCGGGGTGCCCGGCGCGGTCGCGGCGGCGTTCGTGGTGACCACCACGCTGTCGGCGGCCCGGACGGCGGCCGCGCCGCCCGGGGCGGTGCCGGTCGAGGCGGTGGCGGCCCCCGCGCTGTTCGCGGGCTGGTTCGCGCTGCTTGGTGTGTACCGGGCGACCGGCGGGGAATTGGGCGCGCGCACGGCGGCGGGGGACGCCGTGCTGGCGGAGGCCCGCGCTCGCCCGGGCGGGTCGGGGCCGGTCGACGCGGCCCTGCGCGCGGCCGCCCTGCTGGGCTTCCGCGCGTTGCGCCGTCGACCGCGCGGCGGTGTCGGGCTCCCGCTGTGTGCGGAGTTCGGGTGGCTGCGGTCGTTCGCGGCGGCGTGCGGGCGCGGTGTGGGCGGGCCCGACGTCGGCCCGCTGTCGCCCGGCGGCGGCGTGGCGCGTCCGCGCCCGTCGGGCGGCCGGGGCGGGACACCCACCGCCGAGCCCCACCACCCGAGCCGCGACTGACCGCGGGCCGCCGAAGGCGGCCACCCTCGGAGGCCGGCGCGGACACGCGGTCGGTCTTGGAGACGCCGAGCGGGCACAGGTCCCACCACCCGGTCCGTAACTGAACGCGCACCGCCGAAGGCGGCCGCACTCACGGTCTGCGCGGACGCGCGGTTGGCGGGCACGAGGCGGCCGGCCCGGAACCAGCGCAGACGCGCGGCCGGCGTGCGGCGGTGCCGAGTGGGCACGGCTCCCCGTCTGGGCCGTCGGTGGCAGGCCGGACCGGGGGCGGTCTCAGAGACCGGAGCCGGGTTCCGCGCGGGTGTCGCGGCCGTCCGGCGCGGGCGGGGCAGCGGGCGGTGCGGGGTGCGCGCCGTACGGCTCGGAGTCAACACCGTATGAGCCGGGGTGCGCGCCGTACGACTCGGGGTCCGCGCCGTACGGTGCGGAGGCCGGGGCGGCGTGGGACTCCTCGTCGGTGGTGTCGGCGGCCCGCTCGGCGGGCAGGTCGCGGCGCCACATGCTGACGGCGTCGAACAGCCCGTACTGGAGGACCGCGACGAAGGGCCAGGCGGCGAGGGCGCTGAGGGCGTTGAGGCGGAGGCCGGAGCGGATGACCTCCCCGGGGGCGGCGGCGTCAAGGGCCCGCTGGAACTCGGCTGCGTCGAGCAGCACCCCCAGCCGCCAGGCGATCACCGCGCCGACGCACGCGCCGGCGGCGGTGCCCAGCAGGCACGCGAGGCGCAGGTCGGTGCGGTCGCGGGCGGCGAGGCGGTACTGCACGAGGAACGCGCCGTACCCGGTGGCGATGCCGACGACCATCATGATGACCGCGAACCACCCGTCGACGGCGAAGTTCGTCTCCGACACCGGGAAGGGCGCGGTGGTGCCGTCGCCGATGGCGGTGACATCGGGGCGCGGGGCGATGAGCCACCAGAGCAGCCCCGAGGGCATCCCGACGGCCGCGACGATCCCCGCGGTGGCCGTGCCCACGGCCCATCTCCTGCGCACCACCGGGTCCCCCCGTCCCGAGCGGGCCGCCGCCGGCCGCCCGCGGAAATTCCACTGGTGCGGGGTCGGCACCCCGATGACAATTGCCCGCATGACACGGACGACGCGTATCGACCCGCCCATGTCCGCCGATGAGCGGACCATGCTCACGTCATGGCTCGACTGGCACCGCGCCACCGTGCGCGTCAAGTGCGCGGGGCTGGCCGTCGACCGCTCCGGCGACGCTCCCCTGGCGACGTCACCGCTCATGTCGATCGGCGGCGTCGTTTCGCACCTGCGTTGGGTGGAGCACTACTGGTTCGAGGTGATTCTGCTCGGTCTGCCCGATCAAGGACCCTATACCCCTGATGACCGGGACGCCGAATGGCGTCTCGGGGCGCGCCGACCGCTCGGCGGTCTCCTCGACGAGTACGACGCGCAGTGCGACCGCTCGCGCGAGATCACCGCCCGGCTGGAGCCGACCAGCGGGGCCCGGCGGTCCCGTCCGGGCGAGGGCCCCGCGAGCCTGCGCTGGGTGCTGACGCACATGGTGGAGGAGACCGCCCGCCACAACGGGCACCTCGACATCCTGCGCGAACTCGCCGACGGCACCACCGGCGAGTAGCCGGCGCCCGGCCGCCCCCGACTCCCGCCGACGGCGGCGGCCCCCGGGGGGCGCGGCTCCCAGGGGCCGGTGACGCGGGCGGGTCGATCCGCGTCCCTGGCGGGACCGGCGCGCACCGCACCTCGCACCCTGCCGCGTCCGGCGCCCCCGACGGCGGCAGCCCCCGCGCTCGCAGCGCCCAGGGGCCGGTGGTGTGGCGGGGGTCCGTCGTCATTGCCGGTGGGACCGGCGCCCCGGCCTCCGCCCCGAGGCAGCCGCCTATGGCGTCGGTGTTCTGTTGTTGCAGGCTGGGAGGCCACCGGTTCCGGCGCCATCGGGAGCCTCGCGGTGGCATGTTCGGCCTGCGGTCGCGACTGCCGCACGTGCGGCTGCATCCCGGCCGGCTTCTGGGAACGACCCGAGGACGCCCGCGCCTTGGCCGAGCTGGGCATGGTCCAGGTCGTCCGTTCCCTACACGCCCACACCCGCCTGGCCCAGGACGCCACCGCCCGCCTCACCGACCTCGACGGGTGCAGCATCTCCCGCCGGGAATCAGACCGCCCCATGCGCGACCGGGAGAATGCGCGTCGGAGGCTCGCCGATATCGGCGCCCCTCTGAACGGCCGGACGCGCGCCCGCATGCCCTCGCCGCATCGTCGGTCGACGCTCTGCCACCCGTGGCCCCGGCACCGCCTTCCACGGCATCCACGTCACCGTTGGACGCCGTCCAGCCTTTCCGGGTCGCCGCCGCAGAATGGCGACCGGATTGCGGCGGGACCGGCGCGCGCCGG
>NZ_BCRK01000109.1 GCF_001552555.1 Nocardiopsis trehalosi NBRC 14201 | reverse complement strand
CCCCCGCCGACCGGGGGCCCGCCGACCGCTGACCCGCGGCGGCCGACCGCGCGGCCGACCGGACCGCGCGGTCAGCCGCCCGCCGCCTCACGCCCCGCCGTTGCGGGCGCGGGCAGGACCCGGTCGAGGCGCTCCTGGAGCCGCGCCCGGCGCGCGTACGCGAACAGGTCCGCCAGCAGCGGGGCCGCGGCCCGGCGCGCGGGCGCCACCAGGCCCACCTCGACCCGGACCTCCGGATCGACCAGGGGCAGCACGCGCAGACCCGGCGGCGGGGCTCCGCACAGCCAGCCGTGCGGGAGCACCGCGCACCCGCCGCCCGCGCGGACGTGGGTGCACAGCACCGGCAGGGAGTCCGTCTCGACCGGCGCCGCGCGCGGCGGGGCCGGGGCGGCGGCGCCGGGCAGCTTGCCGTCGGCGTCCGCCGCGTGGGTGAACCGGTACAGCGGCACGTGCGCGAGGTCGGCCCAGCCGACCTCCGCCGCCGCGGCGAACGGCCCGTCCTCGGCGGCCAGCAGCACGTACCGGTCGCGGAACAGCGGGACCGTGCGGCGGCCGCGCCCGGCCCGCCCGCCGGTGCGCAGCACCCCGCAGTCGAGGCCGAACTCCCCCAGGCCGCGCTCGATCTCGGCGGCGGACATGCCGTGCACGGAGATCCGCACGCGCGGATGGCGGGCCGCGAAGCCCGCCGTCACGTGGGCGACCGCCGCCGCGGCGCCGGGCAGCACGCCGATGCGCAGCTCACCGCTGTGGCCGTCGCGCAGGGCGCCGACGTCGGCGGTGAGCGCGTCGCGCTCGGCGAGCAGCCGGTGCGCCCACCGCAGCACGCGTTCGCCCTCGGGCGTGAACCCCTCGAACCGGTGGCCGCGCCGGACGATGGGGACCTGGAGTTCGGCCTCCAGCTTGCGGATGCCGGCCGACAGAGCGGGCTGGGACACGTGGCAGGCGACGGCGGCCCGCGCGAAGTGCTGCTCCCGGGCGAGCGCGGTCAGGTACTCCAGTTGCCGAAACAGCATCCGCGCTCCCGGTCCGAGGCGAAACCGACCGGGACCGGACCCAGGGGTAGTCCGGCCCCGGTGGCGGTGGCCGCGCCCGCGCCGGAGCCCGGACGCGCACCCGTCGGCCCCTTAGAGAGGCCGATCACACATTCTGGTGGCTCGGGCCACACATCCGCCACCTTTCGCCCCCGATTCACCCGTCTTCTCGGAACCGGGGGCGGCGCGGCCGCCGCGCGCCGACAGTGGGGGCGGTTGTCCACAATCTCCGGGAACAGCGGAAAGAGACACACCGCGACCAATACGATGCGTAGCGTACGCACCAGGTGTCCCGGTCGACGAGAGTAGGCGCCTCATGCAGCAGGCATTCACCCTGCCCGACTTCTACCTCCCGTATCCCGCCCGCCTCAACCCCCACCTCGAACGCACCCGCGACCACAGCATGCGGTGGGCCCGCGACATGGGCATGCTCGACGCCGCCACCCCGTCGGGCGGCCTCGTCTGGGACGAACCCGCGCTCGCGGCCATGGACTACGCGCTCATGTGCGCCTACACGCACCCCGACTGCGACGGTCCCATGCTCGACCTCATCACCGACTGGTACGTGTGGGTCTTCTTCTTCGACGACAACTTCCTGGAGCTCTACAAGTACCCGCGCGACCTCGCGGGCGGCCGCCGCCACCTCGACCGCCTCGAACGCTTCATGACCGCCGACCCCGCCGACTCCCCCGCGCCCGAGAACGCCGCCGAGGCCGGGCTCGCCGACCTCTGGCGGCGCACGGTCCCACTGATGTCCGACGGCTGGCGGCGGCGCTTCACCACGAGCACGCACAACCTCATGGTCGAGTCCATGTGGGAGCTCGACAACATCCAGCGCGAACGCATCGCCAACCCCGTCGAGTACATCCAGATGCGGCGCCGGGTCGGCGGCGCCCCGTGGTCGGCCAACCTGGTCGAGTGCGCCGTCGGCGCCGAGATCCCCGACGCCATCGCCCGCACGCGGCCCATGCGCGTGCTGTGCGACACCTTCTCCGACGCCGTCCACCTGCGCAACGACCTGTTCTCCTACCAGCGCGAGGTCCGCGAGGAGGGCGAGAACTCCAACGCCGTCCTGGTCTTCGAGCACTTCTTCGGCTGCCCCACCCAGGAGGCCGCCGAGCGCGTCAACGACCTCCTGACCTCGCGGCTGGTCCAGTTCGAGGACACCGCGCTGGGCGAGGTCGCCCCCCTGCTCGCCAAACACGCCGTGCCGCCCGACCAGCAGGCCGGCGTCGCCGCCTACGTCAAGGGGCTCCAGGACTGGCAGGCCGGCGGCCACGAGTGGCACGCCCGCTCCAGCCGGTACATGAACGAGGGCGCCGCCGTCCGGCCGGTCCTCGGCGGGCCCACCGGCCTCGGCACGGGGGCCGCCCGGCCGTCCCCGCTCGCCCTCGCCCCCGGGCTGCGCGTGCGCGCCCAGCGGCACGCGCACCCGCTGCTGGTCCCGGTCGGCCACCTGCCGGTGCCGCCGCTGCACATGCCGTACCCCGTCCGCACCAGCCCGCACATCGACGACGCCCGCGCCTACGCGGTCGGGTGGGCGCGCGCCATGGGCTTCTTCGACTCCGTCCCCGGCGTCGAGGCCGGCGGGGTGTGGGACGAACGCCGCTTCCTCGGGTTCGACCTCGCGCACTGCGCCGCCATGATCCACGCCGACTCCGACCCCGAGGCGCTCTACCTGTCGTCCGACTGGCTGGCGTGGGGCACCTACGGCGACGACTACTTCCCGGTGGTGTTCGGCGCCACCCGCAACGTGGCGGCGGCGCGCGTGTGCAACGCGCGGCTGTCGCTGTTCATGCCCATCGACCTGGGGCACGCCGCGCCGCCCGAACCCACCAACCCGCTCGAACGCGGCCTGGCCGACCTCTGGCGGCGCACGGCCGGACCCCTCCCCACCGCCCAGCGCGAGCAGTTCCGCACGGCCGTCGAGGACATGACCTCCAGCTGGGTGTGGGAGCTCGACAACCAGGCGCTGCACCGGATCCCCGACCCGGTCGACTACATCGAGATGCGGCGGTGCACCTTCGGCTCCGACATGACCATGAGCCTGGCGCGGTTCGCCCACCTCGGCGCGGTGCCGCCCGAGGTCCACCAGACCCGCACCCTGCGCGAACTGGAGACCGCGGCGCAGGACTTCGCCATGCTCACGAACGACCTGTACTCGTACCAGAAGGAGGTCGAGTTCGAGGGCGAGTTCCACAACCTCGTGGTGCTCGTGCAGAACTTCCTCTCCGTCGACCGGTTCACGGCCCGCGACCTCGTCGCCGACCTGATGAACGAGCGGATGCGGCAGTTCGAGCACATCCTCGCGGGTGAGCTCCAGGAGCTGTTCGAGGAGTACGGCCTCGCCCCCGAGGCCCGCGCCGCGCTCACCCGGCACGCCGACGAGCTCAAGGACTGGATGTCGGGCATCCTCGAATGGCACCGCAAGTGCGTGCGGTACGTCGACGCCGAACTCCGCCGCACCTACCGCCCCGCCCCCGCCGACATCGCCGACTGGCTCACCCCCAAGGGCATCGGCACCGCCGGCCTCCGCCCCGCGGGAGCCACCCCGAAGACCGCGGCAGCGCCCACCCGCCCGCCATCCACCCCCGCCGCCGCAGACCCACCGACCGCTCCCGCACCCGCCCGCGCAGGCACCACCCCGGGATCCGCCGCCACCTCGCCCTCCCACGCGGGCACCGCCTCGGAATCCGCCGCATCCCCGGCACCGAGCTCCACCGCGCCGGCCGCCGGCCGGCCGGGCGCCCCGCCGGCCCCGGAGCCGCCGAACGGCGTCCGCGTCCCGGTCGGCGCCACGGGCCTGGGCACCTCTGCCGCGCGGCCGACTGCTCCCGCCGCCCCGCACTTCGCGTCGGCCTCCGGCGCCGCCGCCCCGGCCGTCTCCTCCGGTGTGCCGACACCCGCCGCACCGACCGCCGCACCGACCGGCGCTGCGACCTCCGTCGGCGGGCGCACCCCCGCCGCCGCGTCCGCGCCGTCCGCCATCGCGGCAACTCCGCCGACCGGGTCCACGGGGGGCCGCCCGCCGCTCACGGCCACGGGCCTCGGCACATCCGCCGCGCGCCTGGTGCCCGGCCGGGCCGATACCCCCGGCGGCACGCCGTCGCCGGCGCCGGCCACCGCGCCGCCCGGTCCGTCGGCCGGTGCGCCGTCGCCGTCGGGGGCGGCCACCAACGCCCACGCGGCGGCGAGCGGCGCCGGAGCCGGCCCCGTGACCGGCCCGGTCCCCGACCACGGCGTTCCCGCGCCCGCCACCGGCGCGGCCCCCGACCCGTCGGGCGCCCGCGTCCCGGTCCCTTCGGGCGCCACCACCCGCTGATCCGCAGCGGGGCGGCCTCCCCGGGCCGCCCCGCCGGACACCCCGGCCCACGCGGTCCGGGGCAGGCCCGCGCCGACGACCATGCCGACGCGTATCGCACCACCGCCGTGCCTGACCCCGCAGATCGGCCGCCGCCCCGAAGCTCGGACGCGCGTCGATCGGATCACGTGGAAGGGCCGGAGTGGTGGCCTGCCACGGCTCGCCCGGCGGACGGTCGTCCGGGTCGCACAGGACGCCGGGGCCGCCGAATCCCGGGACGGCTCGGCAGCATCGCCGGGCAGAGCGGCGCGGCCGACAGGCGGCACGGCCGACGGACAGCACGGCCATCGCGCGGCACGGCCGACGGCCACCGGGGCCCGGTTCAGCACCTCGGCCCTCGGCCGCAGCAGACCGTGCGCACTGCCCGATTGGTCCGGGACGCACTCAGCGCTCAGTCCTCGGCCAGGGCGTCCTCGGCACCCCGTCCCGCGCGGCACGTCCAACGGAGAGCACGGCCCACGGCCACCAGAGCCCGCCTCGGGGCCCCGGTCCTCGGTCGCAGCGGACAGCGCGCGATGCCGATCGTTCGCGACCGGGCGGCGGTCAGTCCTCGGCCGGGGTGTCCTCGGTGGTCGTGCCGTCGGCGGCCTGCTCGTGGTACATGCGGCGGGTGGTGTCGGCGTGCGCGCGCATCAGGCGGGCGGCCTCGTCTGCGTCGCCCGCCTCGATCGCGTCGATGATGGCCGCGTGCTCCTGCCACGACTCCCGGCCCCGGCGGCGCACCACGAGCCCGTGGTACCACCGCACCCGGCGCGCCACCTGGCCGGCCAGGTCGGCCAGCACCGCGTTGCCCGACAGCTCGGTGATGGAGCGGTGCAGCGCCGCGTTGAGGTCCACCATGGCGTCGGCGTCGTCGCGCTCCAGCCCGGCCATGCCCTGCGCGCACAGCTCGCGCAGCCGGGCGACCCCCTCGGGGGACGCCGACTCCGCCGCCAACCGGGCCGACTCGGTCTCCAGCAGGGCGCGGACCGCCAGCAGTTGCTCGGCCTCGTTCTCGCTGGGGCGGTGCACGAACGCCCCGTAGCCGGGGCGCAGGTCCACCCAGCCCTCGTTGCTCAACCGCTGGAGCGCCTCGCGCACCGGCTGCCGCGACACCCCCAACTGCTCCGCCAGCTCGTTCTCGACCAGGTGCTGCCCCGGCGGCAGCCGGCGGCGGGTGATCAGTTCGAGCAGGCTCTCGTAGACGCTGTCGCGCAAGGGGGCGGGACGCTGCACCGGGCTCGTCAGCAGACCCTTGTCGAGGCGGCGTGGGGTCATGGGTTCGCGGCTTTCGTCGTCGGCGCGGCGGAATCCACCTGATGCGCGGGGAGCTGTCGTGGGGCGAGTCTAGGCGAGAACGGGGTCCGCCACCCCGGGGTCGGCGGCGGTACTCCCCCGCGTCCGGCCGGGGGAACGCGCCCGCCCGTGCTGCGGGTCAACGGGGCAGCCACACCAGCTCCGCGTCGCCGCCCGCCCAGTCCGGGGGGATCACCGCGTAGGCGTCGGCCAGGGCGGCGCCGCGCAGGCTGCCGGGGCGGTCGTGGCCGACCGCGCGGGCGCGGCCCTCGGCCACCCGGACCGCCACCAGACGGGTGTCGCGGGGGTGCGGCCGCACGTCGCCGTCGACGGGCAGCGACCGCGGCAGCAGCGCGTCGGGGGCGGGGCGCCCGGCCATCTCCACCAGCAGGGGGACGAGCAGGGTGACCGCTGCGGCGAGGGCGGCGTTCGGGTTGCCGGGCAGGCCCACCACGGCCGTTCCGGGGCGTTCGGGCGTGCCGAAGTGGCCGAGGAGCTGCGGGTGGCCGGGGCGGCAGGCGACGCCGTCGACCACCACCACCGCGCCGAGTTCGGCGAGGGCGCCGCGCAGGTGGTCGACGGGCCCCTTGGAGGACGCGCCGCACACGGCGATGGCGTCCACGCCCGGGTCGGCGGCGGCCGCGCCGACGGCGGCCACCATGTCGGCGAACCCGTCGGCGACACTGCGGGGCGGGTCGAGCGCCGCACCGCACCACGCGGCGACGGCGGGCAGGGCGGGGCCGACCGCGTCGCGCACCTGCCCGGGGCCGGGGCGGCCGGAGAGGGCGATCTCGTCGCCGGTGATGAACGCGGCCACGCGCGGCCGCCGCACCGGCAGGGTGTCGTGCCCGAGGCTCGCCGCCAGGCCGACGGCGGCGGCGGTGACCACCGCGCCCTCGGGGAGCACGACCGTGCCGGGCGCGGTGTCCTCACCGGAGCGGCGCACATGGCGGCCGGGGTCGATGCCGCCGGCCACCCGGTCGCCGTCGCGCCGCGCCAGCTCGTAGGGCAGGACGGCGGTGGCGCCCTCGGGGACCCGGGCCCCGGTGGCGATCTCCACGGCCTGGCCGTCGGCGAGCGGGGCGGCGGGGCTGCCGCCGGCGAGGACGCGACCGCGGACGGCCCAGGGGCCGGGCCCGGCGACCGCGTAGCCGTCCATGGCGGCGGCGTCGTAGGGGGGCACCCCGACCAGCGCGGTCAGGTCGCGGGCGAGCGCGGCGCCCACGGCGGCGGCCAGCGGCACGTCCGCGCCCGCCGGGCGCCGCGCCCGCTTGCCCAGCTCACGCGCTGCCGCGCTCGCACACGCCCACGGCGTCGCCGTGTCCTGGCACCCGACCATCGCACTCCTCAGGATCGAGCCGACGTCCCCGCGGACCCGCACTGTCTCTTGTATACAATGTCACGCCACGCGCCGTTCGCACGGACCTCCCGCCGGATTTGCCGTCTGCTGACTTTCCGATAGAGTTCTTCCTGTCAGGACGGAGACGGGCCCGGCCAGCCGCCAGCCCCGATCCGGACGGCACGCGGACGTGGCTCAGCTGGTAGAGCATCACCTTGCCAAGGTGAGGGTCGCGGGTTCGAATCCCGTCGTCCGCTCGGAGACATCACGGGGGCCGTCGACTCCCCCGCACGAGTCCGGTGGAGTGGCCGAGAGGCGAGGCAGCGGCCTGCAAAGCCGTCTACACGGGTTCGAATCCCGTCTCCACCTCCACGTACCACCCCGGGCGGTTAGCTCAGTTGGTTAGAGCGCTACCTTGACACGGTAGAGGTCACAGGTTCGAATCCTGTATCGCCCACCAGCCCGAAGCGGCCCGGAGACCACGTCTCCGGGTCGCTTCCGCATTTCCGGGCTACCCCCGCCGGGCGTCGCCGCATCGCGTACCGAACAGGCGCCGCACATAGATCGGCCGCATCTCTCAGGCTCCGCACGGCCAATGGCCGTCGCGACCCTAGAATCCACCCACCAAGACCGTTCTCGCGACCCTACGGCAAGCTCATCCGTGCTCCCTACCGGGAACTCGCGAAGATATGGGCGTCGGCAATGCAGCGCATGCCCATATCAACGGGTATCTCCGAGGGCATGCAGAGGATCTAATGGTGGAGCATTCACGGGGAAGGCATGACCGATGACGCTGCACCCTGTATCCAGCCGTAGATTGGTCACGTCCTATTCCGGGGGCGATCGGCGATCCCATGGGGTCGATCGCCATCAGGTCGGCGTCGGCCGATCCGGTCACCCCGGGGGAGGTGGTCCCCATGAAGCGGTGCCGAGACGGGGATTGCCCGCATGGCCGCTGGCCGAGCTGGGTTCCCCGGGCCGTGGTGAGCAGCATATCGACCGTGCTCGCGGCCATACGGTTCGTCTTCCGGTGGATCCAAGATGGAGGCCCCGGTAGGGGGTAGCGACCCCTACCAGGGCCCCTGGCAGGCGGAGGGTTCGCACTCGCTGCTCCGACAACATGCGAGCCCTCCGCCCTCATTGCGTGCGTACGCAACTCGCGCAGATGTTGCATACATCGCACATTCTACCGACAGATCTGCGTACACGCATACATTCGTATGCTCGGTCTCTTCGCGTTCGAGCATTTCGCACGGCGTGTCGCACGCTTTCCGGGCACTCGGGCCAGTTATGCGTGCGCCGCAAATCAGCTTGCGGGATGCGTGCGTACGCAACATGCGAGCAAAGGAGGCACGCCCCCGGTGGTCACTTCAACGACGTGACCGTGCGGCGGACCGGGCGCTGGGGGCGGCCGTCGGTGAAGTACTCCGGGGTGGCGGCGCGGATGCGTTCGACGTCGTCGAACACGGCGCGGAGGTGGGAGCGGAGGGCGTCGACCGCGGCGGCGGGGTCGCCCGCCTCGATGGCGTCGACCACGCGGGTGTGCTGCTCGATGAGCTCGCCCATGGGGCGGGTGTCGATCAGGCTGAGCCGCCGCGCCCGGTCGAGGTGGGCCTTCGCGGCGTTCACCGTGCGCCAGGCGCTCTCGCGGCCGGCCAGCGCGAGCAGGGCCCGGTGGAACTCCTCATCGAGGGCGAAGAAGCGGTCGTGGTCACCCGCGGCGTCGGCGTCGCGCTGGGCGAGCAGGGCGGTCCGCAGGTCGGCGACGTGCTCGGGCGAGAACGGGGGCTCGGCCTGGGCGAGGGAGGTGCACTCGATCGCCTCGCGGATGAACTGCGCCTGGCCGACCCGTTCGGGGTCGACCAGCGAGACGAAGCTGCCCACCTGCGGATAGACCTCGACCAGGCCCTCCTCGCGCAGCAGGAGCAGGCTCTCGCGCACGGGGGTGCGGCTGACCGCGAGCCGGGTGGCGAGTTCGTTCTCGGACAGGGGCGCCCCCGGCTTGAGTTCGAGGGTGATGACCGCGCGACGGAGGGTGTCGAGGGCGCGGTCCCGCGCGGACGGCGGGGGGCCCTCGGAACGGGTGTCGTCAGCCATGCCGGGATTCTACCGGCATTGACCCGACTGGTATATCAGTGCTTGTATGCAAGTTGCCACGACGTTGACCACCGGTTTCCCTGCCGTGACGCCGCAGGTCGAAGCCCCCGACGAAGGACCCTCCGATGACCGAACAGGCTCCCTCCCGCCCCGCGCGGCAGGGCGAGCGCAGCACCCGTGACCTGACCAAGGCCGCGGTGTCGGGCTGGCTGGGCAGCGCCATGGAGTTCATGGACTTCCAGCTCTACTCCCTGGCCGCCGCCCTGGTGTTCAACCGGATCTTCTTCCCCGACCTCAACCCGGCGATCGGCCTGATCGCGGCCATGGGCACCTACGGTGTCGGCTACGTGGCCCGCCTCGCCGGCGCCGTCTACTTCGGCCGCATGGGCGACCGCCTCGGCCCGAAGAAGGTCCTGTTCATCACCATCGCCCTGATGGGGGTGTCCACCACCCTGATCGGCGCGCTGCCGACCTACCAGCAGGTGGGCCTGCTCGCCCCGATCATGCTGGTGGCGCTGCGGCTGGCGCAGGGCTTCGGCGCGGGCGCCGAGCTCGCGGGCGCGACGGTCATGCTCGCGGAGTACGCCCCGGCCCGGCGGCGCGGCTTCATCGCCTCCCTCGTCTGCCTGGGCACCAACTCCGGCACCCTGGGCGCGTCGGCGGTGTGGGCGGTGCTGGTGTTCGCCCTGCCGGAGGACGACCTGCTGTCCTGGGGGTGGCGCATTCCGTTCCTGGCCAGCTTCCTTCTGCTGCTGCTCGCCTTGTGGATCCGCTACTCCGTCAAGGAGAGCCCGGTCTTCGAGCAGCGCGAGGACACCGTCGACGGGGTCGCCCTGTCCCGGGAGGAGCTGGCCGCCGCCGCGGCGGCGGAGGAGGAGCGGAGCACCCTGGAGGCCGCCCTGCGCCAGCGCAAGGGCCGCGCCTTCCTGATCGCCCTCGGGCTCCGCTTCGGCCAGGCGGGCAATTCGGGCCTGGTGCAGACGTTCCTCGTCGGCTACCTCAGCGCCACCCTGCTGCTGGACGACGCGGTGGGCACCACCGCGATCGTCTACGGGTCGCTGCTCGGGTTCGTCACCGTCCCGCTCGTGGGCGTCCTCGGCGACCGCTTCGGCCGCCGCCCCCTCTACACCGTGCTGACCGTCGGCAGCATCCTGTTCGCCGTGCCGATGATGCTCATGATCGAGTCCGGCGACACCGTCCTGGTGACCGTCGCGATGGTCGTCGGCCTCAACCTGTCGGTCCTCGGGCTGTTCTCGGTGGAGAGCGTCACCATGGCCGAGCTGTTCGGCGCCCGCACCCGCTTCACCCAGCTCGCCCTGGCCAAGGAGGTCGGCGGGGTCCTCGCCACGGCCATCGGCCCGGTCCTCGCCGCGACACTCACCGCGGCGACCGGGCACTGGTGGCCCCTCGCGGCGATGATCGTCGTGTACTCGCTCATCACCCTGATCTCCACCATCGCGATGCCCGAGGTGCGGGGACGCGACCTGGTCCGTCTGGAGGACGCCGTATGAGAGCCGTCACCGTGCACGCGGCCGGTGACCTGCGGGTCGAGGAGCGCCCCGACCCCGCCGCCGCCGAAGGCCACGTCGTCGTCGCCGTCGAATGGGGCGGGATCTGCGGATCCGACCTCGCCTACTGGCGCCACGGGCGCTCCGGCACCGCGGTCCTGCGCGACCCCCTGGTCCTCGGCCACGAGATCGCCGGCCGCGTCGTCCGGGTCGGGCCCGGGGTGAGCGGGGTCGGCGTCGGCCGGGCCGTCACCGTCCACCCGGCCGAACCCGTGGGCGACGACCCGCTGCCCGACCGGCTGGCCGGGCGCACCAACCTGTACCCGCGCGTGCGCTACTTCGGGTCGGCCGCGTTCCACCCGCACACCGACGGGGGCTTCAGCGAACTCCGCGCGGTGCGCGCCGACATGCTGCGTCCGCTCCCCGACGGGGTGGGCACCCGCGAGGGCGCCCTGGCCGAGCCGCTCGCCGTCGCCCTGCACGCGGTGGCGCGCGCGGGCGACGTCGCCGGGCGGGCGGTGACCGTGAACGGGGCCGGCCCCATCGGCTGCCTCGTGGCCGCCGGCCTCAAGCGCGCCGGGGCCGCCGAGGTCACCGTCGCCGACATCGACCCGGCCGCGCTGGCGGTCGCCCGCGCCATGGGCGCCGACGCCGTCCGCGACGTCTCCCGGGGCGAACCGCTGCCCGAGGACGCCGAGATCGTCATCGAGGCGTCCGGGGCCGCGGGGGCGCTGGGCGCCGTGCTGCGCTCGACCGCCCGGGGCGGGACCGTCGTCCAGGTGGGCAACCTGCCCGGGACGGAGGCCCCCGCCGCGCTGGGCGACCTCGTCACCCGCGAGATCGTGTGGAAGGGCTCCTACCGCTTCGTGGACGAGATCGACGACGCCCTCGCGGCGCTGGCGGACGGGCTCGACGTCGGCCCGCTGATCACCCACACCTTCCCCGTGGAGCGCGCCGAGGAGGCGATGCGCGTGGCCGCCGACCCCGCCTCCGGGGCCGCCAAGGTCATGCTGCGCTTCGGCCCCGCCGACCCCGCCCCCGGCCGCCCCGACAGCCCCGACAGCCCCGACAGCCCCAGGAAGGGCCTGCTGTGAAGATCACGGACGCGCGCGTCGTCGTCTCCTCACCCGGCCGCAACTACGTGACGCTGGTCGTGGAGACCGAGGACGGCGTCACCGGCGTCGGCGACGCCACGCTGAACGGGCGCGAACTCGCGGTCGCCGCCTACCTGCGCGACCACCTGTGCCCGCTGCTCATCGGCCGCGACGCGCGCCGCATCGAGGACACCTGGCAGTACCTCTACAAGGGCGCGTACTGGCGGCGCGGCCCGGTCACCATGACCGCGATCGCCGCCGTCGACGTGGCGCTGTGGGACATCAAGGGCAAGACCGCGGGCATGCCGGTCTACCAGCTGCTCGGCGGCGCCGCCCGCGAGGGCGTCATGGTCTACGGCCACGCCAGCGGGAGCACGCTGGACGACCTCGCCGAGGACGTCCAGCGCCACCTCGACCAGGGGTACCGGGCGATCCGGGTGCAGGCCGCGGTGCCCGGCCTGAGCCGCACCTACGGCATCGCGCCCGCCGACGGCCGGGTGTACGAGCCCGCGAGCGGCAACCGGCCCCAGGAGGACGCCTGGGAGACCTCGCTCTACCTCGACTTCGCCCCGGCCATGCTGCGGCACGTCCGCGAGCACTTCGGCTACGGCGTGCACCTGCTGCACGACGTCCACCACCGGCTCACCCCGATCGAGGCGGGCCGCCTCGGCGCCGCGCTGGAGCCCTACCGCCCGTTCTGGATGGAGGACCCCACCCCCGCCGAGGACCAGTCGGCGTTCCGGCTGATCCGGCAGCACACCACCACCCCCATCGCGGTGGGCGAGGTGTTCAACTCGATCTGGGACTGCCAGCAGCTCATCACCGAGCGGCTGATCGACTACGTCCGCACCTCGGTCTCGCACACGGGCGGCATCACCCACCTGCGCCGCGTGTTCGCGCTGGCGGAGCTGTACGGGGTGCGGTCGGGCTCGCACGGCGCCGGCGACCTGTCGCCGGTGGCCATGGCCGCGGCCCTGCACGTCGACCTGAGCATCCCGAACTTCGGCGTCCAGGAGTACATGGGGCACACCGGCCCCCACGCGGAGGTCTTCCGCACCTCCTACACCTACGCCGACGGCCACATGCACCCCGGGAACGCCCCCGGGCTGGGTGTGGAGTTCGACGAGGAGGCGGCCGCCCGCCACCCCTACGACCCCAAGTACCTGCCGGTCAACCGCCGGCTCGACGGAACGGTGCACGACTGGTGAGCGCGAACGCATTCGACGTCGTCGTCTTGGGCGAGGTCCTGCTGGAGGTGGCCACCGACCAGCCCGTGGCCCAGGGGGTCCCGGCCCGCATCGGGATCTCCGGCGACGCCCTCAACGTCGCCGCTGCGGCGGCGCGGGCCGGCGCCCGGGTCGGCCTGACCGCGGTCCTCACCGACGACGCCCTGGGTGCGGCGGTCGCCGACCGCGTCGCCGAACTGGGCGTCTCCACCGATCTCCTGCGCTTCCGCCCGGGGCAGCAGGGCGTCTACCTGGTACACAGCGACCCCGAGGGCGAGCGGGCGTTCGCCTACGCCCGTCGGCACAGCGCCGGCTCGACGCTGGCACCGGAGGACCTGGACCGGTCCGCGCTGTCCTCGGCCGGCGCCGTGGCGGCCTCGGGGATCGCCTGCGCCGTATCGGAGAGCGCGCACGCGGCGGTGCTGACGGCGGCCCGCCTCGCCCGCCGGTTCGTGTTCGACCCCAACCACCGGCCGAGCCTGGCGACGGCCGAGGCCGCGGCGGCGGTGCTGTCCGAACTCGCCCCGCTGGCCGACCTGGTCACCCCCTCGCACCCGGGCGAGACCGCGGCCCTGCTCGGCAGCGCGACGCCGCTCGGCGCCGCCCGCCGCCTGCTGGCCGCGGGCGCCCGGAGGGTGGCCGTGACCTGCGGCGCCGAGGGCGTCCAGCTGGCCACGGCGGACGAGGAGACCTGGATCGACGCGGTCCCCGCCCCGGCCGTGGTCGACCAGACCGGCGCCGGCGACGCCTTCCTGGGGACGCTGACGGCGCGCCTGGTCCTGGGCGACCCGTTCGCGGAGGCGGCCCGGCTCGCCGCCGCCGTCGCCAGCCTCAGCGTCGGCGGGCGCGGCGGGACGGGGCTGCTGCCCACCCTGGAGCAGGCGCGGGCGCACGCGGCGCACGCCGCGCGGGCGGGAGGGGACCGATGACCCGGCTCGACCCCGCCGCTCTCGGCCGGGCGGGGCGCGCCCCCGCCCTGGACCGCACCGCGCTGCGCACCGGCGTCGTGCACCTCGGCGCGGGGGCCTTCTTCCGCGCCCACACCGCCGTCTACACCGAGGACGCCATGCTCGCGTCCGGCGACACCGCGTGGGGCATCGCCGCGGTGACCGGGCGCTCGGCGGACGTGTGGGAGCGGTTGGCGCCGCAGGGCGGGCTGTTCACGGTCACCGAGCGCGGGCCGGACGGCGGCGGCGCGCCGCGCGTGGTCTCCGCCGTCACCGAGGTCCTCGCCGGGCCGCGCGACCCCGAGGCCGTGGTGGCGCGGATCGCCGACCCGCGCACCCGCGTCGTCACGATCACCGTCACGGAGAAGGGCTACCACGCCGACCCGCTGTCCGGGCGGCTGGACACCCGCGACCCGGCGGTGCGCGCCGACCTGGCCGGCGCTCCCCCGCTCACGACCGTCGGCCGGATCGCGCGCGGCCTCCAGCTGCGCATGCTCCGCGACGCCGGGCCGGTCACCGTGGTCTCCTGCGACAACCTGTCCGGCAACGGGGACCGCACGGCAGCCCTGGTCGCGGACTTCGCCGACGCCCTGCCCGGCGGCGAGGGCGACCGGCTGCGGGCCTGGATCGAGCGTTCGGCCGCCTTCCCCGACACGATGGTGGACCGGATGGTCCCGGCGCCCACCGCCGAGGACGTCGACGCGGCGGCCGCCGCGCTCGGGCTGCGCGACGAGGCCGCCGTCACCGCCGAGCCGTTCCGGCAGTGGGTCGTGGAGGACCGCTTCGCGGCGGAGCGGCCCCGGTGGGAGGACGCCGGGGCGCTGCTCGCCCGCGACGTCCGGCCCTGGGAGGAGGCCAAGCTCCGCGTCCTCAACGCCGGCCACTCGCTGCTCGCCTACCTCGGGTCGGCGCTCGGCCACGCCACCATCGCCGCGAGCGCGGCGGACCCGGCCGCCGCCACCGCCGTGCGCCGCCTCCTGCACGAGGAGGCGCTGCCGGCGCTGGACCTGCCCGACGGGCTCGACGGCCCCGCCTACGCGGAGTCGGTGCTGCGCCGGTTCGCCAACCCGGCCCTCGGCCACACCACGCGGAAGGTCGCCGCCGACGGCACGCAGAAGGTCGGGCCCCGGCTCCTGCCCACGATCCGCGCCGTCCGGGAAGGGGGCGGCGAGCCCCGCTTCGCCGCGCTGGCCGTCGCGGCGTGGATGCGCCACGTCGCCGCCTCGGGCCCCGGTGTCGAGGACCCGATGGCCGACGCCCTGGCCGGGGCGCTGCCCGCGTCGGGGCGGGCGGCGGACGTGGTCGCCGCCTTGCTGCGGGTCGGCCCCTTCCCGCCGGAGCAGGCCGCCGACGGCGTCCTCGCCGGGCTGGTGACCCACTGGTACGAGGCCATCGGCGCCGGGGATGCCCGCGCCCTCGCGAAGGAGATCGCGCGTTGACGCACGTGTCGGACGTCCTGCACCGCTCCCCCGTCATCCCCGTCGTCACGGTGACCGACCCCGGCCGGGCGGTGCCCCTGGCCGAGGCGCTGCTGGCGGGCGGCATCGGGGTCGTCGAGATCACCCTGCGCACCCCCGCCGGCCTGGCAGCGGTGCGCGCGGTGGCCCGGGAGGTCCCGGACATGCTCGTGGGGGCCGGGACGGTCCTCGACGCGCGGCAGGCGGACGCCGCGACCGACGCCGGGGCCGCGTTCCTGGTGACCCCGGGCGCGACGCCGGACCTGCTGGGGCACCTCGCCCGAGCGGGGGCCGCCGCGCTGCCCGGCGCGGCCACCGTCGGCGAGGTGATGGCCGCCCGGGAGCACGGCTTCCTCGCGCAGAAGGCGTTCCCCGCCTCGGCGCTGGG
This sequence comes from Nocardiopsis trehalosi NBRC 14201, assembly GCF_001552555.1. Classification (GTDB taxonomy): domain Bacteria; phylum Actinomycetota; class Actinomycetes; order Streptosporangiales; family Streptosporangiaceae; genus Nocardiopsis_B; species Nocardiopsis_B trehalosi. Next base: position 5,488 of record NZ_BCRK01000109.1, on the reverse strand, counting down.
CCCGGCCTTCCTCGCCGCGGTCGCCGGCCCGCTGCCCGACGTCGTGTTCTGCCCGACGGGGGGCGTGACGGCGGCGGGGGCCGCCGACTACCTGGCGCTGCCCAACGTGGCCTGCGTCGGCGGGAGCTGGCTCACCCCGCCGGACGCCGTCCGCGACGGCGACTGGCCCCGCATCACCCGCCTCGCCACCGAGGCCTCCACCCTGCGCCCACCCGCCCCGACCACGGGAGCCTGACCCCGGGCGGTCCCGCCCGTCCGGGCGGGACCGCCGCTCACGCAGGCGGACCCACCTGTAGCGAGGTGGCGCCGAAGGCGCACCTGGTACAGGTCGGACGAGATCACGGGCGGACGCTCACGGAGTCACCGGATACCTCACCCGGCCAGTCGGGAAGGGGCGTCGGCGACCACCGCGCCGAATCCGGCCACCGCCGCGATGAGGAGCGCGCATCCCCGCCTCCCCGAGCCGCCGCTGCCGCCGCCCGGTGAGGCGAAGCGCTCGACCGAGCCTGGTACGGCCGGTCATGCCGATGGACATCCGCGAACAGCACCCTGTACCGCGACGCGGTCAATCCGCGCGGCCGCCAGAATCCATGCCACGGCGGACGGGATGGAACCGCCTTCGCCGAGGGCACGCGACCTCGAATGCCCGAGCCGCAGGAGGGCCGCCCCGGCAATACCACATCTCTCACAAGGCAATTGCCGACCTCCCACCCGAGAGAGATCATACTCATCATCCCCTCACGTTCCTTCCCTTCACCATGGAGTGCCGGATGGACAGCGGCCGTGCACGCACCTGTGGCCGTCCCACCAGATCAGGTCGCCCCTGCAAGGTCCGGTTATATGGTTCGGACGTCGCGTGCGGAATGCACATCACCCAACAGGAACGAGCCGTTGCCGACGCCCACCGGACGGGCTACCGGGAAGGGTATGAGGCCGGCCGCAAATCCTCCGCCGCCGCCTCGGAGGCCCGTATCTCGTCGCTCGAACGGCAGGTGGAGGGGCTCCGCCAACGACTCGACGGGGAGACGCGTGTCCGTGAAGCGGGCGGTGACCAGATCGTGGATGTCGGCGGTTACGCCTACCGCCGGCGCGGTGAGGCACCGCTGGAGATCGGTGACCGGGTCCTTCTGCCCGAGAACTACGTCAGTCGCCTGAGGAACGGTCCGGGGCCGTTCGAAGGGACGGTGACGGGGTGCGGCACGATCTACCGGGGACCTCTCGCTTCGGTCCTCCGTCGGCTGGACGGAAGGTAGCGCCCTTTCCGGATCAGCCGTTACCGAGAGGCCATCCGCGCACCGCGCTCGTCTTGATCGCCGACCGGGGCGCCCGCGATATCGGCCACCGGGCGGGGGGCTCTGCGGGGTGCGAGAATACGAAGCGAAGTTCCCGCGACAAGGCCCTCGACAACTCGAAGGCGGGAGCACATCTCCTCCGCTGGACGTACGGCAGGCGGTGGTGTTCATGATCGGCATCCCGGGTACCGGGGAATCAAACTGGAGGCGGCATGTCCGACTTCGACGGCGTCTGGCGCAACATCGAGTCCTGTGCCGACGAGGTCTTCACCACCGTGACCGGAATCGAATTCTCGTACACCGTCCGCAATGGCCGGGTGCACCTCGGCAACACGAATCGCACCATCTCCCGCGACGCTTTCGCCGAAGTGTACAAGCTCATGCCGCTGAAAGGCCCGGGGCAGATCCGCGATCTCGTGCAAGGGCCGTCCTACGTTTACGGCATCCTCACCGACGACCGCGTCAGGCCGTGATCCAGCGGGCGTCCCGGCTCTTGCATCATTCGACGCCGTCGCCTGGGCGCGGAGACGCCGCTCTCGCCGGTCGGCCCGGGTGCGGAGGGCCGACTCACGGGCGCGGCGGGAGGCGGTGATCGGCGGCGCTGGAGCCGCCGATCACCGCGTCGACACGGACCTGGTCACCCGGCGGGGCCGGGCGGTGGGGTCAGATGACGCCGAGGTCGCGCATGGTGTCGGCGACCTTGATGAAGCCGGCGATGTTGGCGCCCAGCACGTAGTTGCCGGGCGCGCCGTAGGCGGCGGCGGTCTCGCGGCACATCGCGTGGATGTCGGCCATGATCTCGGCCAGCCGCTTGTCGGTGTAGTCGAAGTGCCAGGAGTCGCGGGACGCGTTCTGCTGCATCTCCAGGCCCGAGGTGGCGACGCCGCCCGCGTTGGCCGCCTTGCCCGGGCCGAACGCCACCCCGGAGTCGAGGAAGACCTTGACCGCGTCGGGGGTGGCCGGCATGTTGGCCCCCTCGCCGACCGCGATGACGCCGTTGCGCAGCAGCGTCGCGGCCGAGCGCCCGTCCAGTTCGTTCTGGGTGGCGCACGGCAGCGCGATGTCGCACGCGACGTCCCAGATGGTGCCGTCGGCCACGTAGTGGGCGCGGGTGGTGCGGTCGGCGTACTCCTTGATGCGGCCGGCCCGCGTCTCCTTGATCTCGCGGACCAGGTCGAGGTCGATGCCGGACTCGTCGACCACGTACCCGGCGGAGTCCGACATCGCGACGACGGTCCCGCCCAGCTCGGCGGCCTTCTGCGCGGCGTAGACGGCGACGTTGCCCGAACCGGAGATGACGACCCGCTTGCCGCCGAACCCCTCGCCGCGCACGCGCAGCATCTCGTCCACGAAGTAGACGGTGCCGTAGCCGGTGGCCTCGACCCGCACCTGGGAGCCGCCCCAGTTCAGCCCCTTGCCGGTGATGACGCCCGACTCGTACCGGTTGGTGATTCGCTTGTACTGGCCGAACAGGTAGCCGATCTCGCGCCGGCCGACCCCGATGTCACCCGCCGGGACGTCGGTGTACTCACCGATGTGGCGGTGCAGCTCGGTCATGAACGACTGGCAGAAGCGCATGATCTCCGCGTCCGACCGCCCCTTGGGGTCGAAGTCGGACCCGCCCTTGCCGCCGCCGATGGGCAGCCCGGTGAGCGCGTTCTTCAGCGTCTGCTCGAAGCCGAGGAACTTGACGATGCCGAGGTTGACCGAGGGGTGGAACCGCAGCCCGCCCTTGTACGGGCCCAGCGCCGAGTTGAACTCGACGCGGAAGCCCCGGTTGACCTGGATGTCGCCTTTGTCGTCGGTCCAGGGCACGCGGAAGATGATCTGCCGCTCCGGCTCGCACAGCCGCTCCAGGACGCGCCCGTCGAGGTACTCGCCGTGCCGTTCGAGGGCGGGTTCCAGCGACTCCAGCACCTCGTGCACGGCCTGGCGGAACTCGGGCTCGTGGCGGTCGCGCTGCTCGATGTCGGCGAACACCTTGGCGGTCAGCCGCAGTCCGTTGCCCTCTGCCCCTGTCGTCGTCATGCCTCTCCTCGACCTCGTGTACGGGTGCGGCGGCACGGCGCGGCGATCGGCTCCCCCGGGCTCCCCCGGGCGGCACCGCCGCGCACCGCCCACGTCGCGACCCTATTCCAGGCCGCAGGGCCCGAACGGGGCCGACCCCCCGGCGGGCACACGGCGGCCCCGTTCGGGACCTGCGGTGGAGCGGGGCCGCCTGCGCCGCCGCGCACGGACGCGCGGCAGCGGGGCGGGGGCGGCGCGGCGCCGACCGGAGCCGCGTCGCACCGGTCCCGCTCGGGACCCGCGCCGGTACGCGCCCCCGCTGCCGCGTAGGGCGCGGCCGCCCCTCCCCCACGGCCGGACGGCCCGTCGCGGTGGGCGGTGCCGGCCGCTACCGTGGCCCCCATGGCATCCCCCGGCGCCTCCGATCCCCCTCCCGCGCGGGCGCGCGGGCCGATCGCCGGTCCGCTCCGGGCCCTGACCGGCTCGCGCGGCGTCCTCCTCGGCGTCCTCGCGGCCTCCGTGGCCGGGATCGCGGTCGCGGTGTGGCCGCTGGCCGGGCGGGTGTGGGGGCTGCTCGGCCTCGGGGCGGCGCCGTCCGGGCGGGCGGCGGCCGCCGCCGTGTGCCTGGCGGCCGGCGCGGCGGCGACCGCGGGGCTGGTGCGGCTGCGCCGCTCCCGCGGCGGGGAACCCGTCGGCCTGGCCTGGGTGATCGCGGGGGCGTGGGCCGTGGCCGCCCTGGTGATCGCCGCCCTCACCGCCGGGGCGTGGTGGCTCCTGGGCGCCCCGGGGTGGAACCCGCCGGACCACCTGACCCCGCGCGCGCTCGACCAGATCACCACCCGGGCCTTCGCCGTGGTCGCCGGGCTCGGCGGGGTGGCGTTCCTCGTCATCGGCTACCGCCGCCAGCGCACCACCGAGGCCGAGGACGCGCGCGCCGAGGTCGCCGCCGCCCGCGAGGACACCCGGCTGTTCAACGAGCGCTTCACCGACGCCTACACCAACCTCGGCAGCGAGCACGCCGCGGTGCGCCTCGGCGCCGTGCACGCCCTGGCCCGCCTCGCCGACGACGCTCCCGAGGGCCGCGAGGACCTGGTGCAGATGGTGGTCGACGTGCTCTGCGCCTACCTGCGCATGCCGTACGCCCCCGCGCCGCCCGAGCCCTACCCGGGCGCCGACCCCGACGCGCGGGACCGGCAGCACGCGGCGGCCCTGGAGTTCGCCGCGCTGCGCGAGGTGCGGCACACGGTCGTCCGCGTCATCGTGGACCACCTGCGAGGCGGCGGCCGCTGGCGCGACCGCGACTACGACTTCACCGGGACCCGGTTCGACACGGGCGACTTCGCCAACGCCGACTTCGGCAGCGGGGAGGTGGTGTTCGCCCGGGCGGTGTTCACGGGCGACCGGGTGGCGTTCGACGGGACCGTGTTCGGCGGCGACCGGACCTCCTTCGACGGCGCCGTGTTCGAGGCCGACGAGGTGACGTTCCTCGGCGCCGTGTGCGCCGGCAACCGGACGTCCTTCAACGGGGCGGTGTTCTCCGCGGAGCACACGTCGTTCGACGGCCTCGACGCCCACGGCAACCGCCTCGCCTTCGACGGCGCGGTGTTCACCGGCGCCCGGGTGTCCTTCGGCGGCGCCGCGTTCTCCGGCGACCAGGTGTCGTTCAACGGCACGGTCTTCTCCGCCGACCGGACCTCCTTCGACCGCGCGCGCTTCACCGGGAGCTGGGTGTCCTTCGGCGGCGCCGGGTTCCGGGGCGGGCACGCCTCGTTCGACGGCGCCCGGTTCACCGGGGAGTGGGTCTCGTTCGGCGGGGTGGGGTTCGCCGACGGCCGGGCGACGTTCCACCGCGCGGAGTTCTCCGGCGACCGGGTCTCCTTCGCCGACGCCGACCTCACCGGCGGGGTGTCGTTCACCGCCGCCGTGCTCACCGCGAACCGGGTGGCGTTCACCGACGGCGCCCGGCCCGCGCGCGGCCCGTGCCCGGAGGGCCTGGTGGACGCGCTGGAGGCGGGCCGACCCGGTGGCGCCGTCCTCCCGGACGGCTGGCCGGACGTCCCCGGTGCCCCCGGACCGGACGGCCCCGACTCCGAGGGGTAGCGGGCGCGGAGCGCGCCCCCGCCCCGGCGCCCCGGCTCACGCGGAGCGGCCGGGGCCCGCCGGTGCGCGGGTGCGGCGGTAGTGGCGGG
>NZ_BCRK01000108.1 GCF_001552555.1 Nocardiopsis trehalosi NBRC 14201 | reverse complement strand
CGCGGGCGACCCGGGAGGCGGCGCCGGGTCGGGCGGACCGACAGACCGGCCCCGGGGCGGCCGGTGCGCCGCGCCGGGCGGGCCGGGCCAAGGCACCGCCCCGTGGCGGCCAACGCGTCGGGGGCAGGGCGGTCCGAGGGTCCGGCCCCGGGCGGCCGGGCCGAAGCACCGACACAGGGGCGGTCGGCGCGCGGCGCCGAGCAGGGCGGACCGACAGACCGGACGCGGGCGGACGGTGCGCGGCACCGGAGGGCCGGGCCGAAGAACCGACCCAGGGGCGGTCGGCGCGCCGCGTGGCCCCAGTCGGTGTGCGGCGCCGGGGAGGGGTGGCCGAGGGGTCGGCCCCGGGTGGTCGGTGGGCGGCGCCGGGCGGGCGGGCCGGGAGGCCGGCCCTGGGGCGGTCGGCGCGCCGGGCGGTCCAGGTCAAGGGGCGGATGGGCAGCGTTGGACGTCAGTCCAGGCCGAGGGAGCGGGCGCGGGCGGCGGCGGTGGCGCGGTTGGGGACGCCGAGCTTGGCGAGGATGTTCGAGACGTGCACGCTCGCCGTCTTGGCCGAGATGAACAGCTTCTCGGCGATCTGGGCGTTGGTGCGCCCGTGGGCGACCAGCCGCAGCACCTCGGTCTCGCGCGGGGTGAGCCCGCCCGGCGGGGCGCCGGGCCCGGCGGCGGCCCCGGGGGTGGAGCCGTCGAGGGTGGTGCCCAGCCGCCGCGCCAGGTCGGCGCAGCGCAGCCGCAGCGGGGCGGCGCCGCAGCCGTCGGCCAGCCCCGCGGCCTCCCGCACCGCGGCGGTGGCGGCCGCCCGGTCGCCGTCGGCGGCGTCGGCCTCGGCGCCGTACAGCAGCGCGCGGGCGCGCTGGTAGGGGTCCTCGGCGGCGCGCCAGTCGGCGACGGCGGCCCGCCACGCCGCGCGCGCGTCGACGCCGGGGTCCTCGTCGGGGGTGGCGGTGTCGGCCAGGTGGGCGCGGATGGTGGAGCGGAACGCCGCCTGCGCGGGCCCGACCGCGCGCATCCGGTCGTACGCGCGGGCGATGCCGGTGCGGAGCGGCCCGGTGCCGTCGGCGCCCGCCGCGCGGCCGGCGCGCAGGGCGCGGGCGGCCGCTTCCAGCACGTGCCAGCCGTAGGGCGGCCAGGTCTCGACCCGCCCGTCGTCGAGGAGGGCGCGGGCGGTGCGGACCGCCGCGTCGGCGTCGGCGTCGGCCAGGACCAGTTCGAGGTCGAGCAGGGCGGCGGGGAGTTCGTCCTGGGTGTGGGTGAGGCGGCTCCCGGCGTCCCGCTGCCGGCGCTGGTCGTCGCGGGCGGCGTCGAGGTCGCCCATGGCGATGGCCGCCAGGCCGCGCCGGGCGTGCAGGTTGAGCCGGTACAGCAGCATGGGGTTCCACGACAGGGCGCGCCCGGCGACGCCGCGGCACTCGGCGAACTCGCCCACGTAGTACAGCGCCTCGGCCAGGTTGACGGCGACCAGGGTGCCGAAGGTGCGCACCGTGCTGAGGTCGCGGGCGCGCTCCAGCCCCGCCCGGCCGGTCGCGACCGCCTCGGCGGCGCGCCCGCCCTCCCACAGCAGGGCGACGCGCAGGGCGGTGGCGCGGGTCTCGGTGGTGGGGTCGCCGACGGCGCGGGCGCGCTCCAGGACCGCCTCGATCTCGCGCAGGGCGGGGTCGGTGTGCCCGAGGTGGCTGTCCATCGAGGCGAGGGTGATGCGGGCGTGCATCTCGGTGGACGTGTGCGGCCAGTGCGCGCCGCCGGGCGGGCGCCGGATGGAGGCCCGCTGCATCCGGGCGCAGGCGTAGAGGTCCTCGTCGCCGCTGGCGCGGGCCTCGGCCATGGCGGTCTCGGCGGTCTCGGCCGCCTCCTCGAAGCGGCCCCACAGCGCGAGTTCGCCGGCGAGGGTGGCGAGCACGGACGGGCGGTGCGGGCTGTCGGCGGGCAGCACCCGGGCCGAGGCGCGCAGGTCGGCCAGTGCGTCGCCGTCGTCCAGGTCGCGGCGGGCCTGGCCGCGGCGGCGCAGCAGCAGGGCGCGGCGGGTGGCGGTGGGGGCGTCGTCGGTGTCGGGCAGCACCCGCAGGCCCTGCTCGGCGAGGGCGAGGCCGCGACTGGTCTCGCCGCTGTCGATGGCGGCCTCCGACGCCTCTTCGAGGACGTCGGCGAGTTCGGCGCCGACGCGCTCCTCGGCGTCGGGCACCTGGTCCCACAGGTCGATGACCCGCTCCAGCATGCGCAGTTGCTCGTCGTAGCCGTAGGACTCGTGGGCGCGGCGGGCGGCCCGCCACGCGGCGCTGAGGGCGCGGGGCCGCTCGTGGGCCTCGTGGTAGTGGTGGGCGAGTTCGGCGTCCGCGCCGGCGCCCGGGTGGGCGGAGGGGTCCTCCTCCAGGGCGGTGGCGTAGGCGAGGTGCAGGCGGGCGTGCCGGCCGGGCAGGATCTCGGCGTGCACGGCCTCGCGCAGCAGGGCGTGCCGGAACCGGTACCCGGACTCCTCGACGCGCAGCAGGTTGGCGTCGACCAGGTCCCGCAGGGCGGCCTCCAGCCGGTCCTCGTCGAGGCCGGCGACGCGGGCGAGGAGGCGGTGCTCGACGCGCCGCCCCCCGCTGCCGCCGGTCGAGACGACGGCGGCGACCTCGCGGGCGTCGTCGCCCAGGGTGCGCAGCGGCCCGAGGAGGAGTTCGCGCGGGCGCTCGGGCACGGCGCAGGCGTCGACCTCGGGCTGCTCCAGGAAGGACTCCACGAACAGCGGGTTGCCCGCGGTGCGCGCGTAGAGCAGCCGCATCTCCTCGGCGGGGAGTTCGGTGCCGCGGATGGCGCGGGCCTGGGCGGCGACCTGCTCGGGGGTGAGCGGGCGCAGTTGGAGGTGGGTGACCGCGGGCAGGCGCTCCAGCTCGGGCAGCAGCCGCCGCAGGGGGTGGGTGGGGCGCAGGTCGTCGGTGCGGTATCCGGCGAGCATCTGCACGCGGGCGGTGTCGAGGTTGCGGACGAGGAAGACCAGCAGATGCCGGGTGGCGGAGTCGGCCCAGTGCAGGTCGTCCAGGACGACGGTGAGCCCGGCGGGTTCGGCGGCGGCGGACAGCAGCCGCAGGACCTGTTCGAACAGGCGGCCGCGGGCCTCGGGGCGCTCCTCGGGGGGCGGGCCGAGTTCGGGCAGCAGGCGGGCGATCTCGGACGGGCTGCCCGCTGCGGCGGCGAACCGCTCGGGGCCGAGGTCGCGGAGCAGGCGGCGCAGGACGGTGACGAACGGGGCGAACGGCAGGCCGTCGACGCCGAGTTCCAGGCAGCCGCCGGCGGCGACGAGCCCGTTGCCGGAGTCGGCGGCGAACTCCTCCAGCAGCCGGGTCTTGCCCACGCCGGCCTCGCCGCCGAGGAGGAGGGTCGCGGCGGCCTCGGTGCGGGCCCGCCGCGCGTGCTCCGCGAGGAGGCGGGCCTCTTCCTCCCGCCCGACGAACACCTGACTGACCCCGAACAGACCCATATGGCCAGTATGCCGGGATCTCCCCCGGTGCCGCACCGGCTTTACCCCGCCCGCGCCGTCGGCGGCCGCAGGGCGCCGGCGATCGGCGGCGGACGCCTCCGTCCGCGCTTCCGGGTAGGCGTTCGGCGGCGGGACGGCGGGGCGCACGTGAGGGCGGACGGAACGGTGTCGGCCGTTGGGCCGTTCGCCCTGGTGGGCAGGCCCCCGGCGGGCGCGAGGCCGTCCGGCCGCCGGTCCCGGCCGGAGGCGCCCCCAACACCAGAGGTTGGTGGCCGGAGAGGTCCCCTGGCCGGTCGGGAACCGGCCGCAGGTCGGGCCCCCGGGTGAACGACATCCGCCTGTCCGCGTCAGCGACGACGGCGGGACCGGCGCCGACGACGGCCACGGCGCCGCCCCCGATACGGGCCGAGTCCCAGTCCAGGCCATCCGATGCCAGGCGGCCTTCGACCCGGGCGCCGTGGGCGGCGTGGGCGGCGTGGGCAGCGCGAAGGCGGCGGACGCCCCGCGCCTGCGGACGTCTCCCCTGGCGGGCGTCGACTCGGGCCGGTGGGAGCGCGCGAGGCCGTTCCCCGCGCGCCGTCCACGTCGACGTCCGGACGTGGTGCCCCACGACCGCGTCGGCGGTAACGATGCGATGGCGTGGAGTCCCTGCGGGGAACGCGCCGGGCGCAGTGGAATCCGAGGATATGCCGCCGTTGTTTCAAAGAAGAGGCAATGAGGAAGGCTTCCTAATACGCCCGTTCCTTCGTTCGGCCAGCACGCGGCAAAGAGGCCGCAAAAATGGCTTGACCTGCACGGACGCGGGAGCGACGCAATCCCGGCGGGCGCGGGGAGGGATCGGACGGAGCGCGGCGCGACGCGCTCCGGTCACGGATGGCCGAACATTATCGCACGGTTGGATCACCGACGTGCGGGGAATCTTGACACGGACTGACGCGTTACACCCACGAAGACCGCAAGAGCGCCTGGAGGCACGCACACGATGGCCGAGCGAGCACTTCGCGGCACACGACTCGGGGCGACCAGCTACGAGAACGACCGCAACACCGATCTGGCACCGCGCCAAGAGGTCACCTACGACTGCCCTCGGGGCCATCGCTTCTCCGTCACCTTCGCCACCGAGGCGGAGATTCCGGGCAACTGGGAGTGCCGGTTCTGCGGCGACACCGCCCTGATGGTCGACGGCGAGCGGCCGCAGGAGAAGAAGGCCAAGCCCGCGCGCACCCACTGGGACATGCTGCTGGAGCGCCGGAGCATGGAGGACCTCGAAGAGGTCCTCGCCGAGCGGCTCGAACTCCTCCGCTCCCGCCGCCGCGAGGAGGAGGAGCACATGCAGGCCCTGGCCCGGCAGCGCCGCAGCGCCTGACCCACCCGACGCCGGAGGGCGGCGGCCGACTATCGGCCGCCGCCCTCCGGCGTCGGTGCGTCCAGGGTCGGTGCGTCCAGGGTCGGCGCGGCCAGCACGGTCGGCGCGGCCAGCACGGCCGACGCGGTCGGCGCGGTCGGCGCGGTCGGCGCGGTCGGCGCCCGGCCGCGCCTCCCCCGCTCAGCCGGGCGTGCCGCCGGGCTCCTCGCCGCCGAACGGGTCGAGCGTGCGGCCGACGAGGTCGGCCACCGAACCCATGATGCGGGTGGGGCGGTAGGGGAACCGCTCGGCGGTCTCGCGGCCGGAGATGCCGGACAGCACGAGGACGGTCTGCAGTCCCGCCTCCAGCCCCGAGCGCACGTCGGTGTCCATGCGGTCGCCGATCATCAGGGTCGACTCGGAGTGGGCGCCCAGCGCCCGCAGCGCGGACCGCATCATCAGCGGGTTGGGCTTGCCGACGTAGTAGGGGGCGTGCCCCGTGGCGCGCTCGATCAGCGCCGCCACCGCGCCGGTGGCGGGCAGCGAGCCCTCGCGGCTGGGGCCCTTCTCGTCGGGGTTGGTGGCGATGAAGCGCGCCCCGCCCTCGACCAGCCGGATGGCGCGGGTGATGGCCTCGAAGCTGTAGGTGCGGGTCTCGCCGAGGACGACGTAGTCGGGGTCGCGCTCGGTCAGCACGTACCCGATGTTGTGCAGCGCGGTGGTCAGCCCCGACTCCCCCACGACGTAGGCCGACCCGTTGGGGCGCTGCTCCTCCAGGAACCGGGCGGTGGCCAGCGCCGAGGTCCAGATGGACTCCTCGGGGATGTCCAGCCCGGTCCGCAGCAGCCGCGCCCGAAGGTCGCGCGGGGTGTAGATCGAGTTGTTGGTCAGCACCATGAAGCCGATGCCGTTGTCGCGCAGCTCCGCGACGAAGGCGTCGGCTCCCGGGACGAGGTGCTCCTCGCGTACGAGGACCCCGTCCATGTCCATGAGGTAGTTCCACCGCGATTCGTTGCTCACGGCCCGATTGTCCCGTGTTTCACCCCCGGTCGCACCACCGGCCCGCGCGGCGTGCCGCACAGCCGGCGCGGGGCGGGCGCTGACGCCGGCGCGGCCGACGCCCCGCGAGGTCGCGGTGAGGGCCACCATTGGTGGATCATGGCGCATCACCGCATCGATCATGGAATGGAACGCCATGTCCGACGAGCACCACGACCCCTCCTACGACATGTTCTTCTACGTCGGCCAACCCTTCCTCCATGATTGGGCGGCGGTCTACCGACCCGGTACCGAGCGGATGCTGCTGAACACCTACCTGCCGGGGACGGGCTTCCGGGAAGAGGTCGTGGCCGTCCCGCCCATGGAGACGCTGGAGCGGTTCGAGCAGGAGGCCGGACGGCTCGGCGCCTTGGACAACACCATGGGCGCCTTCCGGGGTCCCCGCGCGGGGCGGGTCGCCTACTCCGACGCAGGGAGCGTGCTCTTCGACCAGCCGGGGGTCAGCCGGATGACGCGGGTCCGCCTCGGCGACCGGGAGCCCGACTGGAACAACACCCCCTTCTGGTCGGCTCGGGCCACCTTCGCCGAGCTGGCGGAGACGGCGTTCAAGGTGCGGGACGGCCATGCCGAGCGCAGGCCGGACGCGCGGGCGGAGTTCGGCGCGTGGCTGACCGAGCAGACCGGCCTCCGGGGCGTCGCCGACTACCTCGGCCTGACCGCCCCCGCCCCCGAGCCGGCCCCCGCCGCCGACACAGCCGCCGAGGCCCGCACCGACACGGACGCGGCGCCGGAACCGGCGAGGCAGGCCAGGGCGGTGCCGGAGCCGGCGACCCCGGAGACGGCGCCGGAACCGGTGGCCCCGGTCGCGGCCACGCCGGAGCCGGCGGCCGACCCGGCGGTGTCGGCGCCGGACGCCCCGGTCGCGGCGTCACCGGAGCCCGCGCCGCCGCAGCGGCCCACCCCGGAGGGGCCGAGGATGAGCCCCGCGACACTCCGGACCGCGCCGCGACCCGACACGTCCGCGAACACCGGGGCCCGCCCGAAGCTGTCCGATCGCTTCCGGGCGGCGAGCCGCGCCTTCCGCTCCGGCCGGAGCTGACCGGCGACCCGCGCCATACGTGGAGCGACCCCGGGTTCTCTCCGCCCGGGGCCGCTCGCCCACGTCATCTCCCACTCTGCGGAACGGTCCTATCGATCACCTCCTCTCTTCGCCGGTGCGGAAGGTCCGGGCGGCCGAGGACTCGCCCACCAGCTCGGCCTCGGTGAACCGGGCGAGGAAGGCGCGGGCCCGGCGCGCCTGCCAGAGCCGGAAGTCGGGCAGGTCCTCGGCCGGGACGCGGGTGAAGACGGTGAGCGGGCCGCGATGGCAGAAGAAGATCCGGTCGCCGTCGCCGGTGGCGTCGGCGGGCGCCTCGCGGACCGGCCGGTCGTGCCGCTCCGCCCAGCACTGGAGTCCGGAGACGGACAGTTCGCTCACCGCCTCCATGACCACCCCTCGTTCGCGATGACGAGAGCGGCCCGGACGCCGGCCACCAGAAGGGCGGCGCGTTCTATTTGGGCGATATGCCGTTTCCTCTCCAGATCACAGAGGAAAGGGCGAACCCGCCGCCGCGATTGCACTACAGTCGGCTTTGTCATCAGCACTCCCATGCTGCGTGGCCACGGCCCCGGACCGCCACTAACGGTCGCGGGGCTCTGTCATGCTCAGCATCGAGTACGCGCCCGTGACCTGCCTTAATCGCTACATGTTCGTCGCGATCAGGCGTTTCCGTGCATTGTTGTAGCCGCTTCGAAGACACTTGCTCTCATGGCGACTTTCGGAGAAACACTGAGGGCACAAATTGAGATCGCGGGCATGAACCAGGCTCAGCTTGCATCCGCTGTGGGCTGGTCGCCGTCGCAGATCTCAGCACTCGTCACTGGACGTCGCAAAGGCCACCGCGCGCAGATCGAGGCTTTAGACGAAGCTCTCGGCGCGGGCGGGCTACTCGTTCGCCGGTGGGCGGAACAGCGGAAACGCCAGGCCGAACCGGAGTGGCTTCAGCAGGTGGCGGATGTCGAGGACCGGGCGTTCGAGATTCGAGCCGTTCAGCCGTTCCTACTGCCGGGCGTCCTTCAATCCCCCGACTACGTGCGCGCGGTCGTACGTATGGGGCGCCCCTTGGACAACGAAGAAGCGGTGGAAGCGATTGTGGAACGGCGGATGCGGCGGCAGGAGCACCTGTTGCGAGCCGATGGCCCGAGGATTAGCGTCCTCGTGCCCGACCATGTCATCCGCTCTGCACGCTCGATCCACCCCGGGTCGCTGGATCATGTCCTAGCCCTGGCAGAATCGGCATCGATGACGGTTCAGGTATTGCCGGGGGATCAGCACCTCGCGGCGGCGGTCGGCCCCTTTCGCCTCATCGGGCTGGAGGACCGGCCGAACGTCGTGTTCGCTGAGTCGGCGGTCGGTGGCGCGATCGTGGATCATCCGGCGGAGGTTGCGCGTTTCGTCGCAGTAGCGAACGCGTTGCAGGCGCGGGGCGTGGACCCCGACAAGTCGCGTCGATGGATTGAGGAAGCCAATGAATGACCAGTGGGCGAAGTCGAGCTACAGCACGGCGGGTGGAGACTGCCTAGAGGCGCGCGTTGCCGACAACGCGGTGCAGGTCCGGGACACGCAGAACCGTGGTGCCGGGCATCTGGCGTTCCCGGGTGACGCATGGCAGGCGTTCTTGGCAGGGGTCGAGGAGCTGTAGGTTGATCTTGTCATTTCCGTAGGCGGCACCAGAAAGCCCCCGAGGTCACACCTCGGGGGCTTTCGCCGTCTCAGGCTCGGGTGGCCGGCGGGTTCGTGGTGCCGGGGTCGGGGTCGTCGTCCACGATGTGGCCCCGGATGACGCGGCCGCCGCCCGGTGCGCCCGGCGGCTGGCCCGGCACCTGCACGCCCAGGGTGGCGAACTCGGCCTCGGCGCGTTCGCGCATGCGCTTCATGCGCCGCTCGGCCCAGCCGGAGAACGCCCAGCGCAGCGCCGGCCGGGTGAACGGCAGCGCCATCAGCGCGCCCAGCAGCCCGGTGAGGAAGCCCGGGATGATCAACAGGATGCCGCCGACCATCACCATGAGCGTGTCGATGATGTCGCGGCGCGGCGCCTGTCCCGTGCGCATGGCGGCGTCCGCCTCTCGGAACGCCTTGGTGCCGGCCCGGCGGAGTACGAACACCCCGATGGCGCTCAGCGCGAACAGCGCGGCGATGGTCCCGGCCACCCCGATCTGCTGACCGACCAGGATCAACAGCCACAGCTCGACGAAGGGCAGCGCCAGCAGCGCGAGAACGATCAGCAGCGGCATGGGCTCCGTCCCTAGGTGTCGCGTGGTCCCGTACAGCTGAACGCCTAGCGGCGCGCGAACGTTCCCCTCCCCCGTCGAACCCGTGCGCGGGCGGTGGGCCCGCAGCACGCGGCCGCTCCCGCCGCCCGCTCCCCCGCCGCGGCCTCCGGCGTCAGGCCGACGGCCCCTCAGCGGGCGCCGTGGCGGACGCGGAGCGGGCGGCGGAGCGGCGGCGCAGGACGACCGCCGCCCCGACCGCGACGGCCGCCACCGCGCTCAGGGCGGCCTCGGGCAGGGCGCCCAGGCGGGTGGCCGGGGTGGTGCCGGTCATCGCGGGCAGTTCGGCCGTGTGCACGGCCGCCTCGGCCTCGGGCGAGCGGTAGTCGACCGACCCGTCGGCCGCGACCACGGCGCTGATCCCGCTGGTGGAGGCGACCACGGCGGGCCGGCCGTGCTCGACCGCGCGCAGCTGCGTGATGGCGAGCTGCTGGTCGGACTGGCCGGTGAAGTTGTAGTTCGCGTTGTTGGTCGGCACCACGATGAGCTGCCCGCCCGCCGCGACCGACTCGCGCACCGGCGCGTCGAAGGCGATGTCGAAGCAGATCGCGGCCGCCACGGTCGTGCCGCCCATGTCGAGGGCGCCCGGCTCGGTGCCGGGGACGGCGTCGCTGCCGATCTGCTCCAGCCGGGCGACGAACCGGGTGAAGAAATCGCGGAACGGGATGTACTCGCCGAAGGGCACGAGGTAGCGCTTGGTGTAGTGCTCGCCCGCCCCGTCCTCGGGGTCCCACACGACGGAGCGGATCTCCCGCTCGGTGCCGTCGTCGCTGTAGCGGGTGACGCCGATGAGCAGCGGAGCGCCGATGTCGCGGGCGGCCGCGTCGACCAGCGCGGCGGCCTCGGGGTCGGTGTAGGTGTCGATGTCGCTGGCGTTCTCGGGCAGCACGACGAGGTCGGGCTGAGGGATCTCGCCCGCGTCGACCCGGTCGGCGAGCTCGTGCACCCCGTCGACGTGGTTGCGCAGCACCTGCATGCGCTCGCCGAGGATGTCCATGCGGCCCACGCCGGGCACGTTGCCCTGGACGAGGGCGACGGTGGCCGTGTGGTCGGTCTGGGGCGCCCCCACGGCCGGCGCGGCGACGCCGGTGCCCACGAGGGCGGCCAGCCCGGCGGCGGCGCCCGCGACGGGCAGCAGGGCGGTGCGGGGGGCGCGGGCGACGCGCAGGACGCCCCACAGCAGCAGCCCGCCCGCCAGGGCGACGGCGAAGGTCGCCAGCGCGGAGGAGCCCCACGCGGCGAAGCCGGTGAACGGCGTGTCGGGCTGGGCGTAGGCGAGCTTGCCCCACGGGAAGCCCCCGAGGGGGAACCGGGCGCGCACGGCCTCCTGGAGCACCCACACGGCGGCGGTCCACACGGGCCACCCGGGCAGCCGCAGGACGCAGGCGAGGGCGATCGCCATGGGCGCGTAGTAGACGGTCTCGGCGGCGGCGATGACGAGCCAGACGTCGACGCCGAACACGTCCTGCCAGCGCAGCAGCGGGACCATCAGGGCGGCGCCCGCGACGAGCCCCAGCCAGGCGGCGCGGCGGGCGCGGGCGCCCAGGACGGCGTAGGCGAGCAGGGCGGCGCTGAGCGGGCCGAGCCACCACAGCCCGTAGGGCGGCAGGGCGAGCAGCTGGGCGAGGCCGGAGGCGGCGGCGGCGAGCGCCCGCAGGGCGGTCGGCGGTCCGGCGGGTCGGGTCGACGGGGTGGTGCCGGTGCGCGGTCCGGCGGTGTCCGGCGGGGCGTCCACGGCTTCCACGCACGCTCGCTCTCGTGATGAAGGAGGGGGTTATGGGGGGACGCGGAAAAGGCCCGAGACCACCCTTCGGACCGGCACCGTCTCGTCGGCGGCGAGCGCGGAGACCGTTGTCTACTGGATGTTCGGGCCTTTTCCGGGTCCAACCCCCCGCCCGGTCGCGGAACCCCGGACCTTCCCCCACCTCCGACCGCACCTGGTGCGTGGTGCGACGTCCGGAGGGACAAGGACCGGACCGCTCGACCGGTCCGTCCAGTGCTGGACTGGGCAGTAGATTACCGAGCCTGACGGCCCCGCGCCGCAACCCCCGGTCCACGTGTCGGGCCGCCTCTGGAGCGGCCGCGCACACCCGCCGGGGCCGCGGTGGCGGCCGGGTCCGGATAACCGCCGCCAGGCTAACGCACCCGCCTGCGACATGCCAGTCAGCCGCCCGTCCGCCCCGCGCGCGGTCGTCCACACGCGCGCGGTCCCACTGGCGCGGGCCTCCTCGGTGCGGGTTGACGGGAAACAGGGGGTTCCCCCCGGCGCCGTGGCCCCGCCCGCCGTGGCCGCCGGGGGTGTCTCCGCATGCCCGGCCCCTCCCCGGCCTCGTTGATCGTGGCGCTGTCGGAAATCGGGAGCGCTTCCATGACACGG
Organism: Nocardiopsis trehalosi NBRC 14201; assembly: GCF_001552555.1. Taxonomy (GTDB): domain Bacteria; phylum Actinomycetota; class Actinomycetes; order Streptosporangiales; family Streptosporangiaceae; genus Nocardiopsis_B; species Nocardiopsis_B trehalosi. The sequence continues at coordinate 9,732 of NZ_BCRK01000108.1, read as the reverse complement.
CAACGTCACGATCGACGCGGGGCCGGCGGACGGGATCGGATCGGAACCGCCCGGAGTCTCGACAGAAAGCCATCGTTGGTGTTCGATGTTCTGAGCAGATCGAAACGAATCGATCATCGAACGAAGCGTCCGGTCCTTCGGGCGGGCGCGGTGACACGGGAGCCGTACCCCATGGCGAAGATCGTCCTCGACAAGGTCGACAAGGTGTACTCCGGCGGCGTGAAGGCCGTCGACAGCCTCAATCTGGAGATCAACGACGGCGAGTTCATGGTGCTCGTCGGCCCGTCCGGCTGCGGCAAGTCCACGGCCCTGCGGATGATCGCCGGACTGGAGGAGATCACCGACGGCGAGCTGCGCATCGGTGACGAGGTCGTCAACGACCGCCCGCCCAAGGACCGCGACATCGCCATGGTCTTCCAGAACTACGCGCTCTACCCGCACATGACGGTCGAGCAGAACCTGGCCTTCGGCTTGAAGCTGCGCAAGATCGCCAAGCCCGAGATCGAGAAGCGGGTCAAGGAGGCGGCGGCGATGCTCGGCCTGGAGCCCTACCTCAAGCGCAAGCCCGCCGCGCTGTCCGGCGGCCAGCGCCAGCGTGTCGCCATGGGCCGCGCGATCGTCCGCGAGCCGCAGGCGTTCCTCATGGACGAGCCGCTGTCCAACCTCGACGCCAAGCTCCGCGTGCAGATGCGCGCCTCGCTGAACCAGCTGCACGACCGGCTGGGCGTCACCACGGTCTACGTCACCCACGACCAGATCGAGGCCATGACCCTGGGCGACCGCGTCGCGGTGCTGCGCGACGGCCGCCTCCAGCAGGTCGACACGCCGAAGAACCTGTTCGACAACCCGATCAACCTGTTCGTCGCCGGGTTCATCGGCTCGCCCGCCATGAACTTCATCAACGCCGACCTGGAGCAGGACGGCCAGGGCGCGGTGCTGAAGTTCGCCGAGCACGCCCTGCGCGTGTCGGCCGCCGACGTCGACGCCCGCCCCGGCCTGCGCGACCACATCGGCCGGTCGATCATCCTGGGCATCCGCCCCTCCGACTTCGAGGACGCGGCCCTGTCGTCGCACGACGCTGCCACCATGGACGTCAAGGCCGACGTCACCGAGGAGCTGGGCACCGAGATCAACGTCATCTTCTCGGTCAACGCCCCGCCCGTGAAGCACGACGACGCCGCCGCGCTCGCCGCCGACGCCGCGGGCGACGGCGAGGACGCCGAGGCCGCCCTGCCGCTGTCGGGCGACAAGTCGCTGTTCACCGCGCGGGTCAACCCGCGCAGCCAGGTCCGCCCCGGCGGCACGGTGAAGCTGGCGGTCGACGTCACCCAGCTGCACTACTTCGACAAGGTGAGCGGCCTGGCCATCGGCCACCCGCAGAACACCCCGGCGGTCGTCACCGGCTGACCCGCCCGCGCACGCGCGAGGGGCCCGGTCCGAGATCGGACCGGGCCCCTCACCGCCGCACCGGGCGCCCGCGGACACCGGTGCGGCGGGTGCTCCCTACACGGCGGCGGCCGCTACTTCACGGCGCCGCCCATCATGCCCTGCACGAAGTACCGCTGGAACGCGAAGAACACGATCAGCGGCACCAGCATCGACAGGAACGCCCCTGCGGAGATCACGTCGATGTTCGCGCCGAACTGCCGCATCTCCGACTGCAGCGCCTTCGTCATCGGCTGGTTGGCCGCGTCGGCGAACACCATGGCCACCAGCAGGTCGTTCCAGACCCAGAGGAACTGGAAGATCGCCAGCGACGCGATGGCCGGCCCGCCCAGCGGCAGGATCACCCGGCGGAAGATGGTGAACTCCTTGCCGCCGTCCATCCGCGCCGCCTCCAGCAGGTCCCGGGGGATCGCCGCGAAGAAGTTGCGCAGCAGGAAGATGGCGAACGGCAGGCCGTAGCCGACGTGGAACAGCACCACGCCCAGGATCGACCCGTAGATGCCGACCCCGCCGTAGAGCTGCGCGATGGGCACCAGCGCCACCTGGAGCGGCACCACGAGCAGCCCGACCACGAGCAGGAACAGCCAGTCGCGGCCCGGGAACTCCATCCACGCGAACGCGTAGGCGGCGAGGGACCCGATGACCACGATCAGCAGCGTCGCCGGCACCGTGATGAGCACGGTGTTGAAGAACGACGACACGAACCCGGCGTTGTCGAGCAGGTTGGCGTAGTTCTCCAGGGTGATCTGGGAGGGCTCGGTGAGCACCGCCCACCACCCCGACGCGCTGTTGTCCTGCGGCGAGCGCAGGCTGGAGACGAACAGCCCGAGGGTGGGCACCAGCCAGAACACGCCGATCAGCAGGAGTACGACCTGGACCGCGCCCGACCCGATCCGGCCGACGATCCGGGACGCGACCGAGCGGTGCGGCGTGCCGGCTCCGGGTGCGGGCGGCGCCTCGGTGTCTTTCACTGCGGTGCTCATGAGTTCTCCCGGCGGAACCGTCGGATCTGGAAGATCATCGCGGGCACGACCAGCAGCAGCAGGAACACCGCGAGCGCGCTGCCCAGCCCCTGGTCGTTGCCGCCCCCGAAGGACACCCGCCACATCTCCACGGCCAGCACGTTGGCGTCGCGCTGCACCGAGCCCGGGGCGATGATGAACACCAGGTCGAAGATCTTCAGCACGTAGATCATCAGCGTGACGAAGACGACCATGAGCACGGGCGACAGCAGCGGCACGGTGACCCTGCGGAACACCTGCCACTCGGTCGCGCCGTCCACGCGCGCCGCCTCCAGCGCGTCGCGCGGGATACCCGCCAGCCCGGCCGCGATGAGGACCATCGCGAACCCGGCCCATACCCACAGGTAGGCGCCGATGATGGCCGGGGTGATGAGGGTCGGCCCCAGCCAGGTCACGCCGTTGTAGGGCTCGGTGAAGTTCGCCGGCGCCAGGCGGAGCGTGTAGGAGCCGTCGCCGAGGTCCTCGAAGGCGAACGTGCCGTCGGGGGCGGTGAGGGTCGTCGCGGCGACCTCGCCGCCGCTGACGGCCTGCACCTCCAGCCCCGGCAGCCCCTCCTCGGAGCCGTCGATCGCCCCTTCCTCGCCGCCGCCGCCGCGGGTGAAGTCGAGCCACACCGTGCCGGTGACGGTGCCGTCGGCGCCCTCGGCCGCGACGGCGGTCTCGGCGTCGTCCGGCAGTTCGTCGGACTGCACGCCGACCAGCGGGATGAGGACGGTGTCGCCGGGGGCGACCTCGCCCTCCACCTCGAAGCCGCCGCCCTCGGCCTCGGCCAGCGGCGCGTCGGGTCGCGGCCGGGCGTCGGGGTAGGCGGCGGAGGGCGCGAACGTGTCCTGCACCGTGGTGATCACGGCGTTGGCCAGGCCGCGCTCGGGGTCCTGCTCGTAGACGAGTCGGAAGATCACGCCCGAGGCGAGGAAGGAGATCGCCATGGGCATGAAGACGACGACCTTGAAGGCCGTCGCCCAGCGGATGCGCTCGGTGAGCACCGCGAAGATGAGCCCCGCGATCGTGACGACGATCGGCGCGACGACGACCCAGATGACGTTGTTGCGCAGGGCGATGAACGTCGAGGGGTTGCTGAACAGCTCGACGTAGTTCTGCACACCGACGAACTGGGTGCCCAGGGCGTCCCAGAGGCTGCGGTAGATGGAGAACAGGATCGGATAGAGCATGTACGCGCCGAGGAACAGCAGCGCGGGAAGCAGGAACACCAGCGCCAGCCACGGGGGCGGGCCGAGACGGCCCGACCCCGTGGTAGCGGTGGCGTCCTCGGTCGTGGCCGGAGCGGGCGTGCCGGTACTGGGCACGGCCGCCGGCTCACCGGTGGTCGCCATGGATTTCCACTTCTCGTCTAGGAGTCCGACGCCGCGGCTTCCAGCTCCTCCGCGGCGGCCTCGGGGTCGGACGGGTCGCGCAGGAAGTCCTGCAGGATGGACCACATTCCGCGGCCCTCGGTCGCGCCGAACTGGCTGGGCACCTGGTCCGAGAGGTCGTAGCGGACGTTGTCGCCGGCCTCCTGGATGGTGGACGCGAGCTGCTGGGTGAAGTCGTCGCTGTAGGCCTCGGGCTCCACGGCGGAGTTGGCGGACAGGTAGCCGCCCAGGCCGGCCCAGGTGGTCTGCGCCTCGGGCGAGGCGAGGTAGGCGAGCAGCTCCTGCACGCCCTCGTTCTCGCTCATGCCGACGGCGATGTCACCGCCGACGACCACGGGGGCCTCCTCGCCGACCGCCGGGAAGGGGAACGCCAGGGCGTCCTCGCCGACGGTGGCACCGGCCTCCTGGGCGCTGGCCGCGACGAAGTCGGCCTCGAACACCATGGCGGCGCTCTCCTGGCCGTACACGTCGGTCACGCAGGTGGGGAAGTCGGTCTGCACGGCGCCGTCGGTGCCGCCGTTGAGCAGGTCCTCCTCGCCCCAGACCTCGGCGAGGGTCTCCAGGGTGGCGGCGACGCTCTCGTCGGTCCAGGGGATCTCGTGCGCGACGAGCTGGTCGTACTTCTCCGGCCCGGCCTCGGACAGGTAGACGTTCTCGAACCAGTCCGTGAGGGTCCACCCCGAGGCGCCGCACATGGAGAACGGCGTGATGCCGGCGTCGGAGAGGGTGGTGGCGGTCTGCCCGGTGAGGTCGTCCCAGGTGGCGGGGGGCTCGACCCCGGCCTCCTCGAAGGAGTCGGGGCGGTACCAGATGATGGACTTGTGGGCGGCCTTGAGCAGGATGCCGTAGGGCTCGCCCTCGACCGAGCCGAGCTCGCGCCAGTAGTCGGTGTAGTTCTCGTCGAGCGCGGTGGCGGCGTCGCCCTCCAGGGGCACCAGGGCGCCCTGCTCGGCGTACTCCTGGACCAGGCCGGGCTGCGGCAGGATGGCGATGTCCGGCGGCTCGTCGGCCTCGATCTTGGGGCCGAGGTAGGCGCCGGTGTCCTCACCGGTGGACTCGTAGGAGACGGTCGCGCCGGTCTCCTGCTCGAAGGCGGCCAGCACCTCCTCGAAGTTCTCCTGCTCGACGCCCGTCCACTTGGCGGCGACGAGCAGCTCGACGCCGCTCAGCTCACCGCCCCCTCCGCCCGGCCCGGCACCGGGGCTGCAGGCGGTGGCGAGCAGCGCCCCGGCGGCGGCGACGGCCAGCGCTCCGCGGCCTCTCCATGTGCTCTCAGGCATGGGTCTCCTCTTTCTGCTGGTGAGCGGGGGCGGGGCCCTCCCAGATACCCGCGCCCGAGACGGGATCGAAGAAGTACAGCCGCCCGGTGTCGACGCGGACGCGGACGTCCGCGCCGATCGTCGTGCGGGACCGGGGGCTGAACCGGGCGATGACGCCGCTGGAGCGCTTGCCCTCGTCGAGGTTGTCGGCGCCGGCGTCGCGCGCCAGCTCCTTGGTGTCCTCGGTGACCACGGGGGGCGCGCCGAGGGTGAAGTGGACGAGCAGCTCGGAACCGAGCGCTTCGACCAGTTCGGTGGTCGATGTCAGGACGGTGCCCTCGGCACCGTCGCCGAGTTCGGCGTCCTCCATGTCCTCGGGCCGGATGCCCACGGCGATGTCCCGGTTCACATATTCCCGCAGGCGGGGGCGCTCGGCCAGTAGCGACGCGGGGACCGAGAGGTACTGGTCGCCGAGGGTGAGGCGGGCGCCGTCGCCGTCGGCGGCGAGGCGGCCCTGGAGGAGGTTCATGGCGGGGGAGCCGATGAACCCGGCCACGAAGAGGTTGACCGGCCGGTCGTACAGCTCCTGGGGGGCCGCGACCTGCTGGAGGACGCCCTTCTTCATCACGGCCACCCGGTCGCCGAGGGTCATGGCCTCGACCTGGTCGTGGGTGACGTAGATGGTGGTGACGCCGAGGTCGCGCTGGATGCGGGAGATCTCGGCCCGCATCTGGACGCGCAGCTTGGCGTCGAGGTTGGACAGGGGCTCGTCCATGAGGAACGCCTGGGGGCTGCGGACGATGGCCCGGCCCATGGCGACGCGCTGCCGCTGGCCGCCGGACAGGTTGCGGGGCTTGCGGTCGAGGTGCTCCGACAGCCCCAGGGTGCGCGCCGCTTCCTCGACGCGCTTGTTGATCTCGGACTTGGCGACCTTGCGGAGCTGCAGCCCGAACCCGATGTTGTCGCGCACGGACAGGTGCGGGTAGAGCGCGTAGCTCTGGAACACCATGGCGACGTCGCGGTCGCGGGCGGGGGTGCGGTTCACCACCCGGTCGCCGATCGTGAGGGTGCCCGAGGAGATCTCCTCCAGGCCGGCCACCATGCGCAACGCGGTGGTCTTTCCGCAGCCCGAGGGCCCTACTAGGACGAGGAACTCCCCGTCCGCGATATCGAGATCAAGGGAGTTCACCGCGCTTGTTCCGTCGGGATATGTCTTCCCGACGCCTGCCAATCGGACTTTCGCCACGATTCGCCTCCGGCTCCATTGCCGGGCTTCTCGCCCGTTGAACGTTCAACCAATGAGGACAGTGGTGCACGACACGTGTCGCGCACCACTGACTCTTGCACATTTCGTACCAGTGAACGATCTGGGACGACAGGTTGACCATGACCCTGTTATGAACTCGTATCCGCTAGTACGAGGGCGTTGGGAACTTTGTCGATGATCATGGCGTTTCGTCCCTGCCCCGCAGCAGATCGCGCGCGATGACCACCCGCTGGATCTGGTTGGTGCCCTCGACGATCTGGAGCACCTTCGCCTCGCGCATCAGCCGTTCGGCCGGGAGGTCGCTGGTGTAGCCCATCCCGCCGAGGACCTGCACGGCGTCGGTGGTCACCGCCATGGCGGCGTCGGTGGCGAGCAGCTTGGCCATGGCGGCCCGGGTGCCGAAGGGGCGGCCGGAGTCGCGCAGCCGCGCCGCGGAGAGGTAGAGTTCCCGCGCCGCCGAGATGCGCGTGGCCATGTCGGCCAGGAGGAACCCGATCCCCTGGAAGTCGCCGACAGGGCGGCCGAACTGCCGGCGGCTCCGGGCGTGGTCGACCGCCAGGTCGAGCGCCGCCTGGGCGACCCCCACGGCGCACGCGGCGATCCCGAGGCGCCCGGAGTCGAGCGCGGCCAGCGCGATGGGGAACCCCTCCCCCTCGGCGCCCACCCGGGCGGCGGCGTCCACCCGCGCCCCGTCGAACCGGACGGCGGCGGTGGGCGAGGACCGCATGCCCATCTTGTCCTCGGGGGTGTCGGCGGCGACCCCCGGCGTGTCGGCGGGCACGTGCAGGCAGGAGATCCCGTCCCGGCCGGGGCCGCCGGTGCGGGCGAACAGCGTGTAGAAGTCGGCGACCCCGCCGTGGGTGATCCACGCCTTGGCGCCGTCGACCACGTAGCCGCCGCCGTCGGCGCGGGCGGTGGTGGCCAGGGCGGCGGCGTCGGAGCCGGAGTGGGCCTCGGAGAGGCAGTAGGCGCCGAGGAGGTCGCCGCCGAGCATGGCGGGCAGCAGGGCGTCGCGCTGGGCGTCGTCGCCGCGGGCGGCGACGGGGTAGCAGGCGAGCGTGTGCACGCTGAGGCCGAGGCCGACGGCCAGCCAGGCGCCGGCGAGCTCCTCGACCACCTGGAGGTAGACCTCGTAGGGCTGACCGCCGCCGCCGTAGCGCGCGGGGTAGGGCAGGCCGAGCAGTCCGGCGCCGCCGAGGAGGGCGAACACGTCGCGCGGGAAGGCGCCGGCCTCCTCGTCGGCGGCGGCGCGGGGGGCGATCTCCTTGGCGGCGATGTCGCGGACCAGGTCGATCAGGGCGGCGGCCTCGTCGGTGGGCAGCGTGCGCGCCACGGCCATGGCATCCCCTTCCGCGCCGGACGCCGCATTTAGTTGGACGTCCATGTACTTGGTGACGCACGGCACTTTATCCCACCATCCGGACGCGCGACAGGCCGGGACCCGCGCGCCGCGCCACCCGCCGACCGGCCCCCGCCGGACCGCCGGACCGGGCGGCCTGGTCGGGCACCGCCGCCTCCGGCCACCCGCACCGCCTCACCGCAGGTGGGAGCGGTATCGGGCGCCCCGGGCGGCCCGCCGCGCGTTGCCGGGCGCACCCGCCGCGCTTAGCATCCCCGAAACGGTGAGCGCGCGGCCGCACCCCGGCGCGCCCCGACTCCGCCCTCGGTGAGGACCCCCATGACTCAGCCCTGGTGGCGCGACGCCGTCATCTACCAGATCTACCCGCGCAGCTTCGCCGACGCCGACGGCGACGGTGTCGGCGACCTCGCCGGCATCACCCGCCGGCTCGACCACGTCGCCGCGCTCGGCGCCGACGCCGTATGGCTGTCGCCCTTCTACCCCTCGCCCATGGCCGACGGCGGCTACGACGTCACCGACTTCCGCGGCGTCGACCCCCTGCTGGGCACCCTGGACGACTTCGACGCGCTGGTGGCGGCCGCCCACGGGCACGGGCTGCGGGTCATCATCGACATCGTCCCCAACCACACCTCCGACGCCCACCCGTGGTTCCGGGAGGCGCTGGCGGCGCCCCCGGGCCACCCGGCGCGCGCCCGTTACGTGTTCCGCGACGGCCGGGGCCGCGGCGGCGGGGAGCCGCCCAGCAACTGGCTCTCCCGGTTCGGCGGCCCGGCCTGGACCCGGGTGCCCGACGGCCAGTGGTACCTCCACCTGTTCGCGCCCGAGCAGCCCGACCTGGACTGGGACCACCCCGGGGTGCGCGCCGAGTTCCTGGACATCCTCCGCTTCTGGTGCCGGCGGGGCGTCGACGGGTTCCGCGTCGACGTCGCCTCCGCCCTGGTCAAGGACCTGCGCCCGCCGCTGCGCGACGTGGTGGGCGGCGGCAGCGGCCTGGACGAGGTCGCCGCCAACCCCGACCACCCCTACCTCGACCGCCCCGGGGTGCACGACGTCTACCGCGGGTGGCGGCGGGTGCTCGACGCCTTCGACCCGCCGCGCATGGCCGTTGCCGAGGCGTGGCTGCCCAGCGACCGGCTCGCCCGCTACCTGCGCCCCGACGAGCTGCACCAGGCGTTCAACTTCGAGTTCCTGCTCTGCCCGTGGGACCCCGACGCCTACCGCCGGATCATCGACGCCAGCATGAACGACGCCGCCTCCGTCGGCACGGTCGCCACCTGGGTGCTGTCCAACCACGACGTGGTGCGCCCGGTGTCGGCGCTGGGCCTGCCGCCGGGCACCGACCGCGAGTCCTGGCTGCTGAGCGGCGGCACCGCGCCGCCCTGCGACGTCGACCTGGGGCGGCGGCGGGCCCGCGCGGCCGCGCTGCTCGAACTCGCCCTGCCCGGCTCAAGCTACGTCTACCAGGGCGAGGAGCTGGGCCTGCCCGAGGTCGCCGACCTGCCCCCGGAGGTCCTCCAGGACCCCAAGTGGGAGCGCACCGGGCACACCGCCAAGGGCCGCGACGGCTGCCGGGTGCCCATCCCGTGGGAGAAGTCGGGGCCGTCGCTGGGGTTCGGCGCGGCCGAGGGGTGGCTGCCGCAGCCCGGCGACTGGGCCGACCTGTCGGTCGAGGCGCAGACCGGGGCGCCCGACTCCACCCTGGAGATGTTCCGCACCGCCATCCGCGCCCGCCGCGAGCTGGCGGCGGGCGGGTTCATGGCCTGGGACGACCGGCTGGACGACGGCGGGCTGCTGGCGTTCTGGCGGGGCGGCGACTGGCTGGTCCTCGCCAACATCGGCCCCGACCCGGTGCCGCTGCCCGATGGCGAGGTGGTGGTGGCCAGCGCCGACGTGGCGTCGGGCACCCTGCCCGGCGACACCACCGTCTGGCTGCGCCGCTGACCCCGCTCCCGTCCCGCGCGCCCGCCCCGCGGCGCGCGGGGCGCGGGGCGGGCCGGGGCGGGCG
>NZ_BCRK01000107.1 GCF_001552555.1 Nocardiopsis trehalosi NBRC 14201 | reverse complement strand
GCCGCGGCCGACCCGCCGCGCCGCTCCCACCGCGCCGCGCCGGGCGGCCCCGATCCCGACGACCCCGACGATCCCGACGGCGGCGATCCCGACGACGCCGCCCCCGCGCGCGGCAGGGGCCACCGCGGGCGCGGCACCCGCGGCCGCGCCGCCCCCCGCCGCTCCGGCGGCGGCCGCACCCGCACCATCGCGGTGGTCGCGGTCGTCTGCGTGGTGGTCGCGGGCGCCGGCTTCGCCGGGCGCCAGTACCTCTTCCCGCCCGACCACGAAGGCCCCGGCACCGGCGAGGTCGAGGTGACCGTCGAGCCGGGCGCCAGCGGCTCCGCCGTCGCCGACCAGCTCGTCGAGCAGGGCGTGGTGGCGAGCTCCGGCGCGTTCCTGGACGCCCTCGGCGACCACGGCGGCGCGGTCACCCCCGGCACCTACAACCTGCGGCGGGAGATGAGCGGCGAGGCCGCCGTCGCCCTGCTGTTCGACGCCGACGCGCGCGTCGGCACGCGCGTCACCATCCGCGAGGGGCTGCGCTCCAGCGAGATCCTGGAGCTGCTGTCCACCGAGGGCGGGCTGCCGATGGACGAGCTGGAGGCCGCCTACGCGGACACCGACGCGCTGGGGCTGCCCGAGTACGCCGACGGCAACCCCGAGGGCTACCTGTTCCCCGACACCTACACGATCTCGCCCGGCGACACCGCCCCGGACGTCCTCCAGCGCATGGTCGCCCGGTACGACCAGGCGGCCGAGTCCACCGACCTGGAGGCGCGTTCCGGCGAGCACGACCTCACCGCCGACGAGGTCATGGCGATCGCCGCCATCGTGCAGGCCGAGTCCGGCAGCGCCGAGGACATGCCCAAGGTCAGCCGCGTCGTCTACAACCGGCTGGACGAGGGCATGGAGCTGGGCATGGACAGCACGTGCTTCTACGTGATCGGCGAGTACGGCATCGCGCTGACCGACGACCAGCTCGCGGCGTGCAAGGCGGCCGACAGCGACTACGCCACCTACGGCCGCACCGGCCTGCCCTCCGGGCCGATCGTCAGCCCGGGCGAGCAGGCCATCGAGGCCGCGCTGGAGCCCGCCGACGGGGAATGGCTGTACTTCGTCGCCACCGACCCCGAGAACGGGGTCACCGAGTTCGCCGACACCTACCCCGAGTTCGAGCAGCTCAAGGCCGAGTTCGAGGCCAACCGGGGGGACCTCTGATGCGCGCCGCCGTCCTGGGCTCACCCGTCGCCCACTCGCTGTCGCCGGTGCTGCACACCGCCGCCTACACCGAGCTCGGGCTGGCGGGGGAGTGGCGCTACGACCGCGTCGAGTGCGACGAGGCCGCCCTGCCCGGGTTCCTCGCCGGACGCGACGCCACCTGGGCCGGGCTGTCGCTGACCATGCCCCTCAAGCGCATGGCGCTGGAACTGGCCGACTCCGCCGACACCGCCGCCCGCGAGGTCGGCGGCGCCAACACGCTGGTGCTCCGCGGCGGCCTGCGGCGGGCCCACAACACCGACGTGGCCGGCATCGTCGCCGCCCTGCGTGAGGCCGGCGTCGACCACGTGCGCACGGCGGCCGTGCTGGGCGGTGGGGCGACCGCCGCCTCGGCGCTGGCCGCGCTGCGCGAGCTGGGCGCCGACGCCCCCGGCGCCGTGACCGTGCTCGCGCGCGACCCCGCCCGCGCCGGCGGGGCGCTGGCGGCGGCCGAGCGCATGGGGTTGCGCGTCGAGGCGGCGCCGCTCGCCGGGATCGCCGACCGGCTCGACGTCGACCTCGTCGTGTCCACGCTCCCGCCCCGGGCAGCCGACCCCTACGCCGACGTGCTCGCCGCGAGCCGCGCCGCCTACTTCGACGTCGTCTACAGCCCGTGGCCGACGGCGGCGGCCACCGCGGTGGCCGCCGCAGGGCGGACCGCGGTCGGCGGGTTCCCGATGCTGCTGCACCAGGCGGCGGCCCAGGTGGAGCTGATGACCGGGGCGGGCCCGGCGCCGGTCGAGGCCATGCGCCGCGCGGGTGAGGCGGAGCTGCGCCGCCGCTCCGACGCGGGGGAGTAGCGCCGCCCCGGGCGGCGCCGCCGACCTGCGGGGTGGTGTCCGCCGGCGGGCCCGCGGTCCGCATCCGGTGGCGCATTTCGGTGGTAGAGTGATGTCCTGACCTGATCCGGCGCGGCATGCGCCGGACACGTAAGCGGAGGCGGTCCCTCCCACCTGCCGGGTTCCACCCGTGTAGGTCCCGGTCGACGACGTGCTCGTCGTCGCCGTCCCTCATCGGACGGCGGTGCGCGCGGCGGGGGCAGCGCCCTCGCCCCGTCGGCGTATTCCGGTGGATCACCCCGCTTGCACACAGCTGGCGGGGTTTTCGCGTTCCGGGCCCACGGGACCGGGCGGGCCCCCCACACACGAGCGACACGACAAAGCTAGGGAGGGGTCCCATCACCGCAGAGCCCCGCATCAACGACCGCATCCGGGTGAACGAGGTCCGACTCGTCGGCCCCAACGGGGAGCAGGTCGGCATCGTCCCGGTGCAGGACGCGCTGCGTCTTGCGCAGGAGTCCGACCTCGACCTCGTCGAGGTGGCGCCGACCGCCCGCCCGCCGGTCGCCAAGCTGATGGACTACGGCAAGTTCAAGTACGAGTCCGCGGTCAAGGCACGCGAGTCGCGCAAGAACCAGTCGAACACGATCATCAAGGAGATCAAGCTCCGCCCGAAGATCGACCCGCACGACTACGAGACCAAGAAGGGTCACGTGGTGCGGTTCCTCAAGGGCGGCGACAAGGTCAAGGTGACGATCATGTTCCGCGGCCGCGAGCAGTCCCGCCCCGAGCTGGGGCGCCGGCTGCTGGCCCGACTGGCCGAGGACGTGCAGGACCTGGGCGCGGTCGAGTCCCAGCCCAAGCAGGACGGCCGCAACATGGTCATGGTGATCGGCCCGCACAAGCGCCGGTCGGAGCACAAGGCCGAGGCCCGCGCCGCGGCCGAGAGCGCCCGGCCCCGGCGCGACGAGCGCGAGCAGGAGCAGGCCGGCCAGGGCGGCTGACCCACCGCCGCCCGGTCCGCCGGGACGCGGACGACGCCGCCGCGGGACCTCGCCGGAACCGCGGCGGCGCCCGCAGGCGTGCGCCGAACCCGCGCGCAGCGCACAGCAGACACGCGCCACCGATGCCCCGGTGGCGCGCCGAGTGAGTAGGAGACGCGGCGACATGCCGAAGAACAAGTCCCACAGTGGTGCCAGCAAGCGATTCCGCGTGACCGGCTCCGGCAAGATCATGCGCCGCCGCGCCAACAAGAACCACCTGCTGGAGCACAAGCCCACCAAGCGGACCCGCCGCCTCACCGGCGACGTCCCGCTCGCGAAGGCCGACGCCAAGATGATCAAGAAGCTGCTCGGCTAGCCGCCGTCCCCCCAGTCCCGCGTCCTCCGGCCGCGCCGCGCCCCGAACGGGCCGCGCGCCCCGTTCGGGTGGACGCCTCCGATCCGCACGGCCCCCCGGTCCCCCCGGGCGGGCCGCCCGGTGCCGCGGAGTCCGCGCACCGGCTACCCATGAGGGAGTTCCTGTGGCACGCGTGAAGCGGTCTGTCAACGCCAAGAAGAAGCGCCGGGTCGTCCTCGAGCGCGCCAGCGGCTACCGCGGCCAGCGCTCGCGGCTGTACCGCAAGGCCAAGGAGCAGATGCTCCACTCGATGACCTACGCCTACCGGGACCGCAAGGACCGCAAGGGCCAGTTCCGCCGGCTGTGGATCCAGCGCATCAACGCCGGTGCCCGCGCCAACGGCCTGACCTACAACCGGTTCATGCAGGGCCTGAAGGCCAGCGGCATCGAGATCGACCGCCGCATGCTCGCCGAGATGGCGGTCAACGACGAGGCGTCCTTCGCCGCGCTGGTCGAGACCGCGAAGAAGGCGATCCCGGCGCCGTCGCAGGCCGCGGCCTAGCACACCGATGGCGAGCCACGAGTTCACGAGTATCCGGTCGCCCCGTATCAAGGGGGCTCGTCGGCTCGCCAAACGCGCCTTCCGGCGGCGCGAGAAGCGCTTTCTCGCCGAAGGCCCGCAGGCCGTGCGCGAGGCGCTCGCCGCGCCCCGGGGCGTCGTCCACGAGGTGTACGCCACCTCCGAGGCGATGCAGCGGCACACCGACCTGCGCGACGCCGCCTACGCGCGGGCCGTCCCGGTCCACCGGGTCAGCCTCGACGTCATGGCCGAGCTCGCGCAGACGGTCACCCCGCAGGGGGTCCTCGCCGTCTGCGACTTCGTGGACGTGCCGCTCTCCGAGGTCGGCCCCGTCCGGCTCGCGGTCGTGCTGTCGCACGTCCGCGACCCGGGCAACGCCGGGACGGTCCTGCGCACCGCCGACGCCGCGGGCGCCGACGTCGTCGTCTTCACCGACGCCTCCGTCGACCCCTACAACGGCAAGTGCGTGCGTGCCTCGGCCGGCAGCCTCTTCCACCTGCCCGTCGTGGTCGACGTCCCGATCGCGGCGGCGATCGACCACCTGCGCGCCGCGGGCGCCCGGGTGTTCGCCGCCGACGGGCGCGGCGACCGCGACCTGCACGCCGCCGCCGACGCCGGTGCCCTCGACTCCACCGTCGCCTGGGTGTTCGGCAACGAGGCGTGGGGCCTGCCCGCCGAAACGGTCGCGCTGACCGACGGCGCCGTGAGCGTCCCCATCTTCGGCGCCGCCGAGAGCCTCAACCTGGCCACCGCCGCCGCGGTCTGCCTCTACACCACGGCGCGCCAGCAGCGAGCCTGACCCGCCCGCCATGCGCGAGACGGGTCGCGACCCGCGACGCGGATAGCGCGGCCCCGCACGCTGGTCCCCGCCGCGCCCGCGCGGCGTCCTGCCGCGCCGCCACCGGCGCCGAGCGGACGCGCGGGTTGCCCGGACACCCTCGGTTGCCGATACGCTCGTGCTCTCATCGGCATGCCGCGGCGCCGGCCCGCGCGTTCGGGCGCCCCCGCTCGTCGCTGCGGAGCGTAGCGGAGGAGTTCGGCGGGTAATGATCTCCCCGTGGTGCGGGGCGACGCGCCGCCGGGCCCCGCGACCGGCGCTACCGCACGCCGGCGGGCGCGGGCACATGAGGCGTGGGGAGGCGGTCGTGGGTGGCGACCAGGCGGGGGAGCGGGACGGCGGTCCCCGGGGCGGCGGCGACCCTGTCGCGGCCGACGACCTGCCCGACGGCGTGGTCGTCGCCGACCGCGCCGGGCGGGTGACCGTCTTCAACCGCATGGCCGCACGGCTGTCGGGCGTGCCCGCGGGCGCCGCGCTGGGCCGCGACTTCCGCGACGTGCTGCCGCTGCACGACGCCGACGGCCGCGACTGGTGGAAGTCCACCGACCCCTACGGCGGGCTGCGCATCCGCACCCGCCAGCCCGAGCGCTCGCTCTTCCTCGCCGACGGCCGCGAGGTCCTGATGGCCGCCCGCTACGTGCGCGCCGAACCCCTGGGCGACGTCGACCGCCTCGTCGTCACACTGCGCGACGCCTCGCACCGGGCGCGCGGCGAGCGCAGCCGCGCCGACCTCGTGTCGACCGTCGCCCACGAGCTGCGCTCCCCGCTGACCAGCGTCAAGGGGTTCACCGCCACCCTGCTCGCCAAGTGGGACCGGCTCACCGACAAGCAGAAGATCTTCATGCTGGAGACCGTCAACGCCGACGCCGACCGGGTCACCCGGTTGATCACCGAGCTGCTCAGCGTGTCGCGGATCGAATCGGGGCGGCTGGAGATCCGCCGCCAACTGGTCGACCTGCCCGACCTCGCCCGCCGGCTGGTGGCCGGGCGGGTGGCGGCGGGCGAGGCCCAGGACCGCTACCGGCTGGAGGTGCACGGCCCGCTTCCGGACATGTGGCTCGACGCGGACAAGATCGAGCAGATCATGGCGAACCTGGTGGAAAACGCGGTGCGGCACGGCGCTGGTACTGTCACCATTGTGATCGAGCCCTACGAGGGGGGAGCAGCCGTGTCGGTGCGCGACGAAGGCAAGGGCATCGCGCCCGAAGCCGTGCCGCGCGTCTTCCGCCGGTTCTGGCGCACGCGGCGCCGCGGCGGCACCGGCCTCGGACTGTTCATCGTCAAGGGCCTGATCGAGGCCCACGGCGGAGCGATCACGGTCGGCCGCGCCCCCAGCGGTGGCGCGGAGTTCCGATTTACCGTGCCCGCCGGCACCCCCGACTTCGCCTGAGCGGAGCCGGACCGGACGCGGCGGGCGGCACCTCCAGCTTCCCTGTCGGCTTTGCGCCCGCGTCCGCGCGGGCCCGTGACGGCCGCCCCGCCCGCATGGGCGAGGGCGGCGAGGCGAACATGTCTGCACCCAACAACTCATACGATCCGGTCGAAGTGACCGCGCTGCATCCGGACGAGGTCGCCCGCATGCGCGACGAGGCGCTCGCCGCCATCGCCGCCGCGGCCTCCCTGGACGAGCTCAAGGAGGTCCGCCTGGCGCACGCCGGCGACCGGTCCCCGCTCGCGCTGGCCAACCGCGAGATCGGGGCGCTGCCCCCGGCCGCCAAGGCCGACGCCGGCAAGCGCGTCGGCGGCGCCCGCCGCGAGGTCGGCGAGGCCGTCAAGGCCCGCCAGGCCGCCCTGGAGGAGGAGCGCGACGCCCGCGTCCTCGTCGAGGAGGCCGTCGACGTCACCCTGCCCTGGGACCGCGCGCCGCGCGGCGCGCGCCACCCGCTCACCACCATCGCCGAGCGGATGACCGACATCTTCGTCGGCATGGGCTTCGAGGTGGCCGAGGGCCCCGAGGTCGAGGCCGAGTGGTTCAACTTCGACGCGCTCAACTTCCTGCCCGACCACCCGGCGCGCACCATGCAGGACACCTTCTTCGTGGAGGCCCCCTCCGGCGGCGAGTCCGGCCTGGTCCTGCGCACCCACACCTCCCCGGTGCAGGTGCGGGCCCTGCTCGACCGCGACCTGCCGGTCTACGTGGTGGCCCCGGGCCGCACGTTCCGCACCGACGAGCTGGACGCCACCCACAGCCCCGTGTTCCACCAGCTCGAAGGGCTCGTGGTGGATGAGGGCATCACGCTGGCGCACCTGCGCGGCGCCATCACCGCGTTCGTCCAGGGCATGTTCGGCAGCGGCCTGCGCACCCGGTTCCGGCCGTCCTACTTCCCCTTCACCGAGCCGTCGGCCGAAGTCGACATGGAGTGCTTCGTGTGCCGGGGCGCGTCGGTGGGCCGCCCCGAGGCCCCGTGCCGCACCTGCTCCTCGGAGGGCTGGATCGAGATCGGCGGCTGCGGCGTGGTCAACCCGCGCGTGCTCACCGCGGCCGGCGTCGACACCGACCGCTACAGCGGCTGGGCCTTCGGGTTGGGCGTCGAGCGCACCCTGATGTTCGCCCGCGGGGTGAAGGACATGCGCGACATGGTCGAGGGCGACGTCCGCTTCGCCTCGGCGTTCGAGAGGGAGATCTGATGCGCGTCCCCGTTTCCTGGCTCCGCGAGTACGTCGACCTGCCCGACGGCGTCACCGCCCGCCGCCTCGCCGCCGACCTCATCGCCGTCGGCCTGGAGGTCGAGACCGTCGACGAGCTCGGCGCCGACATCAGCGGCCCCATCGTGGTGGGCCGGGTCGCCGCCATCGAGGAGCTG
Source organism: Nocardiopsis trehalosi NBRC 14201 (assembly GCF_001552555.1). GTDB lineage: Bacteria > Actinomycetota > Actinomycetes > Streptosporangiales > Streptosporangiaceae > Nocardiopsis_B > Nocardiopsis_B trehalosi. The sequence goes on along the minus strand of NZ_BCRK01000107.1, from coordinate 13,729 downwards.
ACCGGCTTCAAGAAGCCCATCCGCTACTGCACGGTCGACGTCGGCACCGCCAACGGCACCGGCGCGCCCCAGGGCATCATCTGCGGCGCCCGCAACTTCACCGAGGGCGACCTGGTCGTGGTGTCCCTGCCGGGCGCCGTGCTGGCCGGCGGGTTCGCCATCGGCGAGCGCAAGACCTACGGCCGGATGTCGGCCGGGATGATCTGCTCCGCCACCGAGCTGGGCGTGTGGGAGGACCACGAGGGCATCATCGTGCTGCCGCCCGGCTCCGCCGAGCCCGGCACCGACGCCTACGGGCTCCTCGGGCTGCGCGAGGACGTCCTCGACATCGCGGTCACCCCCGACCGCGGCTACGCGCTGTCGATGCGGGGCGTGGCGCGCGAGGCCGCCGCCGTCTACGGCACCGCCTTCCGCGACCCCGCCGACATCGAGGTCGACGGGCGGCCCGGCGCCGGCCCCGCCGCCTCCGTCGCCGACCCCGGCCTGTGCTCGCGCTACGTGCTGCGCGCGGTGTCCGGGTTCGACCCCGCGGCGCCCACGCCGCCGTGGATGCGGCGGCGCCTGGCGCTGTGCGGGGTGCGGTCGGTCTCGCTGGCCGTCGACGTCACCAACTACGTGATGCTGGAGACCGGCCAGCCGCTGCACGGCTGGGACCGCGCCAAGGTCTCCGGGCCCATCGTGGTGCGGGCCGCGGCCGAGGGCGAGCGGCTGGAGACGCTCGACCACGTCACGCGCGCGCTCGACCCCGACGACATCGTCATCACCGACGCCACCGGCCCGATCAACATCGCCGGGGTCATGGGCGGCCTCGAAACCGAGATCGGCCCCGACACCACCGAGGTGCTGATCGAGGCGGCGCACTTCGCGCCGACCCACCTCGCCCGCACCTCGCGGCGCCACCAGCTGTCGTCGGAGGCGTCCCGCCGCTTCGAGCGGGGCGTCGACTCCGCGATCCAGCCGGCCGCCGCCACCCGCGCCGTCAGGCTGCTCGCCCAGCTGGGCGGCGCCGAGGTCGACCCCGGATACACCGAGGTCGCCGACGCGGGCGCGGCGCCCGCCGCCATCACGATGGCCGCCGCCCACCCCGGCGCGGTCGCGGGCGTGCCCTACGGCCGCGACACCGTGACCGCCCGGCTCCGGCAGATCGGGTGCGCGGTCACCGAGGACGGCGACACGCTGCGCGTGGTCCCGCCCACCTGGCGGCCCGACCTCACCGACCCCAACGACCTCGCCGAGGAGGTCATCCGCTACGAGGGGTACGAGAACATCCCGGCCGTCCCGCCGCGCGCCCCGGCGGGCCGCGGGCTCACCGCCGGGCAGCGGCTGCGCCGCGCCGTCGGCCGCGCCCTGGCCGGCGCCGGCTACACCGAGGCGCTGACCTACCCGTTCACGGGCCCCCGCGACCTCGACGGCCTGCACCTCCCGGCCGACGACGCCCGCCGCGGCGCGCTGCGGCTGGCCAACCCGCTCAACGACGACGAGCCGCTGCTGCGCACCACGCTGCTGCCCGGGCTGCTCAAGGCCCTGGTCCGCAACGTCGGCCGGGGCAACGCCGACGCCGCCCTGTTCGAGATCGGCCTGGTCTTCCTGCCCCGGCCGGGCGCGCCCGAGCGGGCCCCGCTACCGCCCGTCGACCGCGGGCCCACCGAGGAGGAGCTGGCGGCGCTGCGGGCGGCCCTGCCCGACCAGCCGCGCCGGGTCGGCGCGGTCCTCGCGGGCGCCCGCGAGCGCTCCGGCTGGTGGGGGAGCGGCCGCGCGGCGACGTGGGCCGACGCCATCGAGGCGGCCCGCGTGGTCGCCCGCGCCGCCGGCGCCGAACTCGTGGTGCGCGCCGACCGGCGCGAGCCCTGGCACCCGGGGCGCTGCGCCGCCCTGTACCTGGCGGGCGACGGCGGCGAGCGCCTGGTGGGCCACGCCGGCGAGCTGCACCCGCGCGTCGTGCAGGCCTACGGGCTGCCGGCCCGCACCGCGGCGATGGAGCTCGACCTCGACCCGATCGAGGCCGCGCTGGCCCCCGCCACCGCCCCCGACGTCTCCACCTACCCGGTCGCCGTGCAGGACGTGGCGCTGGTGGTCGGCCCCGGGACCGCGGCGAGCGATGTCGAGGGCGCGCTGCGCGCCGGGGCGGGCGACCTGCTGGAGGACGTCCGGCTGTTCGACGTCTACAGCGGCGAGCAGGTGGGCGAGGGGCGCCGGTCGCTCGCCTACAGCCTGCGCTTCCGCGCCCCCGACCGCACGCTGACGGCCGAGGAGATCACGGCGGCCCGCGACGCCGCCGTGGCCGCCGCGGCCGAGCGCACCGGGGCGGTGCTGCGCGGCTGAGCGCCGCGCCGCCCCGGCGGCCCCGCCACCCCCGCTCCGCGCGGAGGGCGGCGGGGCCGCGTCCGTTTCGCGACTTTTTTCCGGCTGATTTCGCCTGGTAGCGCGGTGTTTCGCGGCCCCGGTGCGGGGGTACCGCGAATGACCCGTGTAAATCCGGGGATGAATCCTTGTTTCGTCTCTTGAACCCGGTGCCTTCCCCGATTTAGCCTGCGGGTACCTGCCGCGATCCGGAGTCGCCGGAACACTCGCGGGACAGCTGTTTCCCACGGCTTTTCTCTGCTGCGCTGCCTGCGCACACCACGGCTCGGAGGTCGCTCATGACCGAAACAGTGGTTTCGTATGCCCGCACACCGGCCGACGAGGCGGAACCCGGCCGCCTCTGGCACACCTTCTGCGATATGAACACCGTGGCCAAGGGCCCGGAGTTCGTGGTCGCCAAGGCCGAGGGCGCCTGGCTGTGGGACGACAACGGGGATCGCTACCTCGACGGCACCGCCAGCCTCTGGTACTGCAACGTCGGCCACGGCCGCACCGAGATCGCCGACGCGGTCCACCGCCAGATCACCACCCTCGACGCGTTCACCGTCTACGGCGACTTCGCCAACGGCCCCGCCCTGGAGCTGAGCGAGCGCCTGGCCGCCCACGCCCCCGTGGCCGACCCGCGGGTCATCCTCACCTGCGGCGGCGGCGAGTCCATCGAGACCGCCGCCAAGCTGGCCCGCGCCTACTGGGCCGCGCTGGGCAGCCCGCGCAAGACCCACCTGATCAGCCGCACCGGCGGCTACCACGGGCTGCACGGCATCGGCACCAGCATCGCCGGCATGGACAAGTTCCGCGCCGGGTTCGGCCCCCTGGTCACCGCCAACTCGGTCGTCCCGCACGACTCCGCCGAGGCCCTGGAGCGCGAGATCCTCCGCCTGGGGGCCGACAACGTCGCGGCGTTCTTCGCCGAGCCGGTCATCGGCTCCGGAGGCGTCCACGCCCCCGGGCCCGACTACTTCCCCCGCGTCGCCGAGATCTGCCGCCGCCACGGCGTGCTGTTCGTCGTCGACAGCGTCATCTGCGCGTTCGCCCGCATGGGCAACTGGTTCGGCATCGAGCGGTTCGGGGTGTGCCCCGACATGATCGTGTTCGCCAAGGGGGTCACCAGCGGGTACCTGCCCCTGGGCGGCGTCATCACCAGCGGCGAGGTCGCCGACCCGTTCTGGAACCGGCCGGGCAACCCGTTCCACCACGGCACCACCTACGCCGGCCACCCGACCTGCTGCGCCGCCGCGCTGGCCAACCTGGACATCCTGGAGCGCGAGGACCTGTTCACCGTGGCGCTGGAGGTCGAGTCGCACCTGGACGCCGCCGTGCGCACCCTCGCCGACCACCCGCTGGTGCGCGAGGTGCGCTCGGGCACGGGGGTCATGGCGGCGGTGGAGCTCACCGACGACGCGCTGGGCCGCCGCGGCATCACCACCGCGGAGGTCTTCGCCGAAGCGCGGGCGCGCGGGGTCGTCCTGCGGGCGGTCCCGACCTCGCTGCTGATGTCGCCGCCGCTCATCATCACCTGGGAGCAGATCGACCACCTGGTCTCCACGCTCCGCGCCGCGCTCGACGCGGTGGCCGCGCGCCACCCCGAGTAGCCGGCCGCGCGGGGGCGGGGCACGTGCCCGCCCCGCCCCCGTACCCCGTCCCCGCCCCTGCCCCCGCGCCGGACCCGCCCCCGCCGCCCCGCCCCGGCGGATGTTTCGCCAGGAAGATATTTCGCGCGTATCATCATGGGGCAGGACGTGTGGGGGGCGAGGGGACATGGCGGAGCGCGCGGCGACGGTGCCGCAGGCCGTTGGCGACGACGAACTCATCACCGCGTGGGGGCTGCTCATCGAGTCGGTCGGCACCACCGGTCCGCTGCTGCTGCGCGGGGTCGACCCCGGCGGCGGCGACATGTCCGGGCCGTGGTTCGAGGTCCTGATCCGCCTCCAGCGCTCACCCGACCACCGGCTGCCCATGAGCCGCCTGGCCCGCGAGGTCAGCCTCAGCAGCGGCGGGTTCACCAAGCTGGCGGACCGCATGGAGCGCGCCGGCTACCTCACCCGCCAGGACTGCCCCTCCGACCGCCGCGTGGTCTACGCGGCGCTCACCCTCGAGGGCCTGGAGTTCGCCGAGCGGGCGCGCGCCCGGCACGTGGCGCTCCTGCGCGAGCACGTCCTGGGCCCCCTCGGCCCCGACGGCCTGCGCCGCCTGGCCGACCTCGCCCGGGTCCTCCGCGACACCTCCGCCGCCGCCGGAGGGGTCGCGGGCGGCTCTCCCGGCGGCGCCTGAGGCCGCTCGACCCCGCAACCCCGGAGCCACGCGAATCGGGACGAATGACCCCCGGTAGCCTTGGCGGTCGCACGACCAGTCCGAGCAGTACGGGGGAGCGGGTCCCATGAAGTTCTTCGCCAGCGCGGCCGAGATGCGCGCGGTGCCGCGATCGGCGGAGTTCCGCAACGGCGGCGTCGCGTTCTGGTACCGCGCCGACGGCCTGCCCGAGCGCCGCCCCGCGCTCCCCGGCTCCGCCGACTACGACGTGTGCGTCGTCGGCGCCGGGTACACCGGGCTGTGGACCGCGTACTACCTGAAGAAGGCGCGGCCGGACATCCGCGTCGCCGTCCTGGAGCGCGAGTTCGCCGGCTTCGGCGCCTCCGGCCGCAACGGCGGCCGGCTCTCCGCCGAGTTCCCCGGCCCGCGCGAGGCCCCGGCCGACGCGCACGGCAAGGGCGGCATGATCGCCCTCCAGCGCGCCATGATGCGCTCGGTCGACGAGGTCGTCTCCGTCGCCGCCGCCGAGGGCATCGACGCCGACATCGCCAAGGGCGGCCTGCGCGTGGTCGCCACCAACCCCGCGCAGCGCACCCGGCTGCTGGAGCGCGTCCGCCACCTCCAGGAGTGGGGCTACTGGCCCGAGGACCTGTACCCCCTCGACCCCTGCCGCGGCCCCCGCCTCCAGGTCGACGGGGCCCTCGCCGCCGCCTTCAGCCCGCACGCGGCACGCGTCCAGCCGGCCCGGCTCGCGGTCGGGCTCGCCCGCGCCGTCGAGGCGCTGGGGGTCGACGTCTTCGAGGGCACCGCCGTCACGCGGATCCGCCCCCGCTCCGGCACCGAGCGCCCGGCCGCGGTCACCGAGCACGGCACCGTCCGCGCCGACCACGTCATCCGCGCCACCGAGGGCTACACCGGCGGCGTGCAGGGCGACCGCCCCGGCTGGCGGCCCGTGACCTCGTCCATGATCGCCACCGAACCCCTCTCCGCCGAGATGTGGGAGCACATCGGCTGGGCCGACCGCGAGGTCCTGACCGACGCCGCCCACGCCCACGTCTACGCCCAGCGCACCGCCGACGACCGCATCGCCATCGGCGGCCGCGGCACGCCCTACCGGCTCGGCGGCGGCCGCGAGGACACCGGCGCCACCCCGCCGCAGACCATCGCCGAACTGTGGCGGGTCCTCGCCCGCCTGTTCCCGGTCGCCGCGTCGGTCCCCGTCGCCCACGCCTGGTCGGGCGTCCTGGGCGTGCCCCGCGACGGCCGCCCCGGCGTCCACCTCGACCCGGAGACCGGCCTGGGCTGGGCCGGCGGCTACGGCGACAGCGGCGTGACCGCCGCCAACCTCGCCGGGCGCACGCTGCGCGACCTGGTGCTGGGCCGGGCCACCGACCTCACCCGGCTGCCGTGGGTGGGGCCCGGCGCCCGCGTCTGGGAGCCCGAACCGCTGCGGTGGGTCGGCGGCCAGGTGGCCAACGGCCTCTACCGGGGCGCCGACCGCCGCGAATCCGACCGGGTGCCGCACACCTCGCGCCTGGCCGGGATCGCCGGGCGCATCGGCGGCGGCCGCGCCACCGGGGCCGCGGACCGCTGAGGCGCGGAGCGCTGGGCCGCGGACACCGGGGGGTGCCGGGCGGCGCACCGCCCGTGGTTGCATAATATTACAGAGGACTGCATGATAGTTCGAAGACGGAGCGGTACGGGGGGAGACCAGGCAATGGGATACACGGCGGCGGTCGCCGGAGCCAGCGGGTACGCGGGCGGAGAACTGCTCCGGCTGCTCCTGGCCCACCCCGACATCGAGATCGGCGCGCTCACCGCCGGCGGCAACGCCGGCACCCGCCTCGGCGACCACCAGCCGCACCTGGTCCCCCTGGCCGACCGGGTCCTCACCGAGACCAGCGCCGACACCCTCGCCGGCCACGACATCGTCTTCCTCGCCTTGCCGCACGGCCGATCCGCCGCCATCGCCGAGCAGCTCGGCGACGCCGCCCTGGTCGTCGACTGCGGCGCCGACTTCCGGCTCGCCGACGCCGACGCCTGGGAGCGGTTCTACGGCACCCCGCACGCCGGCACCTGGCCCTACGGCCTGCCCGAACTGCCCGGCGCCCGCACCGCCCTCGCCGGCGCCCGCCGCATCGCCGTCCCCGGGTGCCACGTCACCACCGCCACCCTCGCGCTCCTCCCCGGCGTCGCCGACGACCTCGTCGAACCCGACCTCACCGTCGTCGCCGTCACCGGCACCTCCGGCGCCGGCCGCGCCCTCAAACCGCACCTCCTCGGCAGCGAGGTCATGGGCTCCGCCGCCCCCTACGGCGTCGGCGGCGCCCACCGGCACAACCCCGAGATCGCGCAGAACCTCTCCGCCGTCGCCCACGGCCCGGTCCGGCTCTCCTTCACCCCCGTCCTCGCCCCCATGTCCCGCGGCATCCTCGCCACCTGCACCGCCCCCCTCAAGCCCGGCACCACCGGCGAGCAGGTCCGCGACGCCTACCGGCGACGATACGAGGCCGAGCCCTACGTGCACCTGCTGCCCGAGGGCACCTGGCCCGCCACCGGCATGACCCTGGGCGCCAACACCGCCCTCGTCCAGGTCACCGTCGACCACGCCGCCCAGCGCATGGTCGCCGTCGCCGCCCTGGACAACCTGACCAAGGGCACAGCGGGAGGCGCCGTGCAGAGCGCCAACATCGCCCTCGGCCTGCCCGAGACCACCGGCCTCCCCCTGACGGGCGTCGCCCCCTAGGGCACACCCCCGAACAGTGAAAGGGCACCACGTGAGTGTCACCGCACCCCGCGGCTTCCGCGCCGCCGGAGTGACCGCCGGCATCAAACCCAGCGGCAACCGCGACGTCGCCGCCGTCATCAACGACGGCCCCTCCCGCGCCGCCGCCGCCGTCTTCACCCGCAACCGCGTCCAGGCCGCCCCCGTCCTGTGGTCGCGCCAGGTGGTCGCCGGCGGCCGCGTCCGCGCCGTCGTCCTCAACGCCGGCAACGCCAACGCCTGCACCGGCGCGCCGGGCTTCCAGGACGCCCACGCCACCGCCGAACGCGCCGCCGCCGCCCTCGACGACTCCGCCGGCGAGATCGTCGTCTGCTCCACCGGCCTCATCGGCGAGCGCCTGCCCCTACCGCGCCTCCTCGACGGCGTCGACACCGCCATCGCCGAGGCCCGCCGCGACGGCGGACTCGACGCCGCCGACGCCATCCGCACCACCGACACCGTCGCCAAGATCGCCTTCCGGCGCGGCGACGGCTACACCATCGGCGGCATGGCCAAGGGCGCCGGCATGCTCGCCCCCGCCCTCGCCACCATGCTCGCCGTCGTCACCACCGACGCCGACCTCACCGCCGAGCAGTGCGACCGGCTGCTGCGCGCCGCCACCGCCACCACCTTCGAGCGCGTCGACGCCGACGGCTGCCTGTCCACCAACGACACCGTCGTCCTCATGGCCTCCGGCGCCGCCGGCACCACCCCCGACGAGGCCGCGTTCGGCGCCCTGCTCACCGAGGTCTGCGCCGACCTCGCCCGCCAGCTCGTCGCGGACGCCGAAGGTGCCACCAAGTCCATCGCCATCGAGGTCGTCGGCGCCGCCGACGAGGCCGACGCCGTCGAGGTCGGCCGCGCCGTCGCCCGCAACAACCTCGTCAAGTGCGCCATGTTCGGCAACGACCCCAACTGGGGGCGCGTGCTGGCCGCCGTCGGCACCACCGACGCCGCCTTCGAACCCGACCAGCTCAACGTCGCCATCAACGGGGTGTGGATCTGCCGCCGCGGCGCCGTCGGCGACGACCGCTCCAAGGTCGACCTCACCGGCCGCGACGTCACCGTCACCGTCGACCTGTCCGCCGGCAGCGCCGCCGCCACCGTATGGACCACCGACCTCACCGTCGACTACGTACACGAGAACTCGGCCTACAGCACATGAACTCACGCTCCCAGGCACTCCACAAGGCCAACACCCTCATCGAGGCGCTGCCCTGGCTCAGCCGCTTCCACGGCCGCACCGTCGTCGTGAAGTACGGCGGCAACGCCATGACCGACCCCGCCCTGCAGACCCGCTTCGCCGAGAACATCGTGTTCCTCCGCTACGCCGGGCTGCGCCCCGTCGTCGTGCACGGCGGCGGCCCCCAGATCAACGCCCACCTCGACCGGCTCGGCGTGGAGTCCTCGTTCGCCGCCGGGCTGCGGGTGACCACCCCCGAGACCATGGACGTCGTCCGCATGGTCCTCGTCGGCCAGGTCAACCGGAACATCGTCGGCCTCATCAACGCCCACGGCCCCTTCGCCGTCGGCATCTCCGGCGAGGACGCCCACCTGTTCACCGCCGAACGCAAACCCGCCGTCGTCGACGGCGTCCCCGTCGACATCGGGCTCGTCGGCGAGGTCGTCGACGTCCAGCCCGGCGTCATCGAGACCCTCCTGGACGACGGCCGCATCCCGGTCGTCTCCAGCATCGCCCGCTCCGACGACGGCGTGTACAACGTCAACGCCGACACCGCCGCCGCCGCGCTCGCCGTCGGCCTGCGCGCCGCCAAGCTCATGATGCTCACCGACGTCGAAGGCCTCTACGCCGACTACCCCGACTGCACCGAGCTGATCAGCCGCCTCACCGCCGGCGAGCTGGAGGCCCTCCTGCCCGACCTCTCCGCCGGCATGGTCCCCAAGATGGAGGCGTGCCTGCGCGCCGTGCGCGGCGGCGTCCCCCAGGCGCACGTGCTCGACGGCCGCACCCCCGACTCCATGCTGCTGGAGGTCTTCACCAACGACGGCATCGGCACCATGGTCGTCGCCGAGGCCGACACCCCCACCGACCCCGTCGCCCTCGCCACCGGGGAGGGCGCGTGACCGCCACCGCCGACCTCCAGGCGCGCTTCGACGCCGCCCTCATGCCCAACTACGGCACCCCGCCCATCGCCCTCGTCCGCGGCGAGGGCCGCCGGGTCTGGGACGCCGACGGCCGCTCCTACCTCGACCTCGTCGCCGGCATCGCCGTCTCCGCCCTCGGCCACGGCCACCCGGCGCTCACCGCCGCCGTCGCCGACCAGGCCGCCGCGCTCGCCCACACCAGCAACCTCTACCTCCACCCCCGCGAGGTCGAACTCGCCGAACGCCTCATCGGACTCCTCGGCGCCGAACCCGGCGGCGACGCCCGCGTCTTCTTCGCCAACTCCGGCACCGAGGCCAACGAGGCCGCGCTGAAGATCGTCAAGCGCGCCGCCGGCCCCGGCCGCGGCCGCATCGTCTCCACCGCCAACGCCTTCCACGGCCGCACCTCCGGCGCCCTCGCCGTCACCGGCAAGGCCGCCATCCGCGAACCCTTCGGCCCGTTCGGCATGGACGTCGTCTTCGTCCCTTACGGCGACGCCGACGCCCTCCGCGCCGCCGTCGACACCACCTGCACCGCCGTGTTCGTCGAACCCGTCCAGGGCGAGGCCGGCATCGTCACCGCCCCCGACGGCTACCTGCGCGAGGTCCGCGCCGCCTGCGACGCCGCGGGCGCCGCGTTCGTCCTCGACGAGATCCAGAGCGGCATCGGCCGCACCGGCCACTGGTTCGCCCACCAGGCCGCCGGGGTCCGCCCCGACGTCCTCACCCTCGCCAAGGGCCTCGGCGGCGGCCTGCCCATCGGCGCCGCCGTCGGCTTCGGCCGCTACGCCACCGCCCTGGCGAAGGGCGACCACGGCTCCACCTTCGGCGGCAACCCCGTCGCCTGCGCCGCCGCCCTCGCCGTCCTCGACACCATCGAGACCCAGGGGCTCCTCGCCAACGCCGCCGACCTCGGCGCCCTGCTCGCCGACGGCATCACCGCCGCCGGCCACCCCCTCGTCGCCGGGGTGCGCGGCACCGGACTGTGGCGCGGCGTCGTCCTCACCGCCCCCGCCGCCGGCGCCGTCCAGACCGCCGCGGCCGCCCACGGGTTCCTGGTCAACGCCGTCGCCCCCGACGTCATCCGCCTCGCACCGCCCCTGACCATCACCCGCGACGAGATCCAGGCGTTCACCGCCGCCCTGCCCGCCATCCTCGACGACACCGACCGGGAGACGCCATGAGCCCCACCGGGCCCGCCCCCGTCCGGCACTTCCTCCGCGACGACGACCTCACCCCCGCGGAGCAGGCCGAGATCCTCGACCTCGCCGACGCCATGAAGAAGGACCCCTACGCCCACCGGCCCCTGGAGGGCCCGCGCACCGTCGCCCTGCTCTTCGACAAGCCCTCCACCCGCACCCGCGTCTCCTTCGCCGTCGGCGTCTCCGACCTCGGCGGCCACCCGCTCGTCCTCGACGCCCAGGGCAGCCAGATGGGCCGCGGCGAACCCGTCGAGGACACCGCCCGCGTCCTCGGCCGGCACGTCGCCGCCGTCGTCTGGCGCACCTTCGGCCAGGACCGCGTCGAGGCCATGGCCGCCACCGCCGGGGTCCCCGTCGTCAACGCCCTCACCGACCGGTTCCACCCCTGCCAGATCCTCGCCGACCTGCAGACCGTCCGCGAGCGCAAGGGCGCCCTCGCCGGCCTCACCCTCGCCTACTTCGGCGACGGCGCCAACAACATGGCCCACTCCTACCTCCTCGGCGGGGCCCTCGCCGGCCTGCACGTCCGCGTCGCCGCCCCCGAGGGCTACCGCCCCGACACCGACGTCCTGGACCGCGCCGCCGAGATCGCCGCCGCCACCGGCGGCTCCGTCACCGTCACGGGCGACCCCGCGGCCGCCGCCGACGGCGCCGACGTCCTCGCCACCGACGCCTGGGTCTCCATGGGCCAGGAGGGCGAGGCCGGCGAGCGCGACACGCCCTTCCGGCCCTACACCGTCGACGACGCCCTCGTCGCCGCCGCCGCGCCCGACGCGATCGTCCTGCACTGCCTGCCCGCCCACCGCGGCGAGGAGATCACCGCCGCCGTGCTCGACGGGCCGCAGAGCGCCGTGTGGGACCAGGCCGAGAACCGGCGGCACGCGCAGAAGGCCGTCCTCGCCTTCCTGCTCCGCTCCGCCGCGCCCGGCGGCCCGGGAGGGGACGAGCGGCGATGACCGCCGACGGTGCCGGTTCCACCCCGATGACCAAGGCCGCCCGCCACGCCCGCATCACCGAGGCCCTCACCCGCAACGACGTCCGCTCGCAGGGCGAGCTGGCCCGGCTGCTCGGCGACAGCGGCGTCCAGGTCACCCAGGCCACCCTCTCCCGCGACCTGGACGAACTCGGGGCCGTCAAACTCCGCACCGTCGACGGCAGCCTCGTCTACGTGCTGCCCGGCGAGGGCGGGGAGCGCCTCCAGCGCGCCCGCCCCGACACCCTCGACCTCGCCCAGGCGTCCTCCGCCCGCCTCACCCGGCTGGCGGAGGACCTCCTGGTCTCGGCCGAGGCGTCCGCCAACATGGTCATCGTCCGCACCCCGCCCGGCGCCGCCCAGTTCCTCGCCTCGGCCATCGACCACACCGACTTCCACGCCATCCTCGGCACCATCGCCGGGGACGACACCATCCTGGTCATCTCCCGCGACCCCCAGGGCGGCGAGGACCTGGCGTCGGCGCTGCTGCGGCTGGCCGACCGGCGCCCGTGACACCCGCCGGCCCCGGCCGGCACCCCCCACCCGATCCACCCGACCGACACCGAAACCGACACCGACAAGGACCACCGTGGCTGACGAGCGCGACACCCAGGTCACCCGGCTGTGGGGCGGCCGCTTCGCAGGCGGCCCCGCCGAGGCCCTCGCCCGGCTCTCGCTGAGCACCCACTTCGACTGGCGGCTCGCCCGCCACGACATCGCCGGGTCCCGCGCCCACGCCCGCGTCCTGCACGGCGCCGGCCTCCTCACCGCCACCGAACTCGCCGACACCCTCGCCGGGCTCGACCGGCTGGAGGCCGACGTCGAATCGGGCGCCTTCACCCCCGTCCCCGCCGACGAGGACGTGCACACCGCCCTGGAACGCGGCTTCATCGAACGCGTCGGCCCCGACCTCGGCGGCCGGCTCCGCGCCGGACGCTCCCGCAACGACCAGATCGCCACCCTGGTCCGCATGTACCTGCGCGAGCAGGCCCGCGCCGTCGCCGGCGGCATCCTCGACCTGGTCGACGCCCTCGCCGACCAGGCCGCCGCCCACCCCGACACCGCCATGCCCGGCCGCACCCACCTCCAGCACGCCCAGCCCGTGCTGCTCGCCCACCACCTGCTCGCGCACGCCTGGCCGCTGCTGCGCGACGTCGAGCGCCTCCGCGACTGGGACCGCCGCGCCGCCGTCTCCGCCTACGGCTCCGGCGCCCTCGCCGGGTCCTCCCTCGGCCTCGACCCCGAGGCCGTCGCCGCCGACCTCGGCTTCCCCGCCGCCGCCGAGAACTCCATCGACGGCACCGCCGCCCGCGACACCGTCGCCGAGTTCGCGTTCGTCGCCGCCATGACCGGGGTCGACCTGTCCCGGCTGGCCGAGGAGGTCATCCTCTGGGCCACCAAGGAGTTCTCCTTCGTCACCCTGGACGACGCGTTCTCCACCGGCTCCTCGATCATGCCGCAGAAGAAGAACCCCGACATCGCCGAACTCGCCCGCGGCAAGGCCGGCCGCCTCGTCGGCGACCTCACCGGGCTCCTCACCACCCTCAAGGGCCTGCCCCTCGCCTACAACCGCGACCTCCAGGAGGACAAGGAGCCGGTCTTCGACGCGGTCGACACGCTCGACCTGCTGCTGCCCGCCTTCACCGGGATGGTCGCCACCCTCACCTTCCACGGCGAGCGCATGGCCGAACTCGCCCCGCAGGGGTTCTCCCTCGCCACCGACATCGCCGAATGGCTGGTCCGGCGCCGGGTGCCCTTCCGCGAGGCGCACGAGATCGCCGGGGCCTGCGTGCGCGCCTGCGAGGAGCGCGGCATCGACCTGCCCGACCTCACCGACGCCGACCTCGCCGCCCTCTCCCCGCACCTCGACCCGTCGGTGCGCGAGGTCCTCACCGTCGCCGGATCGCTGGCCTCCCGCGCGGCCAAGGGCGGCACCGCCCCCGTCCGCGTCGCCGAGCAGCTGGACCGGGTGCGCGCCGCCGCCGCCGGGCACCGCGCCTTCGCCGCCGAACGCCTCGGCTGACCCCGCTCCGCCCCGCACCGGGCCCGCCCCCCGTCCCCGGGGGGCGGGCC
>NZ_BCRK01000106.1 GCF_001552555.1 Nocardiopsis trehalosi NBRC 14201 | reverse complement strand
TGGCGGCGGGCCGCCCGCCGCGCGGGTCGGGGGAGGGCCGGCGGGCGCGGCCGCGGGTCAGTCCCTGCGGCGGGCGAGGGTGAGGCCGTCGCCGATGGGCAGCAGCACCACGTCGACGCGGTCGTCCGCCAGGGCGCGGTCGTTGAAGTCGCGGATGCCCTGCACGTGCGCCCCGGTCTCGGCCGGGTCGACCACGCGGCCGTGCGACAGGGTGTTGTCGACCAGCAGCGCCCCGCCCGGCCGGATGCGCGGGACCAGCGCGTCCCAGTAGCCGACGTAGCCCTCCTTGTCGGCGTCGATGAACGCGAGGTCGAACCGGGCGTCGTCGGGCAGCGCCCGCAGCGTGTCGAGCGCCGGGGCCAGGCGCAGGGTGATCCGGTCGGCCACCCCGGCCCGCTCCCAGTAGCGGCGGGCGACCGTGGTCCACTCCTCGCTGACGTCGCACGCCAGCAGGGTGCCGTCGGCGGGGATGCCGCGGGCCAGGCAGATGGCGGAGTAGCCGGTGAAGCTGCCGATCTCGACCACGTCGCGGGCCCCGCTCAGCCGGGCGAGCAGCGTCATGAACGTGCCCTGCTCCGGGCCGATCTGCATGCCGGCCTGGCCGGGGAACAGCCGCTCGGTCTCGGCGGCGAGGTCGGCGAGGACGTCGTCGACGGGGGCGCTGTGGGCCACGAGGTAGTCGTACAGTTCCGGGCTGAGGCTCTCCGAGGTGCGCGTCACGGCGCCCACACTAGTCGCACGTCACGCCTCGGGTAGGAGTTCCGGCCAGGGGAACAGGTAGAACGCGTAGATGATGATGGCGACGGTCAGCACCGGGGTGACGACGTTGCGCTCGATCTTGCCGTTGGTGGTGAACCCGATGTTCTGCCCGAACCGGTACTTCCAGAACGGCCACAGCAGCGGGACGCCCATCTCGGTGGCCATGTCGCCCGCGAAGTGCAGCAGGCAGCCGAACGCCACCGCCAGCCCCATCCACGAGTAGTCGGTGCCCGCGGTGTAGAGCGCGAGCGTGATCCCCGCGGCGAACAGGGCGTTGATGACCTCGGCCGCCACCTTGTTCTTGTCCATGCCGAACCCGAGGCCGTTGAACGCGATGCCGGCGAGCAGGAACACGAACACCTGCACGGCCAGCTCCGACCACAGCGCCAGCGCCTGCGTCAGCACGCCCATGAGCAGCGCGAACAGCAGGGAATGGGTGCCGTTGCGGTGGCCGCCGAACATCCAGTTGAACAGCGCGCCGATGGTCCGGGTGACGAACCCGTAGGTGTTGGTGATGGTGGCGCTCTTGTGGTCGAGGTCGGGGATCAGCGCCGCCCCCGCGCAGACCAGCCCGCCCGCGATGATCTCGCCGGAGCCGAGGTCGAACCGCACGCCGAGGATCTCCGTCCCCTGGAGCAGCGGAACGACAGCCATCCAACCGACCACGCCGCTCAAGGCGTGTGAGTGCCCCATCATGGGCGGAACCGTAGCCCGAACCGGGTGTTCTGGCTAATTGGCGGGGATATCGGGCGGTGGGAATGCGGCGTTAGGGAGGACCTCGGCGGGTCGGATCGGATGCGCCCGGAACATCGTGAACAATGCGTGACAGGGATGGTGTAGGTCGTTGACGCTTTTCTGTACACGCTGGTAAACAACCACCACACCGACGGTCGAGATCTTTCCCCGTCCCCCGAGAAAAGAGGGGTTGGACACCGCATGGCCACCACTCCGCACGCACCCCCCGGGCGGCGCCCCCGGCGCCTCCTGTCGGCCACCGCCGCCGGCCTGGCCTTCGCCGTCGCCGCGCTCCCCGCCACCCCCGCCCACGCCGACGGCGGGGAGCCCTCCACCCTCACCGTCGCGGTGTCCCAGCCGGTCGACTCGCTCAGCCCCTTCCTGGCCCAGCGGCTCATCAGCACCAGCGTGTTCCGGCTGAACTACGACTTCCTCACCAACTACGACCCCGCGACCAACGAGCCCATCCCCGGGCTCGCCGAGTCCTGGGAGACCTCCGACGACGGCCGCACCTGGACCTTCCAGATCCGCGACGACGTCACCTGGAGCGACGGCGAACCCCTCACCGCCGAGGACATCGCCTGGACCTACACCACGATGATGGAGGACGAGGGCGCCGCCACCGCCAACGGCAACTTCGTGGCCAACTTCGAGAGCGCCACCGCCCCCGACCCCACCACGCTGGAGATCGAACTCTCCGAGCCCCAGGCCACCATGCTCGCGCTCGACATCCCCATCGTGCCCAAGCACGTGTGGGAGGACGTCGACGACTACGGCACCTTCAACAACGACCAGGACTTCCCCGTCGTGGGCAGCGGGCCGTTCACCATCACCGACTACCGGCCCAACCAGTCGATCACGCTGGAGGCCAACGAGGACTACTGGCGCGAACCGCCGAAGTTCGACCGCGTCGTCTTCACCTCCATGCCCGAGCAGGACGCCCAGGTCGAGGCGCTGCGCAACGGCGAGGTGTCGCTCATCTCCGGCCTCACCCCCGCCCAGGCCGACGCCCTGGCCGAGGAGGACGGGATCACCGTCAACAACGCCAGCGGCAAGCGGTTCCAGGCGTTCACCATCAACCCCGGCGCCGAGACCCAGGACGGCGAGGGGTTCGGCGACGGCCACCCCGCCCTCCAGGACAAGGTCCTGCGCCAGGCGATCATGCGCGCCATCGACAAGGACGAGATCGTCGAGAACGTGTACGGCGGCTACGCCGAGGCCGCCGAGGGCTACATCCCCTCCCGCTACCCCGACTACTTCTGGGAGCCCGAGGGCGACGCCCGCCTGGACTTCGACGCCGACGCCGCCAACGCCATGCTGGACGAGGCCGGCTACGAGCGCGGCGACGACGGCGTCCGCGTCTCGCCCGACGGCGACCGGCTGGAACTGCGCCTGCACGTCCACAACGACCGCCCCGACTACGTCGGCATCGGCCGGGTCATCGAGGAGCGCCTCCTGGAGATCGGCATCGAGGTCGACAACCAGACCGTCGACCCCGGCGTGCTCAGCGACGCCCTGCACGCCGGCGAGTACGACCTCATCATGACCGGGTGGAGCGTCAACCCCGACCCCGACTACGTGCTGGGCATCCACACCTGCGACGCGCTGCCGGAGGAGCCCGGCACCATGCGCAGCGACGCCTACTTCTGCAACGAGGAGTACGACGAGCTGTACGAGCGCCAGCTCGCCACCTACGACGACCCCGAGGCGCGCGCCGACATCGTCAAGGAGATGCAGGCCATCCTCTACGACGAGGCCGTGGTCAACGTGCTGACCTACTCCAACACCCTGGAGGCGTACCGCTCCGACCAGATGTCCGACGTCCAGGTCCAGCCCGACCCCGGCGGCAACATCTGGGGCCAGGACGGCCACTGGAGCTTCACCTCCGCCACCCCGGCCGAGGCCTCCGCGGCCGGCGGGTCGGGCCTGTCCACCGGCGTGATCGCGGGCATCGCCGCGGCCGCCGTGCTCGTCGTCGCCGGCGGCGCGTTCCTGTTCTGGCGGCGGTCGTCCACCTCCGAAGATCGCGAGTGACGCAGTGACGGCTCCTTCCAGCGCGGACGCCGCGCCGGCCGCCCCGGGCACCCCCCGGGCCGGCCGGCGCGGCGCCGCCCGGACCCTCCGCTACCTGGGCGGACGGCTGCTCACCGCCGCCGTCTCCCTGGTGGCGGTGATGGTGACCAGCTTCTTCCTGTTCCGCATCCTGCCGGGCGACCCGGTCCGCGCCCTCACCCAGGGCCGCGCCGTCAGCCCCGAGCAGCTGGAGGCCATGCGCCGCGACTTCGGCCTCGACCAGCCGCTGCCGCAGCAGTTCCTGGACTACTGCGCGGGCCTGCTCCGGTTCGACTTCGGCATGTCCTACCAGTACCGGGTGCCCGTGGCCGAACTGATCGCCGAGCGCATCGGGCCGACCATCCTGCTCGCCGGCACCGGGACCGTCATCGCCGCCGCCATCGGCCTGGTGCTGGGCACCGGCGCCGCCTGGCGCCGCGGATCGGTCATGGACCGGGTCAACACCGGGGTGGCGCTCACGCTGTGGTCGGTGCCGTCGTTCTGGCTCGGGCTCATCCTCATCGTGGTGCTCGCCTCGGGCACCGGCCTGTTCCCCACCAGCGGCATGACCACCCCCGGGGTCACCGGGCCGGTGGCCACCACCCTCGACGTCGCCCACCACATGGTGCTGCCCGTCACCACCATGGTCGCCGTCGTCTACGCCCAGTACATGATGATCATGCGGTCCTCGCTGCTGGACGAGATGGGCTCGGACTACCTCACCACCGCCCGCGCCAAGGGCCTGCGCGACGCCCTGGTGCTGCGCCGGCACGCCGTCCCGAACGCGCTGCTGCCCACGGTGACCCTCATCTTCCTCAACCTGGGTCGCGTGGTCGCCGGGGTGATCCTGGTCGAGACCGTGTTCGCCTGGCCGGGTCTCGGCTCCCTGTTCTACTCCGGGCTGGAAGTGCCCGACCTGCCCACCGTGCAGGCCCTGTTCGTCCTCTTCGCGGGTGCGGTGATCCTGATGAACCTGCTGGCCGACCTGGTCTACCCCCTCCTCGACCCCCGGGTCCGGGTATGAGCGCCCCCGACGGCGCCGCCGGCCGCACCGAGGAGACCGCCGACGGCCCCGCCCCGGCGGACCCCGCCGGCCCGGCCGCCGACCCCCGCCCGGACCGCCCCGCCGCGCCCGCCGAACCGCCGGCCCCGGCCGGCCAGCCCGCGCCCGCCGCCCCCGCGGCGTCGCGGCGCGCCCTGCTGTGGCAGCGCCGCCGCCGCGCCTTCACCGAGTTCCGCCGCGAATACGCCCGCAACCGGGCCGGCCTGTTCGGGTTCGGCGCGCTGGTGCTGTTCGTCGCCGTCGCGGTGAGCGCCCCGCTGTTCATCGACCCCGCCGACCTCACCGTCACCGGCGCCCAGGGCGGCCGGTTCGAGCCGCCCAGCGCCGCCTACCCGCTCGGCACCGACGCGTTCGGCCGGTCGGTGCTCGACCTGGTGGTGTGGGGCGCCCGCATCTCGCTGACGGTCGGCTTCCTCGCCACGTTCGTCTCCGTCGCCCTGGGCACCCTCGTCGGCATCATCGCCGGGCACTTCGGCGGCTGGGCGTCCAACGTGCTCATGCGGGTCACCGACTGGTTCGTGGTGCTGCCGACCCTGGTCATGGCCGTCGCCCTGGCCGCCGTCATGAGCCGCAGCACCTTCACCATCATCATCGCGATCGGCGTCACCGTCTGGCCCACCACCGCCCGGCTGGTGCGCGCCCAGACCATCGCCGTCGAGGCCCGGCCCTACATCGAGCGCGCCCGCGCCCTCGGCGGCGGGCACGCCCACGTGATGAGCCGGCACGTGCTGCCCAACGTGATGCCGGTCGTGCTCGCCCAGACCACGCTCATCGTGGGGGAGTCCATCATCCTGGAGTCGACGCTCGCCTTCCTCGGCCTGGGCGACCCCAGCACGGTCTCCTGGGGCGGCATCCTCCAGGACGCGCGCACCGCCGGCGCGGTCAGCTCGGGCATCTGGTGGTACATGCTGCCGCCCGGCGTGGCCATCGCCGTCGTCGCCCTCGCGTTCACCCTGTGCGGGCGGGCGCTGGAGGGCGTGTTCAACCCCAGGCTGCGGGAGCGCCGGTGAACTACCTCGAAGTCAACGACCTGCACGTCACCTACCGCACCGGCGGCGGCGACGTCCCCGCCGTACGCGGCATCGGGTTCTCCGTCGCCCCCGGGCGCAAGCTCGGCGTCGCCGGCGAGTCCGGGTGCGGAAAGTCGACGGTCGCCCTCGCCCTGCTGCGGCTGCTGCCCAAGAGCGCCACCGTCAGCGGGCAGGTGCTCCTCGACGGCGAGGACGTCCTCACCATGAAGTGGGGGCGGCTGCGCGCCGTCCGCTGGGTCGGCGCCTCCATCGTCTTCCAGGGCGCCATGCACTCGCTCAACGCCGTCCGCCGCATCGGCGACCAGATCGCCGAACCCCTGCTGCTGCACGGCACCGCCACTCCCGCCGCCGCCACCCGCCGGGTCGCCGAACTCCTGGAGCAGGTCGGCCTGCCCGGGTGGCGGGCCCGCAGCTACCCGCACGAGCTGTCCGGGGGCCAGCGCCAGCGCGTCATGATCGCCATGGCGCTGGCCTGCGAACCCCGCCTGGTCATCGCCGACGAGCCCACGACCGCGCTGGACGTCATGATCCAGGCGCAGATCCTCCGCCTCATCGACCGGCTGGTCGACGAGAACGGCATCAGCATGATGATGATCAGCCACGACCTGTCGGTGCTCGCCGACACCTGCGACCGGCTGGCCGTCATGTACGCCGGGCGCATCGTGGAGGAGGGGCCCGCCGCCGACGTGTTCGCCGCCGCCCGCCACCCCTACGGGCGGGCGCTCAGCGGGGCGTTCCCCCGCATCGGCGACCCCGCCTCCCGGCGGGCGCCGCGCGGTCTGGCCGGCGACCCGCCCGACCCCGCCGACCTGCCCGCCGGCTGCTCCTTCCGGCCCCGCTGCCCCGAGGCCGAGGACCGGTGCGCCGCCGTCGACCCCGTCCTGTGGCCGGCCGGCCCCGACCGCGCCGCCGCGTGCGTGCACGTCCTGTCCGACGACGAGGCCGCGGCCGCCGGCGTGCCCGTCCCCGCAGCGGCGGCCCCGGAGGAGACCCGATGACCGCCGACCCCCAGGCGCCCGCCGCCGAGGCGCCCACCGTCCCCGTCCTCAGCGCCGCGGGCCTGCATGTCCGCTTCCGCGGGCACGGCGGGCGGGGCACCGCGCGCGCCGTCGACGGCGTCGACCTCGACGTGCACGCCGGCGAGATCGTCGCCCTGGTCGGGGAGTCCGGGTGCGGCAAGACCACCCTCGCCCGCACCCTCCTCGGCCTGGAGAAGGCGTCGGAGGGGCGGGTCGAGTTCGAGGGCGCCCCACTGCGCTACCGGTCCAAGGCGCTCAAGGCGTACCGCCGCCGGGTGCAGCTCGTCCTCCAGGACCCCAGCGGGTCGCTCAACCCCCGCCACACCGTCTACGAGGCCGTCGCCGAAGGGCTGCGCATCCACGAGGGCGCCGCGCCCGACGAGGAGGCCCGCGTCGCCGCCGCCCTCGCCCGCGCCGGGCTGCGCCCGCCCGAGCGGTTCTTCCTGCGCTACCCGCACGAGCTGTCCGGCGGGCAGCGCCAGCGCGTGGTCATCGCCGGGGCGCTCGTGCTCGACCCCGAGGTGATCGTCGCCGACGAGCCCGTTGCCTCGCTCGACGCCTCTGTGCGCGGCGAGATCCTCGCGCTGCTGCTGCGGCTGCGCGACGACCTGGGGCTGTCGGCGCTGGTCGTCACCCACGACCTCGGACTGGCGTGGAACATCGCCGACCGGGTGGCCGTGATGTACCTGGGCCGCATCGTCGAGGTCGGCACCGTCGAGGAGGTGCTGTCCGCGCCCCGGCACCCCTACACCCGCGCCCTGCTGTCGGTGCTGCCCGAGGCCGACGCCGGGGACCCGGTGATCCTCAGCGGGGAGCCGCCGGACCCCACGGTCATCCCGGCCGGCTGCCGGTTCCACGTCCGCTGCCCGGTCCTCGCCTCCGGCGAGGCCGAACGGGCCGGCGTGGCCGACCGGTGCCGCACCGAGGACCCGGGTGTCCTGCCGGCCGGCCGCGGCACCCACGCCGCCTGCCACTGGGCCCGCGTGCGCGCCGAGTCCGCCGGGTAGCCGGGGCCCGGGGGGAGCGGGGCCCGGAAGCCGGGGGCGGACCGCCCGCCGGGCGACATCGCGGACACCGCCTGCGCGCCGCGCGGGTTTCGTGCACCATGGAGGGGTGGACGCCCGACATGTAGCAGCGCTGCGCGACATCCTCGCCGCGACCCCGTGGGTCGACCGCGCCGAGGACCTCGCGCGCGCCCTCCGCCTCACCCGCGACCCCGGCGGCCTGCTCCTGGTGGGCACGCCCGACGACGAGCCCTGGCACCTGGCCGCGCACCTCGACGACGAGAGCCGCTACGCCGGGCTGCCCCAGCTCGCCCCCAGCCTGCTGCGGTGGAACCCGCCGCCCGACGCGCCGGCCCACCTGCGCATCGGGCTGGACCGCCTGGCCGAGACCCGCCGCGGCGAGACCCTGTTCGTCGTCAACTCCGCCCCCGAGGCCCCGGTGTCGCTGCTCGAACGGGTCGACGACGCCCGCCGCTCCGGCGCCACCATCCTGGCGCTCGACCACGGCGACCCCGAACTCGCGCACCTCGCGCACGACGCCGTCAGCCTGGTGCCGGGCAGCGCGCCCGTCACCCTCGAAGGCATGCAGCACCTCGTCAGCAACGCCGCCGGCCGCCCCGAGACCCGCCGCGACGGCGGCCTGCGCGCCCGCCTGTCCCGGTTCCTCGACGTCGTCAGCGGGCCCCGCGTGCTCGACCACCAGGACTCCGCCCTGTGACCGTCCGCCCGGTGCCGCGCGCCCTGTCCCGTGTACCCGGTGCCCGCGCGGCCGGTGACCGCGGGCCGCCCGGCACCGCGGCGGCCGCCGCACGGCCCCGGGCGGGCCGGCGGCGGTGCGGCGGCCGCGGCCTCCTCGCCGCGGTCCCGCTAGTCGCGGTCCTGCTCGTCCCACGCCTCGTTGCGCTCGGCCACCGTGTGCAGCGCCTCGGCGGCGGTCTCCCGGTCGGGGTAGGGCCCCAGCCGGTACTTGTCGGGGCAGCCCGGTCCCTGCTCCGGCGTGTTGTGCCGGAGGCAGTACCACCACCGCCGGTCGCCGCCGGGGACGATGTCCTCCGCGTGGCTCATGGTCGTCTCCCGCTGATTCGTTCCGGTTCGGGCTCTCCGCACCCGGCTCCTACCCCCGCGCCGCCCCGGCGACGCGGAATTCCGCACTCGGCGGTACGAACTAGAATGCCCTGACATGACTACCCCGCTCGTGCCCGGCCGCATCTCCCCGCCCCGCTCCGTCCCCGCCGCCATCGCGCGCCCGGAGTACGTCGGCCGCAAACGCCCGGTCGAGGGGGTCCTCGGCGACGTGCAGGACGCGGCCACCATCGAGGCCATGCGCGTCGCCGGGCGCCTCGCCGCCCAGGCGCTGGAGGAGGTCGGCCGGCACGTCGTGCCCGGGGTCACCACCGACGAACTCGACCGGGTCGGCCACGAGTTCCTCTGCGACCACGGCGCCTACCCCAGCACCCTGGGCTACAAGGGCTACCCCAAGTCGTTGTGCTCCTCGCTCAACGAGGTCATCTGCCACGGCATCCCCGACGACACCGTCGTCGCCGACGGCGACATCGTCAACATCGACATCACCGCCTACATCCACGGCGTGCACGGCGACACCAACGCCACCTTCCTCGCCGGCAACGTCGACGAGGAGTCCCGGCTGCTGGTCGAGCGCACCCGCGAGGCCACCATGCGCGCGATCAAGGCGTGCCGCCCCGGCCGCCGGATCAACGTCATCGGCCGGGTCATCGAGTCCTACGCCAAGCGGTTCGGCTACGGGGTCGTGCGCGACTTCACCGGCCACGGCGTCGGCCCCGAGTTCCACTCCGGCCTGGCCGTCCCCCACTACGACGACCCCCGCGCCACCACCGTCATGGAACCCGGCATGACGTTCACCATCGAACCGATGATCACCCTGGGCACGGTCGACTACGAGGTCTGGGAGGACGGCTGGACCGCCGTCACCGCCGACCGCCGCCGCACCGCCCAGTTCGAGCACACCCTCGTCATCACCGACACCGGCGCCGAGATCCTCACCCTGCCCTGACCCCGCCCGTTCCGCGCCGCGCCCGGCCCACGCCCGGCGGACGCGCCGGGCGGCGGCGCGGGATTCCGCCGCCCCGGGGCGAGCCGGTAGGGTCCCTTCCGTGAAGATCCTGATCTCCGCCGACATGGAGGGCGCCACCGGGGTCACCTGGCCCGCCGACGTCGAGCCGGGGACCGAGCAGTGGCAGCGCTGCCGGGCGATGTTCACCTCCGACGTCAACGGCGCCATCGAGGGGTTCTACGCGGGCGGCGCCACCGAGGTCGTCGTCAACGAGGCCCACTCCACCATGCGCAACCTGCTGCTGGAGCGCCTGGACGACCGCGCCGTCATGCTCACCGGCCGGCACAAGGACCTGTCGATGGTCGAGGGCGTCCAGCACGGCGACGTCGACGGGCTCGCGTTCGTCGGCTACCACTGCGGCGCCGGCGACGAGGGCGTGCTCGCCCACACCTACCTGCCCAACTCCATCACCGGGGTCTGGCTCGACGGCGTCCCGGCCAGCGAGGGCCGCCTCAACGCCCGCGTCGCCGCCGCCTACGGCACCCCCGTCGTCCTCGTCACCGGCGACGACCGCGCCTGCGCCGACGCCGCCGGGTACGCCCCGGCGGCGCGCACCGCCGCCGTCAAGGACTACGTGTCCCGCTACGCCGCCGTGTGCCGGCCGCCCGCCCGCACCCGCGCCGACATCGCCGAGGCCGCCCGCGCCGCCACCGCCCTCGCCGGACGCACCGAGCCCGTGCGGCACGGCCCCCTCACCGTCGAGATCGAGGTCGACGCCGCCCAGCTCGCCGGCGCCGCCGCGCTCGTCCCGGGCGTCGCGCAGGTCGCGGAGCGGCGGGTCCGCTACACCTCACCCGACGCCTATGAGATGATCCGCTGCTTCAAGGCCGTGACCACGCTGATCGCCAACGCGGTCGAACCCCTCTACGGGTGAGCGCGGCACCCCGGCCGGGAAGCGACGACGAGCACGACAGGGCAGGACGGCAGCACGTGGGCAACGACGGACAGCAGCGCGACCCGTGGGCGGTCGCCGACGACGAGGTCGTCCGGTTCACCTCCGACCTCATCCGGCTGGACACCACCAACCGGGGCGGCGGCGACTGCCGCGAACGGCCCGCCGCCGAGTACGCCGCGGCGCGGCTCGCCGAGGCCGGGCTCGAACCCGAGATGATCGAACCCGCGCCCGGCCGCACCAACGTCGTCGCCCGCGTCCGCGGCACCGACCCCGCGGCCCCCGGCCTGCTCGTCCACGGCCACCTCGACGTCGTCC
This sequence comes from Nocardiopsis trehalosi NBRC 14201, assembly GCF_001552555.1. GTDB lineage: Bacteria > Actinomycetota > Actinomycetes > Streptosporangiales > Streptosporangiaceae > Nocardiopsis_B > Nocardiopsis_B trehalosi. The sequence continues at coordinate 10,483 of NZ_BCRK01000106.1, read as the reverse complement.
CCGCCGACCCCGCCGACTGGGCCGTCCACCCGTTCTCCGGCGAGGTCCGCGACGGCATGGTGTGGGGCCGGGGCGCCGTCGACATGAAGAACACCGTCGCCATGGTGCTCGCCCTCGTGCGCTCCTGGGCCGCCACCGGCCGCGCCCCGCGCCGCGACATCGTGCTCGCCTTCACCGCCGACGAGGAGGACAGCGCCGCCCACGGCGCCGACCACCTCGTCCGCCACCACGCCCACCTGTTCGAGGGGTGCACCGAGGGCGTCAGCGAATCCGGCGCCTACACCTTCCATGCCGCCACCGCCGACGGCCGGCCCGTCCGCCTCTACCCCGTCGGCGCGGGCGAGCGCGGCTCCGCCTGGCTCCGCCTGACCGCGCGCGGCACCGCCGGGCACGGCTCCAAGCCCAACCCCGACAACGCCGTCGGCGCCCTGGCCGCCGCCGTCGCCCGCGTCGACGCCCACCGCTGGCCCGTCCGGCTCACCCCGGTCACCCGCGCCGCCCTCACCGAGACCGCGGCCGCGCTCGGCGTCAAGGCCGACCTCGACGCCCCCGGCTTCGACCCCGAACGCGACGTCGACGCCCTCCTCGCCCGCCTCGGCACCGCCGCCGACCTCCTCGCCCCCACCATCCGCAACAGCGCCAACCCGACCATGCTCGACGCCGGGTACAAGGTCAACGTCATCCCCGGCACCGCCACCGCCGGCGTCGACGGCCGCGTCCTGCCCGGCGCCGAGGACGAGTTCGCCGCCGCCCTGGACGCCCTCACCGGGCCCCGCGTCGACTGGGCCTACCGGCACCGCTCGCCGGCCCTGCTCTCCCCGATCGAGTCGCCCACCTTCGCCGCGATGCGCGCCGCCCTCCTCGCGCACGACCCCGAGGCCCACGTCGTGCCCGTGTGCCTGTCCGGCGGCAGCGACGCCAAGCAGTTCTCCGAACTCGGCATCACCGGCTACGGGTTCACCCCGCTGCGGCTGCCGCCCGGCCTCGACTACGGGGCGCTCTTCCACGGCGTGGACGAACGCGTCCCCGTCGACGCCCTCCGGTTCGGCGCCCGCGTGCTGGACCGGTTCCTGACCACCGTCGAATGAGCAAGGAAGGCGCCCGGTGACCACCCGCACCCTGCCCTACGGCTCCTGGCCGTCGCCGATCGACGCCGACGGCGTCGCCCGCCACGACGGCATCCCCAACTGGCCCGCCGCGCACGGCGAGGAGGTGTGGTGGACCGAGCCGCGCCCCGCCGAGCAGGGCCGCGTCGCCCTGTGCCGCACCCGGCTCGACGCCCCCGACCGCGGCCCCGAGACCGTGCTGCCCGCCCCGTGGAACGCGCGCAGCCGCGTCCACGAGTACGGCGGCCGCCCCTACCTGCTGGTGCCCGGCGGGCGCGGCACCGCCGTCGTCTTCGCCGAGTACACCGACCAGCGGCTCTACCGGTACGACCCCGCCACCGGCGCCGACCCCGCCCCGCTCACCCCCGCCCCGGCCGCGCCCGCCGCCGACCGCTACGCCGAACCCGTCCTGGGCCCCGGCGGCGACGAGGTGTGGTGCGTCCGCGAACGGCACACCGCCCCCACCCCCGACGCCGTCGAACGCGCCATCGTCGCGGTCCCGCTCGACGGCTCCGCCGCCGCCGACCCCGGCGCCGTCCGCGTCGTCGCCGCCGACACCCACTTCCTCGCCTGCCCGCGCGTCGCGCCCGACGGCGCCCACCTGTCGTGGATCGGCTGGGACCACCCCGACATGCCGTGGGACGCCACCCTGCTGCGCGTCGCCGACCTCGTCCCCGATGCCGCCGGCCGGCGCACCGCCGCCGAACCCCGCACCCTCGCGGGCGGCCCCGGCGAGGCCGTCGGCCAGGCCGAATGGGCCAGCGCCTCCACGCTCTACTGCGTCACCGACCCCGACGGCTGGTGGAACCCGCACTCCATCACCCTCGGCGCCGACGGCACCGCCGCCTCCGCGCCCGTCTGCCTGGTCCGCCGCGACGAGGAGTTCGGCGGCCCGCTGTGGCAGCTCGGCCAGCGCTGGCTGCTGCCCCTCCAGGACGGGCGCATCGCCGCCGTGCACGGCGGCGCCACCACCGCCCTCGGCCTGATCTGCCCCGACTCCGGCGCCGTCGCCGACGCCGACACCCCCCACACCGAGTGGTTCGGCCGACTCGCCCTCGCGGGCGCCGCCGGCACCACCGTGGTCGGCGTCGCCGCGTCGCCCGCCCGGCCGGCCGAGATCGTCGCCCTCCACCTGCCCGACGGCTCCTGGCGGTCGCTCAGCCGCCCCCGCGCCGACGCCGCCCCCGACCCGGTCGCCGCCTACCTGCCCCGCCCGCGCGCCCGCGTGTTCCCCGGCCCCGGCGGCCGCGACGTGCACGCCAACGTCCACCCGCCGCACAACCCCGACTACACCGGGGCCCCCGGCGAACTCCCGCCCTACGTGGTGTGGGTGCACGGCGGCCCCACCAGCCGCGCCCCCATGCTGCACGACCTGGAGGTCGCCTACTTCACCAGCCGCGGCATCGGCGTGGTCGACGTCAACTACGGCGGTTCCACCGGCTTCGGCCGCGCCTACCGGGAGCGGCTGCGCGAGAACTGGGGCGTGGTCGACGTCGAGGACTGCGTGGCGGTCGCCCGCGCCCTGGTGGCCGAGGGCGCCGCCGACCCCGGCCGGCTCGCCATCCGCGGCGGCAGCGCCGGCGGGTGGACCAGCGCCGCCGCCCTCGCGTTCACCGACGCCTTCCACTGCGGCACCATCCTCTACCCGATCGTCGACCTCACCGGGTGGCGCACCGGCGAGACCCACGACTTCGAGTCGCGGTACCTGGAGAGCCTCGTCGGCCCGTACCCGCAGACCAAGGAGCGCTACGAGGAGCGGTCCCCGGTCAACCACGGCGACGCGGTCACCGCCCCGTTCGTCCTCATGCAGGGCCTGGAGGACGAGATCTGCCCGCCGGTGCAGAGCGAGCGGTTCCTGGAGCGGGTCCGCGGCCGCGGCGTCCCGCACGCCTACCTCGCGTTCCCCGGCGAGCAGCACGGGTTCCGCCGCGAGGCCACCATCCGCGCCGCCCTGCACGCCGAACTGTCGCTGTACGCCCAGGTCTTCGGCTTCGAGACCGACGCCCCCGCCCTGGAACTGCGCCCGTGACCCCCTGCCCGGCGGGGGTCCGGCCGCGCCGCCTGGTACCGGGGGACACCGTGTCGGTCGTCGCCCCGTGCAGCCCGGTGCCCGCCGACCGGCTCGACGCGTCGCTCGACATCCTGCGCGGCTGGGGGCTGCACGTCCGCGAGGGCGCCCACCTGCGCGACCGCCACCCGGTGCTGCCCTACCTCGCCGGGACGGACGCCGACCGCGCCGCCGACCTGACGCGGGCCTGGCTCGACCCGGACACCGCGGCGGTGCTGTGCGCGCGCGGCGGCGACGGCGCCCACCGCACCCTGGACCTGCTCGACTTCGCCGCCCTGCGCGCGGCTCCGCCCAAGGCGCTGGTCGGGTTCAGCGACGTCACCGCGCTGCACGAGGCGTTCGCCGTCGACGTGGGGGTGGCCACCCTGCACGGGCCGGTGGTCGGCACCGGCTACTTCGTCGGGGACCCGGTCGCGGCGGCGGAGCTGCGGGCCACCCTGTTCGCCCCGGAGACCCGGACGGTCCTCGCCCCGCCCGGGGCCGAGACGCTCGTCGGCGGCACCGCCCGGGGGACGCTCATCGGCGGCAACCTCAGCCTGCTCAACGACGGCCTGCTCACCCCGCACAGCCGCCCCTCGGCGGCGGGCGGCCTACTCCTGCTGGAGGACGTCCACGAGGACGTGTCCCGGCTGGACCGGATGCTCACCCAACTGCTGCGCAGCGGGTGGATGCGCGGTGTCGCCGGGGTGCTGCTGGGGTCGTGGACCGACTGCACGCCCGGGTACCGCACGGTCCGCGAACTCATGGTCGAGCGCCTGACCCCGCTCGGTGTCCCGGTGGTGGGCGAGTTCGCGTTCGGCCACCGGCCCGCCCAGCTCACCGTGCCCCTCGGCGTCACCGCCACCCTCGACGCCGACGCCCGCACCCTCACCCTCGACACCCCCGCCCTGGCCTGACCCCCGCCCGCTGCGGCGCGGTCGCCTCCCGCGCCGACGCCGGGGCGTCCCGCCGCCGACCGGCGGACGGGAACCCCTAACGGAACGGCGCGCCCACGGCCCCGATGCGCGTCCGAGGTGGCGCCGCCGAGCGGGCGGCACGGCCGAAGGTCGGGGCCGCGCCACCTCCGGAAGGGCGGTCACCGGTCCGGCGGTACCGACCTTCGTCTCACCCGATTCCCACCCGGGAGAGGATGCGCCCGGCCGCGCCGCGCGCGCATACTCGAAGGAGAGGCCCGCCCGCGACACAGGGAGACGGTGATCCCCATGGCGACCATCCACGCCTGGCACCCCGCCGCACCGCGCACCGCGGCGTCCACCGCCTGGCACCGCCTCTGGCCGGACCGGCTCCGGCGCGCCGCCTACGTCGCCCGGGGCGTCCTCGGCGCCCTGTTCGACGCCGAACTCGTCCTGCCCGAGGCCGACCCCGCGCCCGTGCGGGCGCGCCTGATCGAGCTCGGCCGGCTCGACGCCGCGGCCCCGCCCGCCGACCGCGCCCCGGCGCTCGCCGCGTTCCAGCACGACCACGGCCTGCCCGCCACCGGCCGCGCCGACGCCCGCACCGTGTCGGTGCTCGCCGCCGCCGCGCGCGAACGCCGCGAACTGCGCGCCCTCGGCCTGGACGGCGTGACCACGCTCTGACCGCCGGCGCGAATGTCCGCCACGGCACACCGCCCGCGTGCGCTGCGGCGGTCCCGCGCCTGCCATGATCGGACCCATGGCTGAACAGAACTCACCGCACGACCTGCCCGACATCGCCGGGCGCACCATCGCCGTGCTCGGCGGCACCGGCGACCAGGGGCGCGGCCTGGCCCGCCGGTTCGCGCTCGCCGGGCTCGACGTGGTCATCGGCTCCCGCAGCGCCGAGCGCGCCCAGGCGGCGGCCGACGACCTCGGCGCGGACCTGCCCGTGCGCGGCGCCGACAACGCCGCCGCTGCCGCGGCCGGGGACATCGTGATCGTCGCCGTCCCGTGGGAGGGCCACCGCGAACTGCTCGCCTCCCTGGAGGAGGAGCTGGCCGGCAAGATCGTGGTCGACTGCGTCAACCCGCTCGGGTTCGACAAGAAGGGGCCCTACGCCCTGCCGGTCGAGGAGGGCAGCGCCGCCCAGCAGGCCGAGGCGGTCCTGCCCCGCAGCCGGGTGGTGGCGGCGTTCCACCACGTGTCGGCGGTGGTCCTGCTCGACCCCGAGGTCGACCGGGTCGACCTGGACGTGCTGGTCCTCGGCGACGACCGCGCGGCGACCGACGAGGTCCGCGCCCTCGCGTCCAGCATCGGGGGCGTGCGCGGGATCTACGGCGGCCGGCTGCGCAACGCCCACCAGGTGGAGGCGTTCACCGCCAACCTCATCGCGATCAACCGCCGCTACAAGGCCCACGCCGGCCTGCGGATCACCGACGTCTGATCCGCCCGCCCGCGCGGCGATGAGGGCGCGGGTCGTCCACAGGCGCGTGGTTCCGCCGGCGCGGACCCCCTCGGTGCGGGTTGACTGGAGATAGGGGTCCCCCCGGCACCATGGCCGCGCACGTCATCGCCGCCGGGGGCGGCCTCGCGTGCCCGAAACCGCTCGCACCTCGTTGCTCTTGACGCTCCCGGGGCATGGGAGCGGTCCCAATGCCCGATGACGTCGAGATCAACGGGGGAGAGGCGGAGGCGGTCAGGGGGTCCAGCGGTTGGTGATCGGGAGGCGGCGGTCGCGGCTGAGGTTGCGGGAGCTGATCTTGGGGCCCGGGGGGTACTGGCGGCGCTTGTACTCGGCCCGGTCGACCAGCCGGATCACCCGCTCGACCAGCTCGGGTTCGAACCCGGCGGTGGTCAGCTCCAGCAGCCCCTTGTCCGTGCCGATGTAGGCGTCCAGCAGGCTGTCGAGCACCGCGTAGTCCGGCAGGGTGTCCGTGTCGAGCTGGCCCGGGCTGAGCTCGGCGCTGGGCGGCTTGCTGATGGAGTTCTCCGGGATGGGCGGCACCTCGCCCGCCCGTTCGGCCTCGGCGTTGCGCCACCGCGCCAGCTCCCACACCACCGTCTTCCAGCAGTCCTTGATGGGCGCGTACCCGCCCACCGCGTCGCCGTAGAGGGTGGAGTAGCCGGTGGCCAGCTCGCTCTTGTTGCCGGTGGCCAGCACCAGGTGGCCCTCCTGGTTGGACAGGGCCATCAGCAGCGTGCCGCGCGCCCGCGCCTGGAGGTTCTCGGCGGCGACCCCGTCGACCGCGACCGACCCCGCGAACGCGTCCACGATCGGCGCGATGGGCACCGTCCGGCCGGTGATCCCCAGCCGCTTCACCAGGTCCTCGGCGTCGGCCAGGGAGTGGTCGCTGGAGTGCCGGCTGGGCATCAGCAGCCCGTACACGCCGGCCGGGCCGACCGCGTCGGCGGCGATGGCGGCGGTCAGCGCGGAGTCGATGCCGCCCGACAGCCCCAGCAGCACGGAGCGGAACCCGTTCTTGGCCGCGTAGTCGCGCAGCCCGGTGACCAGCGCCCGGTACACCTCGCCGATGTCGGACAGCGGGTCCTGGCGCGGGGTGATGGCGGGCGGCAGCGGGTCGTAGGGGGCGACCGGGTCGGTGGAGACCGTGTAGCGGCGGATGCGGATGCCGCTCACCGGGTCCTCGGCCGGGGTGGGGTCGGCGGCCTCGGGCAGGTCGAGGTCGGCGACGAGCAGGGCGTCGTCGAACTGGCAGGCGCGGGCGACGAGTTCGCCGTCGGCGTCGACCACCAGGGAGTCGCCCTCGAAGATCAGTTCGTCCTGGGCGCCGCTCATGTTGACGTAGCCGACGGCGGCGCCGATCTCGCGGGCCCGCCGCTGGCACAGCTCCAGCCGGACGTCGTCCTTGTCGCGCTCGTAGGGCGAGCCGTTGAGGGTGATCAGCAGCCCCGCGCGGGCGGCGCGCACCGCGGTGACGGGGCCGCCCTCCTGCCACAGGTCCTCGCACACCGCGAACGCGACGTCCGCGCCGTGCAACCGGACCACGGGCAGGGTGTCGCCGGGGACGAAGTTGCGGAACTCGTCGAACACGCCGTAGTTCGGCAGGTGGTACTTGGCCGAGGTGAGCCGGACCCGGCCGCGGTGCAGCAGGGCGGTGGCGTTCTGCGGGGCGCCGGCGGGCTGGCCGAACCGGGCGCCCACGCCTTCGCGGCGGTCGAGGAACCCGACCACCACGGGCAGTTCGCCGAGGCCGTCGTCGGCCAGGCGGGCGGCGAGCGCGTGCACCGCCTTGACCGACGCGGAGACGAAGGAGTTGCGCAGGGCGAGGTCCTCGACGGGGTAGCCGGTGACCACCATCTCGGGGAACACCGCGAGATGCGCGCCGGCGTCCGCCGCGCGCCGCGCGTAGGCGGCGACGAGGGCGGAGTTGCCGTCGAGGTCTCCGACGGTGGGGTTGACCTGGGCGAGGGCGATCCTGAGCTGCACCACGCCCCAGAGCCTAGTGCGGACGGCGTCGGGCCGCCCGGCCGGGGCCGCCCCGCTGCTGTGATAATGCGTACACCGGTTCTCCGGCCGCCCCCATCACCTGCGTTAATGCGCCGGAAACCTGCAGGGGGCACACTGGGGGGTGGCGTTCCGTACGACACTCGATGGATACGCGCCGCCGCGCTCCGCGACGAGGAAGGTGACCCCGTGAATCGACAGCAGGAATTCGTGCTCCGCACGCTGGAGGAGCGCGATATCCGGTTCGTCCGGTTGTGGTTCACCGACGTGCTCGGGTACCTCAAGTCGGTGGCCGTGGCCCCGGCCGAACTGGAGGCCGCGTTCTCCGAGGGCATCGGGTTCGACGGGTCGGCCATCGAGGGGTTCGCCCGGGTGCACGAGGCCGACATGCTGGCCCAGCCCGACCCGTCGACCTTCCAGGTACTGCCGTGGCGCAACGAGCCGCACGGCACCGCGCGCATGTACTGCGACATCCTGATGCCCGACGGCACCCCCAGCTACGCCGACCCGCGCCACGTGCTCAAGCGCCAGCTCGGCAAGGCCTCCGACCTCGGGTTCACGTTCTACACCCACCCCGAGATCGAGTTCTACCTGCTGAAGAAGATGCCCGCCTACGGCGAGTTCCCGGAGCCCAACGACTCCGGCGGCTACTTCGACCACACCCCGCACAACAGCGCGCACGACTTCCGGCGCAACGCCATCAACATGCTGGAGGCCATGGGCATCTCGGTGGAGTTCAGCCACCACGAGGGCGGCCCGGGCCAGCAGGAGATCGACCTGCGCTACGCCGACGCGCTCACGACCGCCGACAACATCATGACGTTCCGGCTGGTCATGAAGGAGGTGGCGATGGAGCAGGACGTCTACGCCACCTTCATGCCCAAGCCGTTCACCGAGTACCCGGGCTCGGGCATGCACACGCACATGTCGCTGTTCGAGGGCGACCGCAACGCCTTCCACGAGCCGGGCGCCGAGTACCAGCTGTCGAAGGTGGGGCGCGGGTTCATCGCGGGGCTGCTGCGGCACGCCCCCGAGATCACCGCGGTGTGCAACCAGTGGGTGAACTCCTACAAGCGGCTGTGGGACAACGCGGCCGCCTCGGCCGGGGCGGGCGGCGAGGCCCCCGCCTACGTGTGCTGGGGGCACAACAACCGGTCGGCGCTCGTGCGGGTGCCGATGTACAAGCCCACCAAGAGCAACTCCAGCCGGATCGAGTTCCGCTCGCTCGACACCGCCTGCAACCCCTACCTCGCCTACGCGGTGATCCTGGCCGCCGGGCTCAAGGGCATCGAGGAGGGCTACGAGCTGCCGCCGGGCGCCGAGGACGACGTGTGGGCGCTGACCGACGCCGAGCGCCGCGCGCTGGGCATCGCCCCGCTGCCGCAGAGTCTGGACGAGGCCATCCGCGCCATGGAGAACAGCGAGCTGATGGCCGAGACCCTCGGCGAGCACGTGTTCGACTTCTTCCTGCGCAACAAGAAGGCCGAGTGGGAGTCGTACCGGCGCCAGGTGACGCCGTACGAGCTCCAGCGCTACCTGCCCACCCTGTGACCGCCGACCCGTGCGGCCCGTGCCAGCCGGGTGACCGTTGACCTTGCGCCGGCCCGCCGCGTGCGGGCCGGCGGCCGGGGTCACTCGCCGTCGAGCAGTTTCTCGCGCACCGCGTAGACCGCGGCCTCGGTGCGCGAGTGCAGCTGGAGCTTCTCCAGGATGTTGCGCACGTGGTTCTTCACCGTGTGCTCGGAGATGAACAGCTCGTCGGCGATCTCCTTGTTGTTGAGGCACCGGGCCACCAGGCGCAGCACCTCGGTCTCGCGCTCGGTGAGCTGCGGCGGGGCGGCCTGGCGGCTGCGCCCGCCCCGGCCGCGGCGGGCCAGGGCGGTGAACTCGCCGATGAGCTTGGTGGCCATGGACGGGTTGATGAACGACTGGCCGTCGGCCACCGCCCGCACGGCGTCGGGGAGTTCGTCGACCGCGATCTCCTTGAGCAGGTAGCCGGTGGCCCCCGCCTTGAGCGCCTCGAAGAGGTCGTCCTCCTCGTCGCTCATGGTGAGCATGACGATCTTGGCGTCCGGGACGGTGCGCTTGATGCCCGCGCAGGCGTCGATGCCGCTGGAGCGGGGCATCCAGACGTCCATGAGGACGACGTCGGGGCGCAGCCGGGCGGCCTGGCGGACGGCGTCGTCGCCGTCGCCGCACTCGCCGACGACGTCGATGTCGGGTTCCTCGGCCAGGACGGAGACCAGGCCGCGCCGGAAGAACGCGTGGTCGTCGACGACGAGCACCCTCACGGGATCGGCCGCGGCGGCGGGGTGCAGCGCGGGAGCGGTGCCGGGGGCGGGGGCGTGCCCACTCACAACGGAATTCCTTCCTGGCGCGAGGTGGCCGGATACGGGGTTATTCGACGGTTCGCTCGGACGAATCGGGCGCGCGCGTCAATGGGGTTGACGTGCGGTGATACGCATCGGGAGGCCGTTGTTCGGCACAGTTTATGCCATTGATCCGAGCGTGGATAGCCGCGAATCCCCCGATCGGTCCGGGGCGGCGCGGCGCCACCGGGTGTGGAGAAGGCGCGCCTCACGACAAAATATACAGTTTCCCCAGGGGCGTGAGTCCATTTCCGTCCAATTGATGGTGATTACCGGTTGGTATTTCATTCCGTCCCGGTCGGTCGCCCCCAGGCCACCAGGTGGGGGAGGCAGGTCGCACGCGGGAACGGCCCGGCCGGGGCGCGGTCACGCGGCGGGGCCGTAGTGGTGGCCGCGGCGGAGCGCCGCGCGGCGGTCGCGGCGGTCGCGGCGGCGTTCGCGCCGGAGACCGCGGGCGGCGCGCTCGGCGGCGGCGACCGCCCGCTGCCGTTCGCGGTACTGGCGGGCCAGCTCGGCGGCGTGGTCGGGGTGCACGGCGTCTCCTCGGGGCTGGGGCCGCCGGGGCGGGTCCGCCCCGG
>NZ_BCRK01000105.1 GCF_001552555.1 Nocardiopsis trehalosi NBRC 14201 | reverse complement strand
GCCGCGCGTCGGCGGCCGCCGGACGGTCCGGCGGTCCGGGCCGCGATGCGGTCACGAACGACACCACGAGGAGCAGCACCATGCGACGTCGCCCCGTCGACATCTCCATCCCCGACCTCTCGGGCAGGCGCGCGGTCGTCACCGGCGCCAGCGACGGGATGGGCCTGGAGATGGCCAAGCGCCTGGCCGCGGCGGGCGCGGAGGTGGTCATGCCGGTCCGCAACCCGCGCAAGGGCGCGGCCGCCGTCGCGGAGATCCGGGCGCGGTGCCCGGAGGCGAAGGTCGCGCTGCGCGACCTCGACCTGTCCTCGCTGGAGTCGGTCGCGGCGCTCGGCGCGACCCTCCGGGCGGAGGACCGGCCCATCCACCTCCTCATCAACAACGCCGGCGTGATGACGCCGCCCGACCGGCAGACCACGGCCGACGGCTTCGAGCTCCAGTTCGGCACCAACTACCTGGGCCACTTCGCGCTGGTCGGGCACCTGCTCCCGCTGCTGCGCGCCGGCGGCGCCCGCGTGACCTCGCAGCTCAGCATCGCCGCGCGGCGGGGCGGCATCAACTGGGCGGACCTGAACTGGGAGCGTTCCTACGACGGCCGCCGCGCCTACGCCCAGTCCAAGATCGCGTTCGGCCTGTTCGGCTTGGAGCTGGAACGCCGCAGCAGGGCGCAGGGCTGGGGCATCACCAGTACCATCTCCCACCCCGGTGTCGCCCCGACCAGTCTCCTGGCGGCCCGCCCCGAGATCGGCCGCAGCGGGGACACCCCCAGCATCCGCGTGATCCGCGCGCTCTCCGCCCGGGGCATCCTCCTCGGCACCGTCGAGACCGCTCCGCTGCCCGCTCTGCTGGCCGCCACCGATCCCGACGCCGAGCCCGGTGTCCTCTACGCACCCAGCGGCGCCGGCCACCTCGGCGGCCCTCCCGTGAAGCACCGGCTGTACGCCCCGCTGCGCGCGACCGAAGAGGAGGCGTCCCGCCTCTGGCGGGTCTCCGAGCAGCTCACCGCGACCGCCCTCCCCACCGCCTGACCACCCGGCCCCGGCGCCGGAGCGACCGCAGGCGGCTGCGGGCGCGGCCACCGAACGGCCTCGCGGGGGTGTCGGCGTCCTCCTGCGGGCGGTCCCGGCGGCGGCGCGGCCGCCAGGGGGTCAGTGGAGCGCCGGCTCGGCGATGACGGAGAGGAGCTGGAGCTTCTGGTGGCTCTCCGTGCCCGGGTCGGCGGTGTAGACGAGCAGGCGGTGCGACTGGTGCGGGTCGAGCAGCACCTGGCAGTTGAGGTCGAGGTCCCCGACCTGGGGGTGGCGGAAGTGCTTGACCTCCTCGGGGCGGACGCCGATCTCGTGCTCGTCCCACAGGGCGCGGAACTCCTCGCTCCGGTCGAGGAGGACATCGGCGTAGTGCGCCGCCCGGGAGCCGGGGCCGCGCAGCGTGACGACCTGGCGCAGGCCCGAGGCGTACATCCGCGAGACCAGCGGGTGGTCCTGGGGCGCGTACAAATCCCGGCTGCCGGGGTCGGTGAACCAGCGGTAGCCCGTGCTGCGCTCCAGGCCGGTGTACCGGGTCGTGTCGCCGGTGAGCGCGACGCCGAGCGGGGTCTGCCGCAGCGTCTCCCCGAGTTCGGTGACGATCTCGGCGGGGGTGTCGTGCAGGCGGTCCAGGATGCGCAGCAGGCCGGGGCCGATGTGCTCGCTGACCGCGCCCCGGGCGGGCGGGTTGTGCCCGGCGAGCCGGAACAGGTGGTCGCGCTCGTCGAGGGAGAGGTGCAGTCCCTGCGCGATCGAGGCGAGCATCTGCACGGACGGCTGGGGACCGCGCTCCCGTTCGAGCCGGGAGTAGTAGTCGGTCGACATGTGGCAGAGCGCGGCGACCTCCTCGCGCCGCAGCCCGCTGGTCCTGCGGCGCTGCCCGCGCGGGAGGCCGACGTCCTCCGGAAGCAGCGCCTCGCGGCGCCGCCGGAGGAAGGCCGCCAGACCCGCTCGATCGTGCACCACCATGCGTCTCCTCCCGACCGCGTCCTTCCTATCTACCACCCGGGTGCCGCGGCGGCCACGGATCGCCGATCCCCCCTTGCCGCGGTGCGGCGGTCCCCTGGTCCCCGGCTCGGGAGGCCGTGGATGTCCGCGCGGGCGGGCGGTCCGGAACGGTGTCGCGGTGGGCATCCGCGACGCCGTGTCCGCCGGAGGGCGCCCCGCAGCCGCCGTCGATCCTCGCCGGTGGTACTCGCTCGACGCCGCCCGCGCGGGCACGCGGGGCCCCGCCCGGCGCTGAGGCGCCTGCGCTGGCGCCCCTACCGCGCGGGCTCGGGAGCGGCGGGGCGCGGGGTGGGGTTGCGGTGGGCGGCGGCGGCGAGGGCGCCCAGGGCGGTGAGGCCGATGAGGGCGGCGGTGGCCGCCGCCGGTCCGGCCTCGAAGAGGTGGCCGACCGCGAGGCCGCCGCCGAGGACGGCCAGGCCGCCGATGAAGTTGGTGACGCCGAGGTAGGCGCCGATCCACTCCCCCGGCGCGTGGCGCACGGTCACCTGGAAGACCGTGGGCTGCATCAGCCCCGTGCCCACCCCGCTGACGACGGCCGCGGCGGCCAGCCCGGCCAGGGAGCCGTCGACCAGGGGCAGCGCGGCGAGGACGAGGTAGGCGGCGCCCGAGCACAGCAGGCCCAGGGCGAGCACCCAGCGCCGCTCCCCCACCCTGTTGCGGGCGACGAACGGTTGGAGGCCCGCCGCGACGGCCGCCGTCAGGCAGAAGAACAGCGTGGCCGCCCCCGACCCGAACCCGCTCAGCGGGACGACCGCCGTCATCTGCACCGAGAGCAGCATGGTCGGCGCGGTCACGACGGCGAAGCGGAGGAACGCCCGGTCGCGGACGACGACGCGGACCCCGCGCACCACCGACGCGGCGTCCACCCGGCGGAGCCGGGCGGGCGGCCGCGCCGGGTCGCGCCGCTCGCCGGGCAGCAGGGCGAACAGCACCGCGCCCACCACCCAGCCCGCCGCCGCCGCGAAGGCCAGCGCGCCGAACCCGCCCAGCAGCAGGGCCAGCCCGACCGGCGGCCCCGCGACCGCCCCGATCTGCCCGGAGACGACGTAGGCGGCGAACCCCCCGGTCCGCCGCTCCGGCGCGAGCGCCGCCAGTAGGGATTGCGCAGCGGGGTGGAAGAGGGCCCCGCCCGCGCCGAGCAGCACCGACGCGCCGACGAGTTCGCCCACGCCGTCGCCCACCGCGAGGAGGGCGAACCCGGCGGCGCGGACCGCGCACGCGAGCACGCCCGACCGCCGGGGTCCGATGAGGTCGACCACGGGCCCGAGGGGCAGGACGAACCCGTACTGGACGGCGGTGCGCGCGCCCATCACCAGGGAGATGGCCCCGGCGAGCAGCCCGAGGTCGTCGCGGAGGTGGGCGACGAGGTGCGCCATCACGGCGTAGAAGCCGAGGGCGGCGGAGAGCTGGACGAACACGAGGATCGCGACCACCCGCGGCCCGCGGCCGTCGGCCTTCTCCGGGGGGTCGGTGGTCGGGGAGGACGTCGTGGGCACGCGCAAAGGGGACACACCACCGCCGGAGTGGGGACAAGGCCGCGAATCAGCCGAATATTATCGTGAGGTTTGCTTACAGTGATCTTCCGGCGGCACCGACGAATGGTGCGGACAGCTCTTTATCCCCCGAAATGCCGTCTCCGGCGGACGGCGCGGTGGCCATCCGGGCGCCATCGCGCGGCGCCAGGAACGCCGGTGGTGGCGCAGGTCAGCGCGGGCGCGGCGGCGCCACGGGGCGGAGTCGGTCTCGCTCCCGGGTTTCCCGGCGATGACCGGTCGCGTCCGCCGCTGCGGCCGAGAACTTCCCTCGCGGATTTTGCACAATGCCCGTTCGGGCGGGTGGGGACGCTCGTTCTCCGGAAAGGAGTCGGCCCCTTCTCCGCGCCGCCCCGGAGCGGCGCGGAGAAGGGGCCGCGCACAACGGGACGGCGCCCGTTCGGCGCACCGTCCGGCGGGAGCCCTCCGCGTCAGCGGCGGGCCGGGCCCGCCGGTTGCGCCTCACGCAGAGCGGCCTCCACCCCCGGCGCGGTCGGAGGACCGGTCCCGACGCGGGTGGCGGTGTGGCCGACGGCCGGGTCGGGCCCGCCGACTACGCCTCACGCAGGGCGGCCTCGACCTCCGGTGCGGTCGGGGGGTCGGCGCCGACGCGGGTGATGGTGTGGGCGGCCGCCTGGCAGGCGAAGCGGAGGACGCGGCGCAGGGCCTCCTCGTCCAGGCGGGCGAGGCGGTCGCGCGGCCCGGACCCCAGGAACCCCTCGGCGTCGAGGCGGTGCAGCAGAGCCCCCATGAAGGAGTCGCCCGCGCCGACGGTGTCCACCACATCCACCACGGGCGCGGCGACGGCGACCTCGGTGCCGTCCGCCCGCAGCGCCACCGCACCCTCTCCGCCGCGGGTGACGACGACGAGCGACGGCCCGGCGCCGGCCAGCGCGCGGGCGGCCTCCAGGGTGGGCCGGTCCCCGTCGAGGAACGCGAGGTCCTCGTCGCTGGCCTTGACGATGTGCGCGAGAGCGGCGAACCGCCGGGCGGTCGCGCGCGCCTCGTCGTGGTCGCCGACGACGGCGGGCCGGGCGTTGGGGTCGAAGCTGATGGTGACCGCGCCGCGCTCGTGCTCACGCCGCAGCAGCTCCTCCACGGCGGCGGACCCGGGCGGCCGCAGCGCGGCGATCGACCCGGTGTGCAGGGCGCGCACGCCGCCGGGCAGGGCGTCGGGGAGTTCGCCGTCGCGCCAGCGCCAGTCGGCGGCGTCGTCCAGCCGGAAGTCGTAGTGGGCGGACCCGGACGCGTCGAGTGAGGCCACCGCGAGGGCGGTGGGCTCGTCGGCGGCGACCAACCCGCTGAGGTCGAGCCCCTCGCTGTCGAGACGCTGCCGGATGAGCCGCCCCATGGAGTCGTCCCCGATGCGCGCGAGGAAGGCGGTGGGCGTGCCGAGCCTGCGGGCGGACACCGCGACGTTGGCGGGCCCGCCGCCGGGGACGGCGCGCAGGACGTCGGGCCCGTGCTCGGTGGGCAGCAGGTCGATGACGTTCTCCCCGACCACGGCGATGCGTGCCGGTCCGGCGGGTGCGGTCATGGGGTGACTCCGTTCCGGGCACGGACACGCACCCCGACGGGCGGCGCGTCCGGTGCCCCTGGTGTGTTCGAGACGGGCGGGACGTCAGCTGCGGGTGAGACCGGCGAGGCGACAGATGCGGGTGGGGCGGTCGATGCGGGGTGCGGGCGTGCCTGCCCTCCGGCACCGGCGGAGACGCGGACGACGACGGCCCCCACTGCGGCCGCCACGCCCCCTCTCCGGGACGGGACGGCGGGCAGCGCAGCAGATGCTCCTGATGCGCCCGAGGAGGGTGGCGCGGCAGATGAGGCTGAGGCGGCCAACGCGGGGTGCGGACGCACCTGCCCTCCGGCACCGGCGGATACACGGGCGGCCACGGCCCCCGCCACGGACGCCGCGCCCTCTCTCCGGGGCGCGCCGATCGCCGGTCCGACGGCGGGCCGGATCGGCGCCGCCCCCACCCCGCGCACCCGCTGTAGTGGCGCGGCCCACGGGCACCGAGCAGCCGACCACCGGGGCCCACCGGCGCCCTGCGGGGCGCCGGCTCCAACCGACCCGGCACCGGCCACGGCCGTCTGTCCGCTGCGCGACGCCGACGCCCGCGTGGCCGGGGTGTCCGGCGCGATCGAAGGACGTGGCGCGCCGATCGCCGGTCCGACGGTGGGGCGGGGCGGCACCATGCCCACCCCGTGCGCCCGCTGTAGTGGCGCGGATCGTCGGCACTGAGCGGCCGGCCGCCGGCGGCCGCCGGGGCCCCGCGAGGCGGCGGCTCCGGTCGGCCCGGCACTGGACGCCGCAGCCGTCCACCCGCTGCGCGGCGACGACGCCCGCGTGACCGGGGCATCCGACGCGGTCGAAGAGCGCGGCACGCTGACCGCCGCTTCGGCGGGGCACCAGGCCGCGACCACCCGACCGCTGCGCGGCGCCGGGCCCCACGTGGCCGGGGCCTCCGGCGCGACCGAAGGGCGCGGCGCGCCGATCGACCATCCGGTGGGGCACCAGACCGCGATCGCCCGGCCGGTGTGCGACGCGGACGTCCCGGCGGACGGGCCGGCGGGGATGGTCACGCGTCCGGGCCGTTCGTCGCACGGTCGCGCAGGGCGGCCGCCGGGGCGGCGGCGAGGGGCAGCCGAGGGATCAGGACGGCCTGGTAGGCGTGGTAGACATCGGGCTTGCCGGCCCACACGGTGGCGGAGGGGCGGCCGTCGGGGTCGAGTTCGTGGTGCCAGCTCCCCCGCTCGGCGTCGAGGAACCGCAGGGCGATGTGGTCCCACCACGTGCGGTACCACCGCTCGTAGGCGTCGGCTCCGGTGCGGCGGGCGAGGACGGCGGCGGCGAGGACCGCCTCGGCGGCGACCCAGTGCATGCGTTCGCGCACCACCGGCCGGTCGGACCAGTCGAGGGTGTACACGAATCCGTCGGTGCCGTCGGCGCGCCACCCGCGCTCGACGGCGGAGGCGAACAGGCGCTCGGCGTCGGCGAGGAGCCAGGTGGGCGCGGCGTCACCGAGGGCGGCCTCCAGGTGCACGAGCAGCCGGGCCCACTCCAGCCAGTGCCCGACCGTGCTGCCGTAGGGCCGGAAGGGGTGGCCCTTCTCGTCGGCGTTGTACTCGGGCAGCGGGCGCCAGTCGGCGGTGAAGTGCTCGGGCAGCCGCCAGTCGTGCTCGGCGGTGACGCGGTGGACGAGGTGCTCGGCGACGCGCAGCGCCCGCTCGTGCCAGCGGCGGTCGCCGGTCGTGGCGCCCGCCGCAAGGAACGCCTCCACGAGGTGCATGTTGCTGTTGGCGCCCCGGTAGTCCTCGGGCCGGGTCCAGGCCCGGTCCCAGCTCTCGACGGCGAGGCCGACCTCGTCGTCCCAGAAGCGGCGGTCGACGGTGTCGAGTGCCTCGGTGAGCAGGTCGGCCGAGCCGGGCCGGCCGGCCGCCGCTGCGCTGCTCGCCGCGATGACCACGAACGCGTGCTCGTAGCCGGACTTGGCGGTGTCCTCGGGGGTGCCGCCACCCGTCCCGGCCTGGCCGAACCAGCCGCCGTGCTCGTCGTCGTGCAGCGGGCCGCGGAGGGCGGCGACGCCGTGGTCGGCGAGCGCCCCGGCGCCGGGGACGCCGCGGAGGGCGGCGAGGGAGAACACGTGCGTCATGCGGGCGGTGATCCACGCCATGACGGGGCGGGCGGGATCGGGGCGGCCCTGGTCGTCGAGCCAGGCGAAGCCGTGGTCGGCGGCGGCGGCCATGGCGAAGCGGGTCAGCCGCGCCTCCTCGGCGGCGAGCCAGGCGTGGTGCTCGGGAAGGTCCAGCCACGAACCGGTCATGTGCCCTCTCTCTGCTCGGTGCCGCCCCCCGATCGTGTCACGGGCGGCCCGCTGTCGGCGGCCGCGCCGTGCGGGGGCGCCGGGGCGCGGTCCGGTCCGGTCGGCGCTCGGGTGAAGCGCTTAAGCGATTGTTCAACAGGCCCGCCGGAGCGTCAATGCCCGACAGCCGAACGGCGGCTACAGTTGGCGGTTAAGCGGTTCAGTACCGACGCCGGGACAACGAACGGGGACGCGGGTGCGCCGACTCACGATCGCCGACATCGCCGCGGCAGCGGGCGTCTCCACCGGCGCGGTCTCCTACGCGCTGAACGGCCGCCCCGGCGTGTCCCCCGCCACGCGCGAACGCATCCTGCGCACCGCGCGGGAGCTGGGGTGGCGGCCGAGCACGGCGGCGCGGGCGCTCACCGGCGGCCGCAGCGGCGCGATCGGCCTGGTGGTCGACCGCCCCGCCCACGTCCTGGGCGTCGAGCCGTTCTTCATGCGCCTGATCTCGGGCATCGAGGCGCGCCTGGCCGAGGGCTCGGGCACGGCGCTGCTGCTCCAGGTGGCGGCCGACCCGGAGGGCGAGATGGCCGCCTACACCGACTGGTGGGCCGAGCGCCGGGTCGACGGGGTGCTCCTGGTCGACCTGCGCGCGGACGACCCGCGGCTGCCGCTGGTGCGCCGCATCGGCCTGCCCGCTGTGGCGCTGGGGTACCCGCCGGCCGACGGCGGGTCGGGGGTGCCCTGCGTGTGGGACGACGAGGGCGCCGGCATCCGCGAGGCCGTCGGCTACCTGGCGGCGCTCGGGCACCGGCGGGTGGCGCGGGTGGCCGGGCCCGCGGTGTTCGCGCACACGGTGCGGCGCGACGCCGCGTTCACCGCGGCCGCCGCGGCGTTCGGGGTGGCCGCGGCGCCGCCCGTGCACACCGACTACTCCGGCGAGGAGGGCGCGCGGGCCACCCGCCGGCTGCTCGCGGGCGCCGACCGGCCGACCGCGATCGTCTACGACAACGACATCATGGCGCTGGCGTCGATGGGCGCGGCCGGGGAGATGGGGGTGGACGTCCCGGCGGAGCTGTCGCTGGTCGCCGGGGACGATTCCGCCATCTGCCGGCTGACCCGGCCGGCGCTCACCGCGCTGACCCGGGACGTGCCCGAGCACGGGCGCCTGGCGGCGTCGGCGCTGCTGCGGCTGGTCGCCGGGGAGGAGGTCGGCCACGTGCCGACCCCGCCCCCCGTTCTCACGCCGCGCGCCAGCACGGCGCCGGCGCCCGGCCCGCGCTGAGCGGGTCCGCTCAGGTGCGGTCGGCGTCGGCGCCGGCGTCCGCACCGGCGCGGCCGCGCCGCCCGAGCCGGGCGGGCCACCAGGTCGCCCGTCCGACGTCCAGGGTCAGAGCGGGCACCAGCACCGACCGGACGAGCAGCGCGTCGAGCAGCACCCCGAACGCCACCAGGAACGCCAACTGGACGAGGAACAGGATGGGGATGACGGCGAGCGCGGCGAACGTCGCCGCCAACACCACCCCGGCGGAGGTGATGACCCCGCCGGTGACGGCGAGGGCGCGCAGGGTGCCGTCGCGGTGGCCGTGCCGGAGCGCCTCGGTGCGGGCCCGGGTCATCAGGAAGATGTTGTAGTCGATGCCGAGCGCCACGAGGAACACGAACGCGAACAGCGGGACCACCGGGTCGGCGCCGGGGAAGCCGAGCAGGTCGTTGAAGACGAGCGCCCCCATGCCCAGCGCCGACCCGAAGGACAGCACGGTGGTGGCGATGAGCAGCAGCGGGGCGACCACCGCCCGCAGCAGCAGCACGAGCACGGCGAACACCACGAGCAGCACCAGCGGGATGACCACGGCCAGGTCGCGCTGCGAGGTCTCCAGCGTGTCGAGCGAGACCGCGCTGGGCCCGCCGACCATGCCGCCCGCGCCGGGGACGTCGTGCACGGCCGCGCGCAGGTCGCGGACGATGTCGCGGGCCTCGGGCGACTCCGCGGGCGCGTCCAGGACGGCCTCGATGAGGACCCGGCCGTCGACCTCGCGCGGTGGGGCCTGCGACGCGGGCGGGCCGCCGGCCGCCGCCGGGCCGGCCCCCTCCTCGGTGACGGGGGCGACGGAGGCGACGCCGTCGACGTCCTCGGCGGCTTCCACGACCTCCGCCACCCGGCCGGCGTCGGCGACGATGACGGCGGGCTGGGCCGCGGCCTCGCTGCCGAAGCCGCGTTCCAGGGCCGCCTGGCCCTCGACGGCCTCGACCTCGGTGCGGAAGATGTCGACCTGGGCGGTGCCCTCGGCGCGGAACTGCGGGACGAACGCCGCGGCGGCGAGGAGCACGGCCGCGCAGGTGATCCAGAGGGCGCGGGGGCGGGCGGCGACACCGGCGGCGACCCTGCCCCACAGCGGGTGGCGGCGCAGGACGGCGTCGGTGGACTCGTCGGCGGCGCCGTCGGTGTGGCGGGGCACCAGGGGCCAGAACGCCCACCGGCCGAGGAGCAGCAGCACGGCGGGCAGGAAGGTGAGCGCGGCGACGACCGCGGCGCCGACACCGATGGCGGCGACGGGCCCGAGGTCGCGGTTGGACGCCAGGTCGCTGGCGAGCAGGCAGAGGACGCCGAGGATGACCGTGCCGCCGGAGGCGGTGATCGGTTCGACGGTGCCGCGCACCGCGTGCCGCAGCGCGTCGAACGTGCGCTCGTGCTCCATCAGGGTCTCGCGGTAGCGGGAGACGAGCAGCAGCGCGTAGTCGGTGCAGGCGCCGACGACGAGGATGAACAGGATGCCCTGGCTCTGCCCGTTGAGCAGGATCCACCCGTTGGCGGCGGCCGCGTAGACGAGCGCGCCGGCGAGGGCGAGGGCGAGCACCGCCGAGAGGATCACCGCGATGGGCAGCAGCGGCGACCGGTAGACGGCGATGAGGATGACGAGCACGGCGCCGAGGGCGACCGCGAGGAGCGTGCCGTCGATGCCGCCGAACGCCGCGGCGGTGTCGGCGGCGAACCCGGCGGGGCCGGTGACCTGCGCCGTGAGGCCGTCGTCGGGGCGGTCGGCGAGGCGGTCGCGCAGATCGGCCACCGCGGTGTCGGGTTCGGCGTCGCTCGCCAGCGGGACGATGAGCTGGGCGACGCGGTCGTCCTCGGAGCCGGGCAGGGGGCCGATGGGGTCGCCCTCCACGCCCTTGGCGTCGGCGAGGTCGCGGGCGTGGTCGGTGATGGCGTCGAGGTCGTCCTGGCCGAGGGGCGCGTCGGCGGAGTAGACGACGATCGCGGGGACGGGCTCGTCGGCGGAGAACGCGTCCTGCACGTCGCTGACGGCGGTCGACTCGGAGTCGACGGGCAGGAACGCGCCCTGGTCGTCGCTCTGCACCTCGCCGAGGCGGCCGATGTACATGCCCAGCGGCCCGGCCCCGACCAGCCAGGCGAGAGCGAGGACGACCGCGATCCCGTACCAGACGCGCCGTCCCGATGCCCGTCCTCCGCGCCGCGCCTTCGGAGGCGCCGACCCGCTGACCATGTCCACCGTCCTTATAATTCGAATACCAAGTCTCTCGCTTTTCAAGATATCCATGATCGCGACCGCCGATCACCCGATCCGCCGATGACACTCGGCACACCCCTCCGTGGGGAGGTCGGGAGCGAAGCACGACCGCCGCGCCCGCCCACAGCGGCCGGGGCACACGGCCACACCGGGCGGACCGGGGCGGATACCGGGCGGACCCGAACCCGTCCGAGCGTCAACTCGATCGCAGCAGGCGACGGTCGCCATCGGGGATGAGGAACGAGCGCCCCCCACGGCACCGACACCCGAACCTCACATACCCGAACGGCCCACGCCCGAACGGCACGGCCGAACGGCCCACGCCCGAAGGCGCCCGGCCGTGCCGCACGCGACCGACCCCGGCGCGGATGCGCCGGACAGGGAGACGCGGTCACCCCGTAGCCCGAGGCAGGCGCGGCACGCACCCGACCGGCGCACCCGGCAGCGAATGCCCGCCCGGGCGCCGGGCGGACACGCGGCGCGGTTCGATCGGGCAAGCGAGCGGAGTGCGGCCACCCCCGTGCGGCCGATCCCATCCTCGGCGGCGGCTATCCGCCGGGTCTCGGGCGGCACGCGACCTCGCGTGGGAGCGGCCGGCGGCATCGTCGGGTGGCATGCGACCGGGCGCGGGCGGGGTCGCGCAGCGCCGGGTGGTGTGCACGGCGCACGACGACACCAGGGCGGCGGCGAGGAGCATCGCACCCGCGCACAGCAGGGCGCGGCGACGGTGGGCGCGGGCCGCCAAGGCGCTGGGCGGTTCGCGCCTTTCGCGGTGGGCGCGCGGTGGCGGCCGGGCGGGGGCGGCCATGAGGCCGCGGCGTCGGCGGGCGGCTACGCCGAGGCGTCGAGGTAGACCCAGGCGCCCTCGTGGCGCAGGAAGCGGCTGTGCTCGCGCAGCCCGCGCTCGTGCCCGTCCTCGCGGTAGACGGCGCGGAAGTCGACGGTGCCCTCGTTGTGGAACGCGGTTCCGCCCGTCGTGCCGAGCACCTCCAGCCGGACCCACTCCAGCCCCGGGTCCGGGTCGAGCGCGGCCGGGCGGGTCCGCGGGTGCCAGGTGCGGAGCAGGTGGGCGCGGTCGCCGATGGCGAAGGCGCTGTAGCGGGACCGCATCAGCCGCTCGGCGGTCGGGGCGGCGGCGCCCGCGTGCAGCGGGCCGCAGCAGTCACCGTAGGCGGCTGCCCCGCAGGGGCACGCCGCAGCGGCGGACGGCGGGACCGGGCGGCGGGCGGTGCGCTTCGACATGCCCCCATTGTGCTCGACGTGCATGGCGGCCGCCGCGCTGACGGTCAGACGGGGCTATCGCGGGGCGGCAGGCGCTCGACTCGGCGGCGGGTACTTGACGCGGCGGCCACAGCGCGGGCGGCCCGGCGGGGCCACCGCATGGGGCGGCGGGCGCTCGACGCGGCTCAAAGGGTGTACCGCGCGGGGCGGCGGGCGGCCGGCGGGCCACCGCGTGGGGTGACGGGTGCTCGACGCCGCGGCCGCAAGCCGGTGCTCGGCGGTGGGGCGAGGTGTCCCCGCGGCGAACGTTCGCCGGGGCACCGCGCCGTACCCGGCCGGTGGCGCGGGGTGGTGGTGTCCTGGCCGGTGGCGGGGGTGGACGGGGCGGAGGAGGGGTGCCGCGCCATAGGATGCAGCGGGGCGGCGGCGCGGGTCGGGCGCGGGACGACGGAGTGTGGGAATCGATGGAGCGGGCAACTGACTCCGGCGGCTCCGGGCCGCCGGGGCACCCCGGCGGCGCGGAGCCGAGCCGGGCGGACCTCTACGCCGCGATCCAGTACGGGGGCCAGCGCATGGCGGCCGGGCTGATCCGGCTGCTGCACGCCATGTCGGCGCGGACCGACCTCAACCCGACCGACTTCCAGACCTACGCGCTGCTGAACGTCGGCGGCCCCATGACCCCGGGCGAGATCGCCCAAGGGCTGCGGCTGGCGACCGGGTCGGTGACCGTGGTGGTCGACCGGCTGGAGCAGCGGGGCCTCGTGGAGCGGCGGCGCCACCCCGCCGACCGACGCAAGGTGGTGGTGCACCTGCGCACCCCGCCGGAGGCGATGGTGCGCGGCGGCTCTCTGGGCATCCGCGACGCGATGGTGGACCTGCACGACGGCTATTCGACGGCGGAACTCGCCGTCATCTCGGACTGGCTGCAGCGGGTGGGCGTGGTCCTGGCCGACCTCGCGGCCGGCGACCCGCCGCCGGACTGACCGCGCCCGGCACGGCGATGCCCCGATGCCGGGCGGCACCGGGGCGGTCGGCGGTGTGCCGGACCCCGAGGGGCGGGGGCCGGGCAGGGCGGTCACGACTGCGCCGGCCCCGAGGGGCAGGGGCCGGGCGGAACGGTCTTGTGGGCGCCGGGACCCGAGGGGCGGGGGCCGGCGGGGCGGTCGGCGGTCTACCGGACCCTGAGGGGTGGGGGCCGGCGGGGTGGTCGGGGGTGGGGCCGTGGTCAGGCGTCGACGGCGCCGCGGTTGTGGACGGTGGCGAAGTCGGCCCAGGTGATCATGGGCCCGGTGTAGTCGGCGCGGGGGTCCTCGACGCCGGTGCGGAAGATGCTGGTGTAGCCGCGCCGGGCGTAGTCGGGACCGCCCTCGGCGGGCAGCCGCCCCCACTCCTTGGTCAAGGCTGCGGCGAGGAACAGCCCGCGCCCGTCGGGGCGCGACAGGTCGGGGGCGAGGACCCGGGCCGTGGTGCGCGGCCGGTCGGAACGGGGCCCCTGGTCGGTGACCTCCAGGTGGAGGGGGCCGCCGACGAGGCCGACGAGGCTGGTGAACACCTGGCCACCGGGCTCGCCGGAGGCGGTGTGCGTGATGGCGTTGCCGAAGAACTCGCTGAGCACCAGTTCGACGGCGTCGGCCGCGTCGGGAAAGGGACGGAGCAGGCCGCGGGCCCATAGTCGGGCCTCGCGGCATTCGGCGGCCAGCCCGGGAAAGGCGCGGCCCGCCTTCAACGTGTAGAAGTCGCGGTCGGCGTGTTCGAGGCTGTCGTACCGGTCACCCATGTGGGGTCACCACCTTCGGGCGCGCGCTCCCGGCCGGTGGGCGGGGACGGAGGGGGAAGGGGTCGGGCACCGCGGCCCACTCCGCGCGCGGACGGGGCGGGGCGCCCGTGGCCGGGCTCGGAACCGAGCCGTTCCACGGCGACCGTCCGATGCCACGGGAGAGAGCCGCCACGCGGCAACCATACGGGGATCGGGGCGAATCGTGTAGGGGATCGGGGCAACGCCCCCGCGCGGGGCGCACGACGGCGCCCGGGTGCCGCCGCGTCGGCGCGGCGGTACCCGGGCGCGGACCTGCGGGGCGTCAGCCGCGGGCCTCGACGGCGGCGGCGAGGTCGGTGGTGAAGTCCTCCAGCACCCACGGGATGGTGAGGGGGTTGGGGGTGGAGATCGCCATGGCCATGGCGGGGTCGTCGTAGGCGACGTAGCCGCCGCTCTCGACGGCGCCGATGCGCTGGAAGACCTCGTTGTCCTCGATCTGCTCGCGCTCGTCGGCGCTGTTGAACCACATGACGATCAGGTCGGCGTCGACCTGGTCGGCGTTCTCCAGGCTCATGGTGCCGTAGAACTGCCCGTCCGGGACCTCCATGTCCTCGGTGAACGGGGCCTGCTGGAAACCGAGCCCGCGCATGAGGACCGGGCGGGCGTCGGCGTCGACGTAGAACCCGAGGTCGTTGGTGCCCGGCAGGACGCTGCCGACGGCGAAGGTGGTCTCGGCGAACTCGGGGTGGGCCTCCGCGGCGTCCGTGATGTGCTGGGAGGTGGCGTCGACGATGGCCTGGGCGTCCTCCTCGCGGCCGACGGCGCGGCCGATCGTCAGCGTCTGCTCGCTCCACTCCGTCATCCACGGCTGGTCGAGGTAGGGCACGGTGGGCGCGATCTCGGAGAGCTGGTCGTACTCGTCCTCCTCCATGCCGGACTGGACGCCCAGGATGAGGTCGGGGGCGAGGTTGGCCACCTGCTCGGCGGGGATGCCGTCGTCGGTGTTGATGAGCTCCGGCGGCTCCTCGCCCATCTCCTCCAGCTTCTCCACGTCCCAGGGCAGGTAGCCCTCGTCGTCGCCCGCGTAGACCGACGCGGTCATGCCGACGGGCACGATGCCGAGTTCGAGCAGGGTGGCCTCGTCGGACCAGCCGACCGTGACGATGCGCTCGGGGCGCTGAGTGATCTCGGTGGAGCCGTAGGCGTGCTCGATGGTGACCGCGGCCCAGTCGGCGTCCGCCTCGTTCTGTTCGGGGGCGGCGCCGGTGCCGCAGCCGGCGGCGGCGACGGCTGCGGCGGCGAGCAGTGCGGCGAGGCGGGCGGTGCGGGCCGGGTGCGTGGGCGCTGGCATGGACGGGCCTTTCCAGGGACGGCAGGGGATGGGGGCGCGTGCCCCCGGCGCCGGCGGCGCGAGCGAACCGACGGGCAAGCAAGGCAAGCCTAACCTAGCCTCTGTCCGTTCCGTCACCCTCGTCCCCTAGGACGACGGCCGACCCCGCGTCCACCCGCCGCACGCCCCTTGTCCGCTCCTGCCCCGTCCGTCATGCTCGCAGTAGCGCCCGGGAACCGGCCGCCCACCGCGGGCCCCGGCCCGCCGGGCCCGCGCACGCGGCCACCGCCCGGGGGCGCCCCGATGCACCGCACAGCGCCCCCGACCGCGCCCCCGCCGAGGAGACGCGTATGGCCGAGGACTTCTCGTTCGCGTGGGAACTCCGCGAGCACGGCGGCGCCGTCTGCCGCGTCGGCGACGCCGGCGGCGGCGCGGCGTTCGTCGCCCGCCGCCCCGCCGACGCGCTCGCCGACGTGCTGCACGGGCTGTGCGGGCTGTACGGCCCGCTGCCGGGGGAGCGGTTCTTCTTCGACGGGGAGCCCGTCGAGATCCGCTGGGTGCTGCGCCGGGAGGGCCCGGACGTCGACATCGCCGTCTACCTGTTCCCCGACATGCGCGACAGCCTCGGCCTGCCCGACACGGCCGGCCTGCTGGTGTGGCGGTCGCGGCAGCGGCGGCGCAGGGTCGTGCACGCGGTGCTCGCCGCCGCCCAGGCCGTGCTGGAGCCGCCGCGCGACGGGTCGGCGCCGCACCCGCCCTTCCCCGCGGGGCCGCTGCGCGACCTGCGCCGGGCGCACCGGCGCGAGGACGGGTGCGGCCCGGGGTGCGCGGGCGCGGGCGCGCCCCGCCGGCGCCCCTCCGACCGCGGCCGCCTGCCCCGGGGCTGACCCGGGCCGGCCAGGGCCGACCCGGGACGACCCGGGCCGACCCGGTGCGACCTGCGCAGGAGCCGCGGCGGCGCGGTGCGGAGCGGGGCGCGTGGCGCACCTTTACACGTCCGGTCCGCCGGGTTACGTTCCGATCTGGGATCGCTCCCATCGGCGCTCCCCCGCCCAGCCGAGGAGCCGCCATGCCGCGCACGCCTTCCCCCGTCCGCCACCTGCCGACCGCCCTCGCCGCGGCGGCCGTCGGCGCCGTGCTCACCGCCGCACCCGCCACCGCGCTGCCCGCCGCCGGCCTCGCCGCCGCGCCCGCCGACGACGGCGTGGTCCGCGTCATGCCCCTCGGCGACTCCATCACCGGCTCCCCCGGCTGCTGGCGGGCGCTGCTGTGGAACGACCTGGTCGACGCCGGGCACACCCTGGACTTCGTCGGCACCCTGGGCCCGCAGGGCTGCGGGGTCGAGCACGACGGCGACAACGAGGGCCACGGCGGCTACCTGGTGACCGACGTCGCCGAGCGCGGACTCCTGGTCGACTGGCTGGCGGCCACCGACCCCGGGATGGTGCTCATGCACTTCGGCACCAACGACGTGTGGAACGCGGTGCCCACCGCCGACATCCTCGACGCCTACACCACCCTCGTCGCGCAGATGCGGGCGAGCGATCCCGGCATGCGCATCGCCGTCGCGCAGATCATCCCCATGGACCCCGAGCGGAGCTGCGCGGCGTGCGGCTCCCGCGTCGCGGAGCTGAACGCCGCGATCCCCGCGTGGGCCGCCACGCAGAGCACCCCGCGGTCGCCGGTGGTCGTGGTCGACCAGTGGACCGGGTTCGACACCGCCACCGACACCTATGACGGGGTCCACCCCGACGCCGACGGCGACCGCAAGATCGCCGACCGCTGGTTCCCCGAGGTCGACGCCCTGCTCGACGGCGCCGCCGGCTGACCCGCCGGGGGTCCGGCCCCCGCTCCCCCCGAGCCCGCTGTGCGATCATCGGTCCGCCCGCGCCCGCGGGCGGCACCGGCGCGCCGAGGAGGACCGCATGCCCCTGCCCCTGGTCATCGACACCGACACCGCCCAGGACGACTGCGTCGCCCTGCTCGCCGGGCTGCTCGATCCGCGCGCCGACCTGCGCGCCATCACCATGGTCGCGGGCAACGTCGGCTTCGAGCGGCAGGTGCGCAACGCCTTCCTCACCCTCAACGCGGCCGGCCGGCTGGGCGAGGTGCCCGTCCACCTCGGCTGCCGCCACCCGCTCATGCGGCCGTGGGTGGGCGCGGAGAACGTCCACGGCGACGGCGTCGGCGGGCTCGCCATGGACGACAGCGGACACGCGCCCGAGGCGGAGCACGGCGTCGACGCGCTGGTCCGGCTGGCGGCCGAGCACCCGGGCGAACTGGCGGTCGTGGCGATCGGCCCGCTCACCAACATCGCGGCGGCGGTGCTGCGCGACCCCGACTTCGTCCGCAACGTCGGCCGCCTCTACGTGATGGGCGGGTCCAACAACGGGCGCGGCAACATCACGGCCGCCGCCGAGTTCAACTTCTACGTCGACCCCGAGGCGGCGAAGGCGGTCTTCGCGGCGGGCTTCGAGGTGACCGTGGTGCCCTGGGACCCGCTCACCCTCCGCCAGGCGGTGTTCGGCAGGGACGAACTGGACGCGATCGCCGCCCTGGACACCCCGCTGTCGGCGTTCTTCACCCGCGTGTGCGCGGCGACGCTGGAGTTCGACCGGTCGGTCGGCATCGACGGCACCACGCACCCCGACTCGCTGGCGGTCGCCCTGCTGCTCCACCCGGAGCTGGTCCGCCGCACCGGCGCCTACCACGTGGACGTGGAGACGGCGGGCGAGCTGACACGCGGCTACGCGGCGATGTCGTGGGGCGTGCACGGGCTCGACGCCAACGCCGATGTGGTGGAGGAGATCGACGCGCGCGGGTTCTTCGACTACCTGGCCCACCTGCTGGCCACCCCGACGGCGCCGAACCGCCCGATGTGGACCCCCGACGGCCCCCTGACGACCTGAGCGGGCGGCCCCGGCGCCCACCGTGCCCCGGGTACCGCCACACCCCGGCCCCGGCACGCCCCGGGCCCGCCGGGGCCCGGGGCGGCGCGGGTCACGGGGCGATCGGCAGCGCCCGCTTGTGCCCGGTGCGCCGGTACCGGTCGATGAGCGCGGTCAGCACGCGCTCCTCGACGGGCCGGCCCTCCAGGAAGTCGTCGATCTCCTCGTAGGTCAGGCCCAGCGCGTCCTCGTCGGTCCGGCCGGGGGCCAGGGTCTCCAGGTCGGCGGTGGGGGCCTTGCGGACCAGCGGCTCGGGGGCGCCCAGCGCGGCGGCGACCGCCCGCACCCGGCGCTTGGTCAGGCCGGTGAGCGGCACCAGGTCGGCGGCCCCGTCGCCGTACTTGGTGAAGAACCCGGTCACGGCCTCGGCGGCGTGGTCGGTGCCCACCACGAGCCCGTTGACGGTCCCGGCGACCGCGTACTGCGCGATCATCCGCTCGCGCGCCTTGACGTTGCCGAGCACGAAGTCGGCGGAGGCGTGCGCGCCGTACACCAGCCCCGCGTCGTCCAGGGCGGCGGCGAGCGCGTCGCTGGTCGGGCGGACGTCGACGGTCAGGCAGCGGTCGGGGGCCACGAACTCCACCGCGCGGGCGGCGTCGGTCTCGTCGTGCTGCTCCCCGTAGGGCAGCCGCATGGCGATGAACTCGGCGGTCCCCCCGTTCTCCCGCACCCGGTCGACGGCGAGGCGGCAGAGCCGACCGGCGGCGGTGGAGTCGACCCCGCCGCTGATGCCGAGCACCAGCGCGGTGGTGCCGCTGGTGGTGAGCCGCTCGACCAGGAACGCGGTCCGCCGTTCGATCTCGGCGGAGGCGTCGAAGGTGGGGGCGACCTCCAGGTCCCGGATGATCTGCTCGCGTTCGGCCTGCAAGTCGGCGGCCATGGGCTTCCTTCCCTCGGGTTCGGACACCGGGGGATTATCCCGCTGAGAACGCGCTTCACACCTGCGGGGGGCGCGGCTGCGCCGCCGGTTCAGTGGATGCGCCGGGCCAGGCCCTGGTGGTCGACCACGACGCCGTCGTGGTCGACGGTCAGCTCGAAGGAGCCGAAGGAGGGGCCGCGGTACTCGTAGCGCTCGCGGCCCTCGGCCGAGCACAGCCGGGTGTAGCGGTGCGGGACCCGGCGCACCTGGAGGCTGGGGACGTCGATCCAGGCCACCGCGATGTCGCGGAACTCCCCCGGGCGCAGGCCCAGGCGGCGGATCGGCAGGGTGCGGGTGAGCGGGGTGGCGGCGACGTCGACGTCGACGCACCCGTCGAGTTCGGGGACGCGCGTGCCGTCGACGGTCCACAGCCCGGAGCGGCCGGCGAGCTCGACGGCGCGGGTACCGTGCTCGGACAGCGCCTCGACGCGCACCCGCCGGGTGGCCCAGGCGAGGTCGGCGCTGACCGTGAAGCGGCAGGAGAAGCGCCCGCCGCGGTCGGCGACGGTCTCGCTGGCCTCCAGCCGGTAGCCGTCGGACTCCGCGATGACCGCGCCGATGCCCAGTCCCTCGTGGACGTCGGTCCGGGTCCAGGCGGCGGGGTGGTGGTGGTTCGCCGGCATGGCACCGTTCTACCGGTCGCCCCGGTCACACGCCAGAGCCCACCGAACACGGGAACGACACGATGCGGCCACCGCGATCGGACCGCGCCGCCGCCGGAACGGCACCGCCGCGCACCGCCGGAGCCGGGTCCGGCCGCGCCGGAAATGGCGTCCGGTCGCACGTGGAAATGGCGCCGCGCGCGTGCGATCGTGAGTGCCCGGGAAAAACGCACCCGGACACACCAGGGGGTTTATCGGATGGGCGCGCGGGCGGCCGCCCGGGGTTCCCCCGCCGCACCCGGAGGCGCGGCGGGGGAGGTGCCGCCGAATGGATGGGAAATCGGGCAGGGCACCGGCCACCACCGGCGGGGACGGCCGCGCGCGGCGGCGCCTTCGCCGGTGACACACCTGGTGGTCGGCGATGCCCGGGAACTGCGATCTTCGAAACGCATCGGGTGTGCGGCAATGTTCGGTGCGGTTGATGCTAGGTGAGCTCCACCGGGCGCGCAAGACCCGGTGAACGCGTTTTCCGCGAAACTCCGGCACCAATTCCGACACCCCGCCGAGGAACGGAACAGCGGCCCGGAAATCACGGTAATTCACCCGATCGGCGCACCTCTTCGCGGCAGGTCCGGGACGCGTCCGGGAATTCCGCAGGCCGGGCGCCGAAGGCGCAGTGAATTGCGATCTTCCGGGTAATTGGCGGAGATCACCGATCATCCGCGCGGGGTGATCGTCCTTCGGCGGTCGGCGCGAAAGGCCGGGCCGGCCGCGCGGCGGCGGCCGGCCCGGCGGACCCGTGAGAGCGGAGGGATTCGAACCCCCTCAGCACGAAGGCGCGTGGGTTACAGCCACGTCCGGCTCTCCAGCTCCGGCGCGCTCCCCTCGTCCCGCGCGGGCAGCCTAGCCCGGCCGGCGCCCACGGGTCGACGCGTTTCTCCGCGCGGCGGCCCGCGTCGGGGTTCCTACGGCCGCCGGCTTGGGGGCAGGGAGGGTGGGGTCGCCGACACCCATGGGTCAACTTTAATTGACGACCCTCTACGGGTCGACAAAAATTGAACGCACCTGCGGCGGCCGGTCCGCGCCGCGACGGAAGCGATCCCCCGGTCCTCTCCCAGGACGGGGGCCGCGCCCCAGCGGACGCGCCCCCCGAACCGGTCGTTCCGCAGGTCAGTCCCAGTCCAGCCCGGAACCCGACTGGTACTCGATCACGCGGGTCTCGAAGAAGTTCTTCTCCTTCTTGAGGTCCATGACCTCCGACATCCACGGGAAGGGGTTCTCGGCGGCGCCGAAGATCGGGGCGAGGCCGATCTGCTCGGCGCGGCGGTCGGTGATGAAGCGCATGTACTGCTCGCAGAGGTCGGCGTTGAGGCCGAGGATGCCGCGCGGCATGGTCTCGCGGCCGTAGGCGACCTCCAGGGCGCACGCCTCGGTCAGCATGGTGCGGACCTCGTCCTGGAACTCCGGCGTCCACAGGTGCGGGTTCTCGATCTTGATCTGGTTGATCACGTCGATGCCGAAGTTCAGGTGGATCGACTCGTCCCGCAGGATGTACTGGTACTGCTCGGCGATGCCGACCATCTTGTTGCGCCGGCCCAGCGACAGGATCTGCGCGAAGCCGGTGTAGAACCACATGCCCTCGAACACCACGTAGAAGGCGACGAGGTCGCGGAGGAACGCCTGGTCGGCCTCCGGGGTGCCGGTGGCGAAGTCCGGGTCCTCCAGGTTGCGGGTGTAGCGCAGCGCCCACGCGTCCTTCTCCGTGATGGAGGGGACCTCCCGGTACATGTTGAAGAGCTCGCCCTCGTCCAGGCCGAGGCTCTCGCAGATGTACTGGAAGGTGTGGGTGTGCACCGCCTCCTCGAACGCCTGCCGGAGCAGGTACTGGCGGCACTCCGGGTTGGTGAGGTGCCGGTACACCGCGAGCACGATGTTGTTGGCGACCAGCGACTCGGCGGTCGCGAAGAACCCGAGGTTGCGCTTGAGCATCAGCCGCTCGTCGTCGGTGAGCCCGTCGCGCGACTTCCACAGCGCGATGTCGGCCTGCATCGCGACCTCGGTCGGCATCCAGTGGTTGTTGCACCCCGCGAGGTACTTGTCCCACGCCCACCGGTACTTCAGCGGCAGCAGCTGGTTGACGTCGGCGCGGGCGTTGATCATCGCCTTGTCGTCGACGTTGACGCGGCTCGCGTCGCGCGCGATGGCGCCGAGGCCGGTGGCGGCGGTTTCGGGGGCGCTGGTCATGCGGGTCGGTCCTTCGGTCGGGTGCGTTCGGGTGCGGTGCGGGGGGCCGGGTGGGGCGGGCGGCCGCGCTGGAGGCC
>NZ_BCRK01000104.1 GCF_001552555.1 Nocardiopsis trehalosi NBRC 14201 | reverse complement strand
CCGCCGAGCCGCGTCAGAACCGGCGGCGTCCCGGTTCACGGTGGAGTTGCCCGCACTGCCCGCTGTCAGGGGACCCTCCGCTGCCGGAGCCGCCTCCATCCGCGCCGCCGTGACCGGCCCCGGTCGGTCCGGGCCGTGCGCTCGCTCCGGCGTGTGCGGGCCATCAGCCGCAGGGTGCGCGTCCGCGCCCGGTGTGGCCGTCCCTGCGAGGGCGGGGCTCCCGGAGGGCGCTGAGGCGTCGGTCCGCTGAGCGTCGCGGGCCCAGGGCGCGTCTGCCACTGTGCGGTGCGCGGGCGCGCGCGTTTCCGCATCGCCGGGGGCCGCGCCCGCCGCCACGGCGGTGCCGGGGGGCGGCGCCGCGACACGGGCCGGGGACTCGGGCGCGCGTCGGTGCGCGGGCGGGGCGGCCTCCGGCGGCGTGGGGAGTTCGAGGACGGCGTGGGCGTTGGTGCCGCTCATGCCGAACGACGACACCGCCGCGCGGCGCGGGCGCCCGGCGTCCGGCCAGGGGACCGGGTCCGTCAGCAGGCGGACCGTCCCCGGGGACCAGTCGACCTCGGCCGTCGGCTCGGCCACGTGCAGGGTGCGGGGCAGCACACCCCGCTGGAGGGCCATGACGGTCTTGATGACCCCGCCGACCCCGGCGGCCGCCACCGCGTGCCCGATGTTGGACTTGAGCGACCCCAGCCACAGCGGCCGGTCCGCCGGCCGCCCGGCCCCGTAGGTGGCGAGCAGCGCCCGCGCCTCGATCGGGTCGCCCAGCGGGGTCCCGGTGCCGTGCGCCTCCACCGCGTCGACGTCGCCCGGCTCCAGCCCCGCGTCCGCCAGCGCCCGCCGGATCACCCGTTCCTGCGCGGGCCCGCTGGGGACGGTCAGCCCGCTGGAGGCGCCGTCCTGGTTGACCGCGCTCCCCCGCACCACCGCCCACACCGTGTGCCCGTTGCGGCGGGCGTCGGACAGCCGCTCCAGGACGAGGACGCCCGCGCCCTCGGCCCACGCGGTGCCGTCGGCACCGGCCGCGAACGCCTTGCACCGCCCGTCGGGGGCCAGCCCCCGCTGCCGGGAGAACGCGACGAACGCCCCCGGCCCCGACAGCACCGTCGCGCCGCCCGCCAGCGCCAGCCCGCACTCGCCCCGGCGCAGCGCCCGCACCGCCAGGTGCAGCGCGACCAGCGACGACGAGCACGCCGTGTCGACCGTGACCGCCGGCCCCTCCAGCCCCAGCGTGTAGGCGACGCGGCCGGCCGCGACGCTGGCCGCCGTCCCCGTGAGCAGGTGCCCCTCCCAGCCGCCGGCGGCCTCGTGCAGGCGCGGCCCGTAGTCGGGCGCGGTCAGCCCGACGTAGACCCCCGTCGGGGAGCCGCGCAGGTCACCGGGGACCACCCCGGCGTGCTCCAGCGCCTCCCAGGCGGTCTCCAGGAGCAGCCGCTGCTGGGGGTCCATCGCCCGCGCCTCGCGCGGACCGATCCCGAAGAACCCCGCGTCGAACCCCGCCGCGTCCGCCAGGAACCCGCCCTCACGCACATACGTCGTCCCGGGCCGGTCCGGGTCGGGATCGAACAGCGCGTCCAGGTCCCACCCCCGGTCCTCGGGGAACCCGCCGACGGCGTCCCGCCCCCGCTCCACCAGCTCCCACAACGCCTCCGGGGAGTCGACCCCACCAGGGAACCGGCACCCCATCCCCACGACGGCGACCGGCTCGCGGTCCCGTTCGGCGGACTCGCGCACGCGCGCGTTCGCGCGCCGCAGGTCGGCGGTGACCTTCTTCAGCAGGTCGCGGAACCTCTGCTCGTTGCTCATCGCGGCCGGGCCGCCTCTCCGTTCGGTGCGGGCATCAGGAGATCCCGAACTCCCTGTCGATGAGGTCGAACAGCTCGTCGTCGTCGGCGTCCTCGACCTCGTTGTCCCCCACTTCCGCGCCGCCGCCCAGCCCGCGCAGCAGCTCGCGGAGCCGGCCGGTGGCCCGCTCCCGCTCCGCCGGGTCGAGCCGCCCGGCGGACAGGGCCGCGTCCAGCCCGTCGAGGAGCGCGCCGACGCCCGCGTCCGGCGCCGCGCCGCTCCCCGCACCGCCCCCGGGCCCCTGCGGGGCGGCCGGGGTGAGGCGGTCCGCGAGGTGGCGGGCGAGCGCGGCGGGCGTCGGGTGGCCGAACACGTCGGCGCCGGTCAGCTCGGTGCCGGTGGCCGCGCCCAGGCGGCGGCACATGCGCAGCACGCCGAGGGAGTCCACCCCGGCGTCGGTGAAGCCCCGGTCGGGTTCGACCGCGCCGGGGTCGGGGTGCCCCAGGACCCGCGCGGTCTCGGCGCGGACGGCGTCCAGCAGCGCGGCGGCGCGCTCGTCGGGGGGCAGATCGGCCAGGCGGGGCGCGTCGGCCGGGGGCGCCGCCTCGGCCGGGGCAGCGGCAGTGGGGTCGGCCGCCGCCTCCCCGGGGTCGGCGGCGGGCGCGGCCCCGGTGCCCGGCCGCGCCGCCAGCCAGTAGTGCTCGCGCTGGAAGGCGTACCCGGGGAGGTCGGGCAGCGCCGCCACCGGGGTGTCGCCCCCGGGCAGCGCCGACCAGTCGACGCCGCCCCCGGCCGCGAACACCCGCCCCAGCCCGGTCAGGACGGACCGCCGCTCACCGCCTGCCGCCGCCATGGCGGGCACGAGGAGCACCCCGCCGGGCTCCCCGCTGTCGGGGTCGGCCCCGGGGTCGAGCCGGTCGGCGGCCAGGGCCGTGAGCACGCCCCCGGGCCCGGTCTCCACCCAGGTGTCGGCGCCCAGGGCACGCAGCCCGTCCAGGGCGTCGGCGAAGCGGATCGTGTCCCGGGCGTGCCGCACCCAGTGCTCGGGGTCGGCGGCGCGTTCGGGGGTGAGGACGCCGCCACCGAGGTCGTCGATCTGCGGGACGGTCGGGGTGCCGTAGGCGACCGCCGCCGCGGCCCGGCGCAGGTCGGCGAGGACCGGGTCCATGTGCGGGGAGTGGAAGGCGCGGGTGACACGCAGCGGAGTGGCGTCGACCCCGTCGCCGCGCCAGGCGCGCACCGCGTCGGCCACCGCGTCGGCGTCCCCGGCGACGACCACCGCCCGCTCCCCGTTGACGGCGGCGACGCCGATCCGGCCCGCGTACCCGTCGAGCGCGGCGCGCACCCGCTCCTCGGGGGCGCGCACGGCGGCCATGGCCCCCGGGACGGCGGCCTCCATCAGCCGGCCCCGGGCGGCGACCAGGGCGCAGGCGTCGGCGAGCGGCAGGGTCCCGGCGACGTGCGCGGCGGCGAGCGCGCCCACCGAGTGCCCCAGGACGACGTCGGGTTCGACGCCGCACGACCGCAGCAGGGCGGCCGCCGCGATTCCGACGGCGAAGAGGGCGGGCTGGGTGTAGGCGGTGCGGTCGAGCAGGGCCGCCTCGGGGGTGCCGTCGGCGGCGAACACGACGTCGCGCAGCGGCCGGTCCAGGTGCGGATCGAGGTGGGCGCAGGCGGCGTCGAACGCCCGCGCGAACGCGGGGAACGCGGCGTGCAGGTCGCGCCCCATGCCCGGCCGCTGGGCGCCCTGGCCGGGGAAGAGGAACGCGGTGCCGCCGCGTTCGGCGCGCGCCCGGCCGGTGGCGAGTCCGGCGGCGGGGCGGCCGTGCGCCAGCGCGTCGAGTGCCCGCAGCCGGGTGTCGCGGTCGTCGGCCACGACCACGGCCCGGTGGGTGAACGCCGTGCGGGTGGCGGTGGTGGCGCGGCCGACGGCGACGGCGCCGGGGCGGGCGCGGAGGTGGTCGCGCAGCCGGGCGGCCTGGGCGCGCACGGCGGCCGGGGTGCGGCCGGTGACCACCCACGGCAGCGGGTCGCCGGCGGGCGCCTCGGGCGCGGGGCCGGGCGGCGCGGACTCGACGATGAGGTGGGCGTTGGTGCCGCCGATGCCGAACGACGACACCCCGGCGCGGCGCGGCCGCCCGGTGTCGGGCCAGGGCACCGGCTCCGTCAGCAGCCGCACGGCGCCGTCGGCCCAGTCGACGTGCGGGGTGGGGGCGTCCACGTGCAGGGTGGCGGGCAGCCGGCCGTGCCGCAGGGCGAGGACGGTCTTGATGACCCCGCCGACCCCGGCGGCGGCCACCGCGTGCCCGATGTTGGACTTGAGCGACCCCAGCCACAGCGGCCGGTCGGCGGGCCGGTCGCGGCCGTAGGCGGCGATGACGGCGCGCGCCTCGATGGGGTCGCCGAGCGGGGTTCCGGTGCCGTGCGCCTCGACGGCGTCGACGTCGCCCGGCTCCAGCCCCGCGTCCGCCAGCGCCCGCCGGATCACCCGCTCCTGGGCGGCCCCGCTGGGGGCGGTGAGCCCGTTGGAGGCGCCGTCCTGGTTGACCGCGCCACCCCGCAGGACGGCGAGGACGCGGCGGCCGGCGGCGCGGGCGTCGGACAGCCGCTCCAGGACGAGGACGCCCGCGCCCTCCGCCCACGCGGTGCCGTCGGCACCGGCCGCGAACGCCTTGCACCGGCCGTCGGGGGCGAGCCCCCGCTGCCGGGAGAAACCGGTGAACATGCCGGGGCCGGCGAGGACGGTGACCCCGCCGGCCAGGGCGAGCCGACATTCGCCCCTGCGCAGCGCCTGCATCGCCAGGTGCAGCGCGACCAGCGACGACGAGCACGCCGTGTCGACCGTGACCGCCGGCCCCTCCAGCCCGAGCGTGTAGGCGAGGCGGCCGGAGAGGACCCCGGTCAGGCCGCCGGTGAGGACGAGGCCGTCGGGGTCGGCGGGCGGTTCGTGCCAGCGGGGGCCGTAGTCCTGGGCGAGCGCCCCGGCGAACACCCCGGTGTCGGTGCCGCGCAGGTCGGCGGGGACGATCCGGGCGTGCTCCAGGGCGTGCCAGGCGGTCTCCAGGAGGACCCGCTGCTGGGGGTCCATCGCCCGCGCCTCGCGCGGACCGATCCCGAAGAACGCGGCGTCGAACCCCGCCGCGTCCGCCAGGAACCCGCCCTCACGCACGTAGGTGGTACCCGGGCGGTCGGGGTCGGAGTCGAACAGCGCGTCCAGGTCCCACCCCCGGTCCTCGGGGAACTTGGTGATGGCGTCCCGCCCCCGCTCCACCAGCTCCCACAAGGCCTCCGGGGAGTCGGCCCCACCAGGGAAGCGGCACCCCATCCCCACGATCGCGACGGGTTCCGCCGCGGTGTCGGCGAGGCGCCGGTTCTCGCGGCGCAGCCGTTCGGTCTCCTTGAGCGACGCGCGCAGCGCCGCCACCAGTCGGTCGTCCGTCACGTCAGCCTCCGAGTTCGGCGGGGTCCGCGGTGCCGCCGTCGTCCAGCGCCAGCCGGACCAGGTCGTCGACGTCCATGGCGTCGATGGCGGCACCGGCCCGGGACGGCTCCGGCGCCGGGTCCGGGGTGCCGGTGCCGGGGCCGGTACCGGCGAGCCGCACCAGCGCCTCCAGCAGTCCGGACGCGCGCAGGACGTCGTCGGGCAGGGAGTCGAGGGCGCGGCGGGCGGCGTCGCGGTCGGGCGCGGCGGCGCGGTCGGCGTCCTCGCGGGGGTCGAGCCGGGAGCGCAGCAGGGCGCCGACGGCAGCGGGGGTCGGGTGGTCGAACAGCAGGGTGGCGGGCAGCCGGAGCCCGGTGGCCGCGGCGAGCCGGTTGCGCAGTTCCACGGAGGTCAGCGAGTCGAAGCCGAGTTCGGCGAACGGCCGGTCGGCGGGCACCCGGTCGGGTCCGCGGTGGCCGAGGACCGCGGCGGCCTCCGCGCGGACCAGGTCGATCGGGGCGCTGACGGGCCGCGCGGCGGCGGCCGACGCGGGCGCGGGCGCCGCGGCGGGTCGGCCCGCCGGGGCGGCCCCGGCGGGCGGCGCGGCGGCGCCGGGCCGCATCGGCACCAGGTGCGTCCGGCCCGCCGCGAGGGCGGCGTCGAACAGCGCCAGGCCCTCGGCCGGGGTGTGGGCGCCGATGCCGGAGCGGGCCAGCCGCGCCCGGCCGGCGGCGTCCAGGTGCCCGGCCATGCCGCCGTCCTGGTCCCACAGCCCCCACGCCAGCGCGGTGGCGGGCAGGCCCCGGGCCCGGCGGTGGTGGGCGAGCGCGTCGAGGGCGGTGTTCGCGGCGGCGTAGGCGGCCTGCCCGGGGGCGCCGACCACCCCCACCGCCGAGGAGAACAGCGTGAACACCGGGGGCGGGTCGTCGGCGGTGAGGTCGTGCAGGTGCCGGGCCGCGTCGGCCTTGGCGCGCAGCACCCGGTCGAGCCGGTCGGGGGTGAGCGCGGCCACGGTGGCGTCGGCCAGCACCCCGGCGGCGTGCACGACGGCGGTGAGCGGCCGGTCGGGCGGGACGGCGGCGAGCAGCGCGGCGGTCTGGGCGCGGTCGGCCAGGTCGCAGGCCGCGAACTCGGCGTGCGCGCCGAGGCGGGCGAGGTCGGCGCGCAGGGCGTCGGCGCCTTCGGCGCGCGGCCCGCTGCGGCCGGCCAGGAGCAGGTGGCGCACCCCGTGCTCGGCGGCGAGGTGCCGGGCGATCCGCCGGCCGAGGGCGCCGGTGCCCCCGGTGACGAGGACGGTGCCGTCCGGGTCGAGCGGGCGGGACACGGTGAGCACGACCTTGCCGACGTGGTGGGCCCGCTGGACGTGGCGGAACGCCTCGGGGGCGCGGGTGAGCTCCCAGGTGGTGAGCGGGGGCGGGCGCAGGGCGCCGTCGGCGAGCAGGGCCACGACCTCCCGCAGGGCCGCGCCGACGGCGCCGGGGTCGCGGGCGAGCACGTCGAGCAGGTCGAACGGTCGGTACCGCACACCGGGGTGGGCGGTGTCGACGTCGGCGGGGTCGCGCAGGTCGGTCTTGCCCATCTCCACGAACCGGCCGCGCGCGGCGAGCAGCCGCAGGGAGGCGTCGGTGAACTCCCCGGCGAGCGCGTTGAGGACGGTGTCGACGCCGCGTCCGCCGGTGGCGGCGCGGAAGCGGTCGGCGAACGCGGTGGTGCGGGAGGAGGCGATGTGGTCGTCGTCCAGCCCTTGGGCGCGCAGCGCGTCCCACTTGGCGGGGTGCGCGGTGGCGAACACGCGCGCCCCGAGGTGGCGGGCCAGGGTGACCGCCGCCGCTCCGACGCCGCCCGCCGCGGCGTGGACGAGCACGGTCTCCCCGGGGCGCACCCCGGCGAGGTCGACCAGGGCGTGGCGGGCGGTGAGGAAGGCGACGGGGACGGCGGCGGCCTCGGCGAACGTCCAGCCGGCCGGGATCGGCGCGAGGGCCCGGTGGTCGGCGACGGCGGTCGGCCCGAAGGCCCCGGGGAACATCCCGCAGACCCGGTCGCCGGGGGCGAGGCCGGTGACGCCGGGGCCGACCTCGGTGACCGTGCCCGCCCCCTCGATACCGAGGTCCGCGTCGCCGGGGTAGGCGCCGAGGGCCACGAGGACGTCGCGGAAGTTGAGCCCGGCGGCGCGCACGGCGACGCGCACCTGCCGCGGCCCCAGGGGCGCGGCGGCCTCGGGGGCGGCGCGCAGCGCCAGGTCGTCGAGGGTGCGCCCGGTCGTGGTCAGGCGCCAGGTCGAGGCGCCGGCGGGCGGGGTGAGCGCGCCGCCGGCGGCGGTGGGGGCCACGCGCGGGGCGTACCCGGTGCCGCGCCGCACCGCCACCTGCGGCGCCCCCGTCGCCAGGAGGCCGGGGAGCGCGGCCCGCGAGTCGGCGCCGCCGTCGAGGTCGAGCAGGCCGAACCGGCCGGGGTGCTCGGACTGCGCCGAGCGCACCAGCCCCCAGATCGGGGCGTGGCCGAGCCCGCGCACGGTGTCGCCGGGGGCGGCGGCCACGGCCTCGCGGGTGACGAGGACCAGCCGGGACCCGGCGAACCGCGCGTCGGCCAGCCAGCCGCGCACGAGGGCGAGCGCGGCGCGGGCGGCGGCGCGCGCGGCGGCGGGGCCCTCCCCGGCGGGCGGGCGCACGGCCAGCACCGCCTCGGGGACGGGCAGGCCGGTGTCGAGCGCCCGGACCAGGGCGGACAGGTCGGGGTGGACCAGGGTGTCGGCGCCCAGGCCGAGGTCGTCGCCGCCCAGGACCGCCCACCGGGACGGGCGCGGGTCGGGGGCCGGGTCGACCGGGTCCCAGACGACGCCGTGCAGCAGGCCGGGCGGCGCCCCGGCGGCCGCGCGCAGCAGGGCGGGGCCGGCGGGGGCCAGGGTCAGGGAGGCGGCGGTCAGCACGGGGGTGCCCGCCGGGTCGGCCGCCGTGACCGCCGTGCCGCCCGCGCCGTCGGGTGCCAGCCGGACCCGCAGCTCGGTGGCGGTGGTGCCGGTCAGGCGCGCGCCGGCGACCGTGAACGGCAGCAGCAGCCGGTCGTCGCCGTCGGCGGCCAGCAGGG
The DNA here is from genome assembly GCF_001552555.1 of Nocardiopsis trehalosi NBRC 14201. Taxonomy (GTDB): domain Bacteria; phylum Actinomycetota; class Actinomycetes; order Streptosporangiales; family Streptosporangiaceae; genus Nocardiopsis_B; species Nocardiopsis_B trehalosi. Next base: position 14,013 of record NZ_BCRK01000104.1, on the reverse strand, counting down.
CGTGCAGGGCGGCGTCGAGCAGGGCCGGGTGTGCCCCGAACACCGCGCCGGCGGCGGCCCCGGGGGGCAGGGCGACCTCGGCGTACAGGTCGTCCCCGCTGCGCCAGGCGGCGCGCAGGCCCCGGAACGCCGGGCCGTAGCGGTAGCCGCGGGCGGCGAGCCGGTCATAGGCGCCGGCGAGGTCGAGCGGCCGGGCCCCGGCGGGCGGCCACACCGGGGGGACGGGCGGCGGCGCGGCGGAGGCGTCCGCGCCGAGGGGACCGGTGTCCAGGGTGCCGGTGGCGTGGCGGGTCCAGGGGGCCGGGCCGTCGGCGCCGCCGGGTCCGTCCGGGCGGGCGTGCAGGGTGAACGTCCGCCGGCCGGCGCCGTCGGCGGGGCCGACCGCGGCCTGGACGCGGACGCCGCCGGTCGCGGGCAGCGCCAGCGGCGCCTCCAGGACGAGGTCGGCGATGTGCGGGGCGCCGGTGTGCGCCCCGGCGTGCGCGGCGGCCTCCACAACGGCGGTCGCGGGCAGCAGGACGCGACCGCCCACCTCGTGGTCGGCCAGCCACGGGTGGGTGGACCGCGCCAGCCGGGCGGTGAACACGGTGCGGCCGCCGTCGGCGAGGTCGACGGCGGTGCCCAGCAGCGGGTGGCCGGCCGGGGCGGGGGTGTGCGGGTCGGCGGGGTGCGCGTCGGAGGTGCGCGGGTCGGCGGGGGCGGGCGCGTCGAGCCAGTGGCGCTCGTGCTGGAACGGGTAGGTCGGCAGGTCGACGCGGCGCCCGCCCGCCGCACCGTGCACCCGGGCCCAGTCGACGGGGGCGCCGTGGGTGAACGCCTCGGCGGCGGCGGCGAGCACGCGCTCCCGGCCGCCCTCACCGCGGCGCAGCGTGCCGACGGCCGCGCCGGCGGCCCCGTGGTCGTCAAGGGTGTCCCGCACGGGTCCGGTGAGCACGGGGTGCGGGCCGACCTCGATGAACAGGGCGTGCCCGGCGTCGGCGAGGGCCCTCACGACCGGGTCGAGGCGGACGGGTTCGCGCAGGTTGCGGAACCAGTAGCCGGCGTCGAGCCGGTCGCCGTCGAGGGGGCCGCCGGTGACCGTGGACCAGAACGGGACGGCGGCGGCCCGGGGGGCGAGCCCGGCGAGGTCGCCGGTGATCCGCTCCCGCAGCGCGTCGACGTGCGGGCTATGGGAGGCGTAGTCGACGCCGATGCGGCGCGCGTGGATGCCGTCGGCGGCGCATGCGTGGACGAGGGCGACCACGGCGTCGGGGTCGCCCGCCACCACCGTGGCGGTGGGCCCGTTGAGGGCGGCGGTGTGCAGGCGGTCGGCCCGCTCCCCCGCGTAGGCGGCCACCTTGTCGGCGGGGAGCGCGACGGACGCCATCGCCCCGCTGCCGCCGAGCGCGGCGACGGCGCGGCCGCGCAGGGCGGCGGCGCGGGCGCCGTCGGCCAGGGACAGGGCGCCCGCCGCGCAGGCGGCGGCGATCTCGCCCTGGGAGTGGCCCACCACGGCGGCCGGGGTGACGCCGAGCGCCCGCCATTCGGCGGCCAGCGCCACCATGACCGCCCAGAGCACGGGCTGCACCACCTCGGCGCCCTGGAGTCCGGGGGCGCCGGGGTCGCCGCGCAGCACGGCGGCGGCCGACCAGCCGGTGTGCGGGGCGAGTGCGCGGTCGCAGGCGGCGAGGTGCGCGCGGAACACCGGGGACTCGGCGAGCAGGTCGGCGGCCATGCCCCGCCACTGGGTGCCCTGACCGGGGAACACGAACACCGGGGCGGGGTCGGCGGGGGCCCGGCCCTGGAGCAGCCCGGGGGCGGGGCGGCCGTCGGCGAGCGCGTCGAGTCCCGCCAGGAACCCCTCGCGGTCCCCCGCCAGAACGGCGGCGCGGTACGGCAGCGGGGACCGGGTCGCGGCGAGGGAGTACCCGATGTCGGCCAGGCGTGCGGTGCGGGCGGTGTCACGCAGCCGGTCGGCCTGACCCCGCAACGCGGCACCGTCCCGAGCCGACAGCACCCAGGGCGCCGGAGCCCGGTCCGGGCCATCGGCGGGCGGGGCCGGCGTCGGCGCGGAGGTCGCCCCGAAGGCCGCCCCCGGCTCATCGCCGCCACCACCGGACGACGCCCCACTCATACGGCCGGACCCCGACGACCCGACCGACCCACCAGCCGACGAATCCGGCACACGCTCAACGTCCGGCTCACCCGACGACAACGCACCAGCGGAACACGACGCCGAAGACCCGCCATCGCCCTCGGCCCCCGAGCCCGACACCGGCCCGGAAACCGACTCCAAGGCCCCCAACCCATCAGCACCACGACCACCGGGCAACGGCACACCCGCACGGCCGACCGCCGAAGACCCGACCGACCCACCAGCCGACGAGCCCGACAGCGGCCCGGAGTTCGGCTCGCCCGACGACAACGCACCAGCGCGGCCCAACGCCGAACACCCGCCAGGGCCCTCGGCCTCCGAGCCCGGCACGGGCTCGGAAGCCGACTCGAAGGTCCCTTCGGCGCCACTGCCACCGGACGACGACACACCCACACGTCCCGGCGCCGAAGACCTGACCGGCCCACCGGCCGGCGAACCCGGCACGGACGCGGAGGTCGGCTCGGGGGGTGCCTGCTCCAGCACCAGGTGGGCGTTGGTGCCGCTGATTCCGAACGACGACACCCCGGCGCGGCGCGGCCGCCCGGTGTCGGGCCAGGGCACCGGTTCGGTGAGCAGCCGGACCGCTCCGCCCGCCCAGTCCACGCGCGGCGTGGGGGCGTCCACGTGCAGGGTCGCGGGCAGCCGGCCGTGCCGCAGGGCGAGCACGGTCTTGATGACCCCGCCGACCCCGGCCGCCGCCTGAGCGTGCCCGATGTTGGACTTGAGCGACCCCAGCCACAGCGCCCGGCGCGGGTCCCGGTCCGCCCCGTACACGGCGCACAGCGCGCCGGCCTCGATCGGGTCGCCCAGCCGGGTGCCGGTGCCGTGCGCCTCGACGGCGTCGACGTCGCCCGGCGCGAGCCCGGCGGCGCGGAGCGCGCGCCGGATGACCCCCTCCTGGGCGGCCCCGCGCGGGGCGGTGAGCCCGTTGGAGGCGCCGTCCTGGTTGACCGCGCTCCCCCGGAGGACGGCGAGCACGCGGTGCCCGTTGCGGCGGGCGGCGGAGAGGCGTTCGAGCACGAGCATGCCCGCGCCCTCGGCCCAGGCGGTGCCGTCGGCGGCGGCCGCGAACGCCTTGCACCGGCCGTCGGGCGCGAGGCCCTGCTGCCGGGAGAACTCGGTGAACATGCCGGGGTGCGCCATGACGGTGACCCCGCCCGCCAGCGCCAGCGCGCACTCGTCCGCCCGCAGCGCCTGCGCCGCCAGGTGGATCGCCACCAGGGACGCCGAGCAGGCGGTGTCGACGGTGACGGCCGGGCCTTCCAGGCCGAGCGCGTAGGCGATCCGGCCGGAGATGACGCCGCCGCTGCCGCCGGTCAGCGTGAAGCCCTCGGCGGCTCCGGTGGCGCGGTCGGGGCGCGGCCCGTACTCGGCCGACATCGCCCCGACGAACACGCCGGTCGCGGTGCCGCGCAGGGACTCCGGACCGATCATGGCCTGTTCGACGGCCTCCCACGCCACCTCCAGCGCGTGCCGCTGCTGCGGGTCCATGGCGGCGGCCTCGCGCGGGCTGATGCCGAAGAACGCGGCGTCGAACCCGGCGGCGTCCGCGAGGAACCCGCCGTAGCGGGTGACGGTCCGCTCGGCCCCGTCCGCCGCCCCGATGTCCCACCCCCGGTCCTCGGGGAATCCGCTGATGGCGTCGCGCCCCTCGGCGACGAGCCGCCACAGCTCGTCGGCCGACCCCACCCCTCCGGGGTACCGGCACGCCATCCCCACGATGACCACCGGATCGTCCTCGACCGCTCCCCCCGCCCTCGTACCGGCGCCGGCCCCGACCGGAACCGCCCGCCCCACCCCCGAGCCGCCCGCACCCGGACCGCCCGTCGCGCGCGAGTCCGCCACGGACGAGGCGGGCGCGGACGGGCCGGACCCGCCCGCGCCCGGAACGGATACCGGTTCGGCGGACGGGAACCGGGCGGCGATCCGTCGAGCCAGCACCGCCAGCGGGACGTCGTCGGTGGTGGAGGCCACCGCGACGGGCGCTTCGAGGGCGGCGGCCGTCCGCGCGCTGATGGCGGCGACGGCGGCGCCGTCGGCACCGAGGTCGCGCAGACTCCGCTCCGGATCAACGTCATCGGCGCCGACGTATCCGAGCACGTCGGCGGCTGCCCGCCGCACCACCGCGAGAACGCGGTCGGCGCGTTCCCGTTCTGCGATGCCCGTGCCGTCCGCATCGGAGGCCGACGCGTTCTCGGTTAGGGACGCTCCAGGACGTCCCACCGCCCGCACCTCGGGGAACGCGGCCGCCTTCGCACCCTCACCGCCCGCCCCGGCACCCCACCGGGGGCCCGCGCCTGCGGCGGCCGTACCCCCCGCACCCTCGCCCCACGCCCCGATGCCGTCCCGCCCGTCGGCGCCGGCAGCCGGCATCCCCGCTGAGGGGACCGGAGCAAAGGGCGCTCCGGTGCCGCGCGGCGGGGCGGCGGTCGTGTCCGCGCCGACGGGCCGCGCCCCGGTACCGCGCCCGGGGTCCGCGTCGGCGGGGGCGGACCCGGCGGCGCCCGGATCGGTCGCCGCCTCGACGCCGCTCCCCCGCCGCGTGGCGGGACTGCGCGACGCTCCGGCCGTGCCCGAGTCGGTGTTCTCGCTGGCCGCGCGTCCACCAGTCCCCTCAGTGAGGGGCACCGCCGCAGGCGCGGACGCGCTGTCGGCCTTCGGCGATGCACCGTCACCCGGGAGCCGGTCAGCGGAGATCCGGCGGGCCAGCTCGGCGGCCAGGGCGAGCGGGGTCGGGTGGTCGTAGGCGGCGGTCTCGGGCAGACCGGCACCGGTGGCCGCGTTCAACAGGTTGCGCAACTCCACGGCGGCAGGAGAGTCGATCCCGGCGTCGATGAACGCCACGTCGGGATCGACCGCACCGGGCCCGGGGTGGCCGAGGACGTCCGCCGCAGCGGACCGCACCGCGCCGAGCGCCCAACGCACCCTCTCCGGGGCCGGACCGGCCCCGCTCGGGGTGCCGCCTCCGTCCGGCGGGCCGGGCCACGACGCGGTACCGTCCCCGGGCGCCACCGGCGGTCCGACCGGTGGCGGGCCGTCGGACCGAGGCCCGTTGGCCGGCGCCTCAGAGTGCGCCGCCCCGACCTCCGGCGTCGGCCGTCCGCCCGAGGCACCGGGCCGCGCCGCGTCGGAGCCGGGGGCGCGGACCACCGGAGCGCCCGGCGTGCCCGGGATGCTCGGACGCCCCCCACCGGGCGGAACGGGACCGGCGCGGTGCGGAGCCCCCACAGCCGAAAGGGTCTCGATGTCAGAGGTCGACCCAGACGCAGTGCCCGTGATGCCAGGAGCCGACGTATCGCGAGTGACGCCGGTGTCAGGGGTCGCCACCCCGTGTGCGTGGTGGCGGCGGCGCTGGAAGGCGTAAGTGGGGAGGCGGACGCGGCGGGCGGCGGGGCCGAGGACGGCGGGCCAGTCGACCGCCATCCCCGTGGCGTGCAGGCGTGCCAACCCCTCCAGCAGGTGGGCGTGCTCGTCGCCCTCGCCGCCGAGCACGGGCACGGCGGTCGCGTCGGCGCCGAGCCGGGCGCGGACGAGGGGCGGCAGCGTACCGCCCGGCCCCAGTTCGGCGAAGGCCGTCGCGCCCCGTTCGCGCAGCGTCCCGACCGCGTCCGCGAACAGGACGGTCTCGCGCGCCTGGCGCACCCAGTGGTCGGCGGACCGTATGCCGTCGTCGGCGAGCCGTCCGGTGCGGGTCGACACCATCGGCAACCGGGGTTCGTGGAAGGCGCACGCCTCGGCGGCGGCGCGGAACTCCGCCAAGGCGGGCTCGATCAGCGGGGAGTGGAAGGCGCGGTCGGCGGGCAGCGCGCGGGTGCGCACGCCCCGCTCCGCCAGGCGGGCCGCCGCATCGGCCACCGCGTCGGTGGCGCCGGAGAGCACCACCGACCCGGGCCCGTTCACGGCGGCGAGCGCGATCCGGTCGGCGCGGTCGGCCAGCAGCGGGGCGACGCCGGCCGCGTCGGCGCGGACGGCGAGCATCGCGCCGCCCGGCGGCAGCGCCCGCATCAGCCGGCCGCGCGCGGCGACCAGCGCGGCCGCGTCGGGCAGCGTCAGCACGCCCGCGACGTGGGCGGCCGCGAGTTCGCCCACCGAGTGCCCGGCCACCTGGTCCGGTGCGGCACCCCACTCCTCCAGCAGCCGGAAGAGGGCGACGCCGACCGCGAACAAGGCGGGCTGGGCGAGGTCGGTGCGGTCAAGGCGGTCCCGCCCGCCGAGCACGGTCGCGCGCAGTGGGCGCTCCAGGTGCGGGTCGAGGTGGTCGGCCACCTCGTCGAAGGCACGCGCGAACGCGGGAACGGCGGCGTAGAGGCGGCCGCCCATGCCCGCCCGCTGCGTGCCCTCTCCCGGGAACAGCGCGGCGAGGGAGGCGCCCGGCCGTGCGGTGCCGCGCACCGTGCCAGGGGCGGCGCGGTCGGCGGCCACCGCGTCGAGCCCGGCCAGCAGCCCGTCGCGGTCGGCGGCGACGACGACGGCCCGATGGCGGTGGACGGCGCGCGTGGCCGCCAGTGCCACCGCGACGTCGCGAGGGGCGTGGCCGGGGTGTTCGGCGGCGTGTGCGCGCAGCCGGGCGGCCTGCTCGCGCAGCGCCTCCGGTCCCGCCGCCGACACGGTCCACACCACCGGCCCCCGGTCGGCCCCGCCGCCCGCCCCGTGGCCTTTGTCCGCCGACCCAAGGGCGTCCGCGTCCCCGGCCGGGGTCGCGGGCCTGTCCACGGCGACGGTCCGGTGATCCCCCGCCGCGCCGGAGGGCCGCCGCTCACCTCCCGGTGCGTCGGCACCGGCCGCCTCCGGGGAGGCGAGCGGCGCGCGCGAGGCTCCGGCGGCGCGCCCCTCGGCGTCCGGCGGCTCCGCCTCCCCGCTCATGTCAGCCGTGCCCGAGGCGGACGGCCGCACAGCATCGACCACCACCGCCGGCTCACGGGCATCCACCGCGTCGTCCGGCGCGGATACGGGGCGCGCTTCGTCCGCCGTTCCGGTGGACACCCCCTCTTCGCCGACCGGCCCCCAGGTCGCTTCCGGTGCTCCGGCTGCGGCAAAGGCGTAGGGCCGCGTGGCTGCCGGTGGATGGGCGGCGGGCTCCTCGGGAGTGGGGCGGGGGGAGCGTGGTGGGGTGAGGGTGGCCGGGGTCGGGCGGCCGCTCGCGCCCGGGCCGCTTTCGGCGGAGCCGCTCGCGGCGGGGGCGCCCGCGGCGGGTGGGGGGGCGGAGAGGACGACGTGGCAGTTGGTGCCGCCCAGGGCGAAGGAACTGACGCCGGCCAGCAGCGGGCGGTCGGGGTCCGGCCACGGGACGGTGGTGGTCGGGACGCGCAGACCGAGGCGGTCGAGCGGGATGCGCGGGTGCGGGCGGACGAAGTTCAGCGAGGCGGGGATGCGGCCGTGGCGGATGCTCAACGCCGCCTTGATCAGCCCCGCGATGCCCGCCGCCCCCTCCAGGTGCCCGATGTTGGTCTTCACCGACCCCACCGCCAGCGGCCGCCCCGGGGCGCGCCCCGCCCCCAGCGCCGCACCCAGCGCGGCGGCCTCGACCGGGTCGCCGACGGGCGTCCCGGTGCCGTGCAGCTCCACGTACTGGGCGTCGCGGGGGTCGACTCCCGCCCGCTCCCAGGCGCGGCGCAGCACCGCCTCCTGGGCCGCCGCGCTGGGCACGGTCAGGCCGCGGCCGCCCCCGTTGTTCACGGCCCCGCCGCGCAGCACGCACACCACGTCGTCGCCGTCGGCGAGCGCCCGGGCGAGCGGTTTGAGGACCACCACCCCGCCGCCCTCGCCGCGGACGTAGCCGTTGGCGCGCGCGTCGAAGGTGTGGCAGCGGCCGTCCGGCGACAGCACCCCGAGCCGGGCCGCCGCCAGGCCGCTCTCGGGCCCCAGGATCAGGTTGACGGCGCCCGCCAGCGCGGTCGCGCACTCGCCGCGGCGCAGCGCCTCGGCCGCCATGTACACGCTGACCAGGCCGGACGCCTGCCCGGCGTCGATGGTCAGGCTGGGGCCGGTGAGGCCCAGCGCGTAGGAGGCGCGGTGGGCGATGATGCCCCGGTGCAGCCCGGTGGCGGTGTACCGGGTGATCGCCTCCGGCCCGGCCCGGTGCAGGGCCGCCGCGTGGTCGTCGGCCATCACCCCGACGACCACGCCGATGTCGGCCGCCCCCGGGCCGCCCGGCACGATGCCCGCGTCCTCCAGGGCGGCCCACGCGAGTTCGAGGAACATGCCCTGCTGCGGGTCCATGGCGGCGGCCTCGCGCGGCGGGATGCCGAAGAACCCGGCGTCGAAGGCGTCGGCGTCGGGCACCGCTCCGCCCCGGGCCGGCAGGCCCGGGTGGCCGGCCGTGCCCCACCGCCGCGGCGGCGGCCCGGTGACGGCCTCGGCGCCGTCGCTCAGCAGCCGCCAGAACGCGGCCGGGTCGGGCGCGCCGGGGAATCGGCACGCCATCCCGACCACCGCGATCGCGTCATCGGACGTCCGCCGGAATTCGCGGTCTGCGCGATATCGGGCATCCGTCATCACACCACGTCCCCCACCATGCCATCCGCCGAATCACGGAACCGAAAGGGGCGGGAATACGGCCCGCCCTTCGGGCTCCGTGCGGGTGTCGTCGCGATCTTCCCGGGTCCGGCGAACCGGCCGAATCGGGAGTTCCAAGATCATTTCACCGAGGAACGCCTTTCGGGATCACGGAAGACGTTACGCCCCGGCTCGGACGCGGTTCCCGGCCGGCCGCCGACACGGCGGCGGACGCCTTCGCGGCCAATCCGACCCGCCGGACGTGCGCGTTCGCGCCGAGGAGGACCGACGCGCGGTGCGACTGGTTCCATGGTGCGGCCCCGGGGCATCGGTGCTGGATCTCGGGTGGCCGAAACCGGAGAGACAAAAAGCGACAAACGACGTAGATCGCGACAACTCTCCGAATTCAGCTACGACATCGTCCCCGAGATCGTAACGCTCCGACTTTTGCACGGCAATATGCAAGCGCGTTTCGGACATTGCTGCGGAGCGCTGCACCGACGGCCGACGATCTTTATGGTTCGGATGGTACGGAAGTGGCAAGGTGACCCCTCCGCCCCGGATGGGACGGAGGAGTCACGGCGAAACATCCGCATTTGCGGAACGCGGTCTCACGCGTTATGGACGGCCGCAACCTCCGCAAGGTATTTCCGGGCGCCCGCTTCGTCGTACAGCCACTCGTGGTAGTCGGGCGGGTAGTTCCAGCCGCGGATCCACCGGTCGCCGACCTCGGGGTACACCGACGCGGCGCCCAACACCTCTTGGAAGTGCGCGGCGGGCGGGGACTCCCAGTAGGACGAGATGGTCTCGGCCCACAGCTCGGCGTCGTACCCGTAGCTCCAGAAGCGGTCGAAGGTCCGGCGCATGAACTCCTCGTCGAACGGGCGGTCGCCGTGGGCGAGGATGCTCTCCAGGTAGCTCTTGGCGCACCGCGTGGAGTTGTTCCAGCCCTGCCCGGCGAACGGGTCGGAGGTGATCACCACGTCCGAGATGCCGAGCACCCGCCCGCCGGACGGCAGCGTGCCGACGGGGTTGCGGACCTTGGGTTCGATGGACTCGATGAGCCGGCTGTTGCCGTCGACGAGTTCGGCGTCGCGGACCCGCTCGAAGTACTCGGGGGCGTGTTCGCGCAGCAGCGCCCGCATGCCGTCGAGCTGGGCGGCGGGCGTCGGCCGGTGCGGGCCGAGCCAGCCGTCCATGGGCCCGCCGCGCCGGGCGGCCACGAACAGCGAGTGGCACGGCCCCTCGGAGGTGAGGATCGGGAAGAACCAGATGTTGCCGGCGTCGGCCGACGACCCGACCCAGCCGATCGACTCGGGCTCGCCCGGGTCGGGGGCGACGTCGTAGATGTGCGCCTGGGCGAGGACGCGGCGGCGCGCCCCGCTGAAGCGGCCGCGGTCGGTGTCGAACAGGGCGCCCAGTTCGCCGTGGCCGACCGCGACCACGATGAGGTCGAACATCCGCGCGAAGTAGTCGAGGTCGCTCAGGGTGACGCCGTGGATGACGACCTTCCCGCCGCAGTCCTCGAAGTACTCCAGCCAGTCGGCCATCTTGACCCGGCGGTCGACCGACACGGTGTAGCCGTCGAAGCGCCCGGCGACGACGAGCGGGTCGGCGCCGCCGGACGGGTAGCCGTGCAGCTTGGCCTTGTCGATCTGCGGCGCCTGGGAGCTCCAGAAGTCGAGGTGCAGTTCGCGCTCGTAGTCCAGCACGGTCGGGTAGGTGAGCTGGGTGATCGAGGGGCGGCCGGTGCGGATCTCGGTGGAGGTCTGCCCGGTGATCACGGTGACGTCGTAGCCGTGGCTCAGCAACCCGTGCGCGAGGTGCAGCCCCGATTGTCCGGCGCCGACGATGAGGATCTTGCGCATCCTGTCATTACTTTCCGGGAGCGGTCGGATGGGACGTGGGCCCCTCCGGCGGGAGGGGCGGCGGTCGGACCGCGGCTCACCCGACGGGCTGGGCCGCCGCGTTGGTGGACAGCGCGTACCGGAGCAGGGTCTTCAGCACCATGCCGCCCGACGAGCGGTCGCGGGCGTCGAAGTCGACGATGGGGACGTCCTCGCCGATCTCCAGCGCCTCGCGCACCTGCTCGGCGGTGAAGTCGAGCCGCCCGTCGAAGCGGTTGAGCGCGACGATGTAGGGGATGCGCCGGTTGGTCTCGAAGTAGTCGACGGCGTCGAAGCTCTCGGCGAGCCGGCGGCAGTCGACCACGACGACGGCGCCGACCGCGCCCCGCACCAGGTCGTCCCACATGAACCAGAACCGGGCCTGGCCGGGGGTGCCGAACATGTACATGATGAGTTGGCGGTCGACCGTGATGCGGCCGAAGTCCATGGCCACCGTGGTGGTCGTCTTCAGTGGGGTGGCCGAGGTGTCGTCGTAGTCGACGCTGGCCTCGGTCATGACCGCCTCCGTGGTCACGGCCGGGATCTCCGACACCGAGCCGACGAGCGTCGTCTTGCCCGCCCCGAAGCCACCGGCGATGACGATCTTGGTGGACATCTTGCTCTGGATGTCATTGGAAAAGTCGTTCGAGACCACGAAGCGCCCTTTCGAGAACCTGGTTTTCCGACGGGCTGGAGCCCGTGATCGTGGGATGGATGTAGACGAGCCCCAGCTCGGCGAGGTCGCTGAGCAGCACCTGCGCGACCCCCAGGGGGATGTCGAGTTCTGCGGCGACCTCGGCCACGGAGCGCGTCTCCCGACACAGCAGGTAGATGCGCTGGGACTCGGGCATCAGGTTCGGAGGAGGGTCGTTGCTCGGATCGGCGGTCGAGACCAGGGTCTGCACCATGAGCGGATGACGCGATCTGGTGCGCCCGCCGGTGAAGGTGTAGGGGCGGATGCGGGTGCTCCTGCGCCTGCGGTAGCTCATATCTGTGGCAACCTCTTCGTTCGGATCCGGTACCCGGGGTGCCCGCTCAACCGCCGATGACGTCGCGCAGCTCGGACCGGAGCTGCGGGGTGAGGGCGTGCGCGACGTTCTCGACCAGCCGGGTCATCTGGTAGGCGACGATCTTCATGTCGGCCGCGGGCGAGCTGAGCACCGCGAGGCACGAGCCGTCGCTGACCGACATGACGAACAGGTGCCCGCCGCGCATGCGGACGATGAGCTGCTCGCAGGTGCCCTTGCCGAACAGGTTCGCCCCGCCCACCGCCAGGCTGTGCAGGCCGCTGGCGATGGCCGCGAGCTGCTCGGCGTTCTCCTCGGGGAAGTCGCGGGAGGCCGTCAGCAGGAGTCCGTCGGAGGACACCACGATCGCGTGCTCCACGCCGTGGACCTCGCCGACGAAGTTGGAGATCAGCCAGGTGAAACTCTCCGCGTTGGCACTCAACTGGTCGTTCATGGGTGTTCCAGCCTTTTGACTAGCCGTGTGGGGTGGGTGTGCGGGACCGCGCGGGGCGGCCCGTCGCGTGCGTGCGGGCGGGGACGGGCCCGGGTGCTACTCCCGGTCGCGGACCGCCGCGCGTTCGCCCTCGATGAAGCCGCCGATGTCGTCGCGGATGCGTGCGGCCCGGTCGCCCTCGGGTTCGGCGGGTTCGGCGGGGACCGGCCGGTCGGGCGGGAGGGTGCGCAGGGCGGCGGCGGCCTCGGGGGTCCGCGCCGCGCTGCGGCGGGGCAGGCCCGCGGCGGTGATGGCGGGGCGCGTGTCCGGGCCGCCGGACGCGGCCGGGCGGCGGTCGCCCAGGGGGTGCGGCGCGACCGAGGGCATGCTCCGGCCGGGGGTGGGCACCGCGGGTTCGCGGCGCGGCCCGGACGCCGTGAGCAGGCGCGCGGGGATGACGGTGTAGGCGTTGGTGCCGCGGAACGCGCGCGCCTCCAGCTGGACGAGGAGGCCGTGCCGGTGGGCGATGCGGCTGGCGACGTAGAGCCCCATGTGCCGCATGACCCGCTCGTCGAGGACGGGCGTGCCGCTGAGCCGCACGTTGAGGTCGGTGAGCTGCTCGCGGGGGATGCCGATGCCCTCGTCCTCGACGGTGAGCAGCAGGCCGCCCTCGGGGCGGGTCTGCCCGCTGATGACGACCTGAGCGTGGTCGGGCGAGTGGGTGGTGGCGTTGTCGAGCAGTTCGGCCAGCAGGTGGCTGAGGTCGTCGGCCGCCGCGCCCGCGACGAACGTGTCGGGCAGCCGGCCGATGTGGACCCGGCTGTAGTCGCGGATCTCGGAGGTGGCGGCGCGGGCGACGTCGAGCAGGGGCACGGGTTCGACGTTGGGGTCGCCGGCCTCCTGGTCGGCGAGGACGAGCAGGTTCTCGCCGTTGCGCCGCATGCGGGTGGCGAGGTTGTCGATCTCGAAGAGCTTGTCGAGGAGATCGGGGTCGTCGGCCATGTCCTCCAGCTTCTCGACGATCGCCAGCAGGGCGTCGACGAGCGTGAGGTCGCGCATGGCGAGGCCGGCGAGGGCGTCGGTGAGCAGGTCGGGGTGCGACGCGGCGGCGCCGTCGGCGGCCGGAAGGGCGGTGGCCGACCAGGGGCGCGCGCCGGGGCGGGGCTCGGCGGCGGGGCGCCGCGCGGGGGCGCTCGGCGCGTCGGCCGCGGCGGGGACGGCCGCGACCGGTGCGGGCGCGGCGGGTACGGGAGCGGCCGGATCGGCGGCGAGGCCGAGCCGGGTCAGCAGCCGGCGGAACCGGCCGGGCTTGCGGTGGTGCGGAGCGGGTGCGGTCATCGGCGTCGGGGGACGGCCGTCACGGCCGGGTGGTGAGGGCGCCTGTGCCACAACACGCCTCCTCGTCCTCGGGGTGGGGTGGATACCTTCGGTGGGCCCGGTGCGCACCGCGGGGGCGCACACGGTGGGCCGCCGCCGGGCGGGGGGCCGCGCGCGGCGGGCGCTCCGTGGAGAATGCGGTGATCGCCGACAAAGGGGTTTCCTCCGCGAGGGAACACCTTTCGATCATCCGAGATATTCACACGGACAACGCGCTGTTTTCAGTGGAACCGTTAATGTTCTACCGATTCAATCGTGAGCCTAGCAAAGGCCCACCGCGTTATCAGGATGTTCCCAAGATCCGCGGTTGAGATCTCCCACCTGCGGATACTCCGGCACCGTCGCCACCCGGACGGCGGTTCGCCCGCTTTGCCGGACACCGCACGTTTGACGCTATTTCCGCCCTCGAACCCTGTTTCCCGCATCTCAGGACGTTGGCCGAAAAGAGGGCACCCGGCCCGCTTCGCACTTCCCCGTCGAAAATACCGCTCGGGCCGCGAATGCCGTTCACACCACGAAAACGGCCAGACGGGAAAAGGCGCCCGCAAAGTCGCTTCGACCGGCAGACCGGCCGAGCCGGGCCGCGACGGTCGTCAACCGGCCCACTCCAGATGGGCGGCCGCGCGGCCGGGCGCGGGGGCGGACGCGAGGCGGTGCGACCTAGGGAGTGTTCTTTGGATG
>NZ_BCRK01000103.1 GCF_001552555.1 Nocardiopsis trehalosi NBRC 14201 | reverse complement strand
TGGTGGTCGCGAGCCCGGGATGATCCACAAAACACGACCTAGCGCCACCCACCACAGCGGCCGACGCCCCACCCGACCCGTCCGGCCTGCGGGCCCGAGACGGCGATCCGGACACCGACCCCAAAGCGCCGAGCGACCACGACCGCCCCACCCGCCGTACCCCCGACCCGCACCGCCCAGATCCCACGAACCGCCCCCACACCCGGACGCAGCGCCCCCGGGGCGGCGGTGCGGATACCGCCCCCGAAACGTCCCGCAGGCCCACGGCCGTCCCCGGCCCACCGTGCCCCGACGCGCACCCGTCCGGACCCATCGGGCCGGCACCGCGCCTCCCGGACGCGGCGCCGCGGGCCCGGTGGAGGGCACCCGGCCGCCGACTCAGGTGGACGGGCAGCGTCCTGGTGCTGCCCCCGGTCGCGGTGTCGGGTGGCCCATTGCCTGCCCGGTCTGCGGGGTTCGGCACGGCGTCCGGATATCTCCGCCGGTGTACCGCGCGGCCGACGGCTGGAAACGCGGCCGCACCCGACGGCCGCGTTTCCAGCCGCTGTGCCCCGGCGGCCGCGTTCTCGCCCGTTGCGCCCCGGGCAGGGGGCGTTCCCGCCCGCTGTACCCCGGGCGGGGGGCGTTCCCGCCCAATGTGCCCCGGCGGCCGTGTTCCCGCCCACTGCGCGCCGGGCGGGCGTGTTCCGAACGCTGTGTGCCCGGGCCGTGCCGGGGTGGGTCGGGGCGGCGGCGTGGCGCGGGTGCGCCGCGCCTCCGGCGTGGGGCGGGGGTGGCGGGCTTCGCATCTGCTGCGGCTATGCCGGGTAGGGGGCGGCGTCGCGGGCCGTGCGGAGGGCGCTCGTCCACCAGCTCAGCTGGTCGAGCAGTGTCTTGGCGTAGCCCTCGGTGGCGGTGTCGAGCGGTCGGCCGTCCTGCCACGTGGTGAAGTAGCTCGGGAAGGACAGGCCGTCGCGGATGGGGACCGCGTGCAGCTCGGACAGCACGTTCTCCAGGTGCAGCACCGCGTGCCGGCCGCCCGACGCGCCGCCGTAGCCGACGAAGGCCACGGGCTTGGCGGCCCACTGGGTGAAGTGCCAGTCGATGGCCGCCTTGAGTGACGCGGGGTAGCTGTGGTTGTACTCCGGCGTGACGATGATGAACGCGTCGGCGCCCTCCAGCGCCGCCGTCAACCGCGCCATCCCGGCCGGGCGGGGGTAGTCGTCGCCGGCCAGCAGCGGCGGCACCGCGGGCAGGACGAGCGGGACGTCGACCTCGGCGAGGTCGACGACGTCCACCTCGAACCCGCCGTGGTCCCGGGCCTGTTCGGCGACCCACGACGCCACGGTGGGGCCGAACCGGCCCTCCCGGACGCTTCCGACGATGATCACGAGCCTGTGGGGGGCCTCGGTGCCCCGCTGTGTGTTCTCCATGGCCGCAACGATCGGCCCGCGCCCCGGCCGGAGCCAGACCGCGCTCAGGCTGGCCCCCGCAGGGCCATGCTGCGGTCTGCCCGCGCGCCGGACGCCGCCCTATGCTTCCCGGCATGGGAACGCCGCTGGGAGACTTCATCCGGATCAAGCGCGACAGCATCCAGCCGGAGTCGCTGGGGCTGCCGGACCACGGCCGCCGCCGGTCGCCGGGCCTGCGCCGCTCGGACCTCGCGGGGCGCGCCGGCATCAGCGTCGAGTACCTGACCCGGCTGGAGCAGGGCCGCGACCGCAACCCCTCCCTGTCCGTGGTCAACGCGGTCGCGGACGCCCTCAGCCTCTCCCCCGCCGAGCGCTCCCACCTGCGCTACCTCGCGAAGATCACCGGTGGGGAGTGCTCCGCGCACCCCCGGCTCGCACCCCCGCCCCGGCGGGTGCGGCCGTCCGTTCTGCGGACGCTGCGGCTGCTCGAACCCGGCGTCGCCGTGGTGACCAACCGGTTGGGCGACGTCCTCGCCCACACCGCGGCGTACGCGGCGGTGATGGAGGGCACCGGCCTGCTCGACGCCGAGGCCCCGAACCTCACCCGGTTCGTGTTCACCGACCCCCGCGCCCGGACGCTCTTCCCCGACTGGAGCGACGTCGCCGACGAGCAGGCGTTCGACCTGTGGCACGGGCCGTCCATCGAGAACGCCGAGTGGCTCCTCGCCGACCTCGCCCCCGCCGCGGGCCCCGAACTCACCCGGCGGCAGAACCGCCACGTGGTCCCCCTGCGCGGGACGCTCCGGCTCGCCCACCCGTCAGGGGAGGAGCTGCGTCTGGACCGCGAGTTCCTCGACGTCCCGGCGGACGACCAGCAGCTGCTGGTCCTCCTCCCCGCGGACGACGCGACGGCCCAGGCCGTCGCCCGCCTCCGGTCCCGGTCGCACGGCGGTCTCCGGGCGATCTCCTAGCGCGGCCGCGGTCCTCCGGCCGGGCGCCCCACCCCCGGACCGGGCCACCCCATACGTCCGATTTATCGGATTTCGGTTAATTTCATCACGGCGTCCGCGCCTGTTCCTCCAGCTCCCGCGACGGAACCGCGCCGGGCCCCGCCCGCCGCCGTGATCCGCTCCGCGAAAGGGCCGAGAGACCCGCGCCGACCGCTCGTGGCAGGCTGCATCATTAGGGATGGAGCCCTCCAGCGGGCGTCCGACCCCCCGCGAGCCCTCCTCGCCGGTGGTCTCGATGATGGGAGGCCCCATTGCAGTCCGATCGGGAACTGGCGCGCAGATTCGCCGACATCGCCCAGGAGCTCGCCGCTCGCGGGGCCGTCGAGACCACGCTGCAGCACGTCGTCGAACTCGCCACGCGGACGGTCGACGGCTGCGAGGCCGCGAGTGTCACCTTCATCCAGCCCGGCCGCACCGTCACCTCCCTGGCGTGCGTCGGCGAGGTCGCCGAGGTCGCCGACCAGATCCAGTACGAGCTGAACGAGGGCCCCTGCCTGGACGCCGCCCGCACCGACGCGCCCTGGTACCTCATCGAGGACGTCTCCGACGAGCCCCGCTGGCCCAAGTTCGCCGAGCGCGTCAAGGAGCTCGGGGTGGGCAGCGTGCTGTCGTGCGCGCTGTCGAGCCCGCGCGGCATGGTCGGCGCCCTCAACCTCTACGCGAACACCCCCCGCGGCTTCGACGCCGCCGCGCGCGAGGTCGCGCTCATCTACGCGGCGCACGCCGGGGTGGCGCTGTCGGCGGTGCAGCTGGAGCAGTCGCTGCGCGCCGCGATGGACTCCCGCGAGAGCATCGGCATGGCCATGGGCATCCTGATGCAGCGCCACAAGGTGGGCGCCCACCAGGCGTTCGAGATGATGGCCAAGGTGTCGCAGAACACCAACACCAAGCTTCGCGAGATCGCCGACCGCATCGTGCAGGAGAGCCAGCAGCCCGCGCACTGACACAGGTGCGCGCGCGCCGCCCCGCAGGTAGCTCGGGGCGGCGCGCGGACGCGTGACCGGGGCGGCCGCGGTCCACCGCCGACCACGCTCACCCGTCGAGCTCTGGGTTGAACCCGGCGCGTTGGACCCCCGCTACCCCCCGCGCCGCACATCCATGCGGGAGCGGGCGCCCTGTTCCGTCCCATTCCGCGGCGCGGCCCGGCCCGCCGCGGGTTTGCCGTGCCTCCCCGGCGGTAGCCGCAGGGCACGAGCAACGGTGACGGACGCGGGAGGAAACGATGCGACCGATACGGTCGGCGCTGCAGGGCGCCGCGGCGGGGGTGGCGGCGACGACGCTGATGACCGGCGTCATGTCCGCTGCGAAGAAGGCGGGGGCCATGGGGCAGGACCCGCCCAAGCTGCTGGTGCGCCGGCTGCTGCCGGGCGGCCACCAGGCGCTCCCCCGGACGGGCGAGGACCCGGCGAGCGCGGCGGCCCACCTGGCGTTCGGCGCCGGGGCGGGGGCGGTGTTCGGGGTGCTGACCGGGCGGCGGCGGCCGGGGATTCCCACCGGCGTGGGCTACGCCCTGCTGGTGTGGGCGGCGTCCTATGAGGGCTGGGTGCCCGCGCTGCGCGTGCAGCCGCCGGCGCACCGCGACGCGCCGGGCCGGACCTTGACGATGGCGGCGGCCCACGTGGTCTACGGCGCGGCCCTGGCCCGGACGCTGCGCGCGATGCGCGCCCGCGCGGCCCGGAAGGACGCGGCGACCTCGGGAAACATCGTCCACTGACGGTAGGGGTGCGGTGTTCGGGGCAGCGGGCCGGGCGGCCGATCGCAGTCGGAGCAAAGGAGGCGTCCCGCCATGTCCAGCGGCCAGCAGCACATCACCTCCCCCGATCAGCACGAGGACCACCCGGGGCAGAGCCTGGTGACCACCGACCACGACGTCATCCGGCAGTGGGCCGACGAGCGCGGCGCGACCCCGTCGACCGTCCCCGGCAGCGAGTACGACGGGCGGCCCGGCCGCCTGCTGTTCGACTTCGGGGGGTCCGGCGGCGAGCGCCTGGAGCACGTCTCCTGGGACGACTGGTTCCGCACCTTCGACGAGCGCGGCCTGCGCTTCATCTACCAGGAGCACAAGAAGGACGGGCAGACCAGCAACTTCTTCCAACTCCAGAACCCGGACCGGGACTCCTGACGCCGAGGGGGCGGACGGTATGGCGCGAGGAAGGGGCGACCGCACGGTCGCCGACGCCACCCGCGGCCCGGCGCGCGTTCTTGCGGCCGTGGTCGGCGCGGTGTTCCTGCTGGTGGGAATCCTGGGGTTCGTGCCCGGGGTGACGACCGGCTACGACACCCTGCGGTTCGCCGGACACCACTCCGAGGCCGCGCTGTTCGGCGTCTTCCAGGTGTCGGTGCTGCACAACATCGTCCACCTGCTGTTCGGCGTGCTCGGCCTGGGCGCCGCCGCGGTGGGCGCGGGCGCCGCCCGGGCGTACCTGTTCGGCGGCGGCGCCGTCTACCTGGTGCTCTGGGTGTACGGGCTGGTGGTCGGGCACGACTCGGCGGCGAACTTCGTACCGGTCAACGCGGCCGACAACTGGCTGCACCTGGTGCTCGGGCTGGGCATGGTCTGCCTGGGCGCCGTGGCCCGGCGCGGGCGCGGCGCGCCCTGAGCCCGCGCGGGACCATACGGCCCGCGTCCGCCCACCGGGCGGGCGCGGGCCGCCCGTGTGCGGGCCGGGCGGCCGGCCTCAGCCGGCGGGCGCGGGCAGAATGGTGGCGGGCCGCTCGACGGGCACCGGCCATTTCCGCCACTCGCGCGGGTAGCCCAGCGACACCTCGTGGAAGGGCACCCCGTCGTGGCGGGTCGTGCGCGGGATGTGCAGGTGCCCGTAGACGACGGCGACCGCGCCGAACCTCCGGTGCCAGTCGGCGGTGCGGACCGTGCCGCACCACTGCGCGAACTCGGGGTAGCGCAGAACGTCCGTGGGGTCGCGCACCAGCGGGTAGTGGTCGACCAGCACGGTTGGCCCGTCGACGGCGGCCAGCCGGCGCTCGCTGTAGGCGACGCGCTCGGCGCACCACGCCTCCCGCGACGGGTAGGGGTCGGGGTGCAGCAGGTACTCGTCGGTGCACACCACCCCGGTGCCGCGCGCGTACTCCAGCCCCTCCTCCACGGTGGAGGTGCCCGGCGGGTGGAACGAGTAGTCGTAGAGCGTGAACAGCGGGGCGACGGTCACCGGCCCGCCCGGCCCCGTCCACACCGGGTACGGGTCCTCGGGGGTGTGCACGCCGAGGTCGCGGCAGACCTCCACGAGGTGGTCGTAGCGCTCGGCGCCGCGCAGCCGCACCGGGTCGCGCCGGGCCGTCCACAGCTCGTGGTTGCCCGGGACCCACACCACCTCGGCGAACCGGCCGCGGAGCATGCGCAGGGTGCGCGCGATGTCGTCCACCGTCTCGGCGACGTCGCCGGCCACGATCAGCCAGTCGTCGGCGGTCTCGGGCTTGAGCGCCTCGGCGATCTCCCGGTTGTCGGCGTGGGACACGTGCAGGTCGCTGATCGCGAGCAGGCGCGGGCCGGCGGTGGGCGGCTGGGCCATGGGCGCTCCCGTGGTGGTCGGGCGGTGGTCGGGCGGGGATCCGCCGGCTCCAGTCTGCGGCACCGCCCGCGCCGGCCGGGCGGGCGCCCCGCCCGCCGGCGCCTGTCGGCGCCCGCCCCTACAGTGGGCCCATGAGCTGGTTCACGCCCGCCGCACCACCGCCCGACCTGGCGGACGACCTGGTCACCGGGTGGACGGCGCGCATCGAGGGCGGCCACCGGCTGGTCCCCGACGGCTGCGTCGACGTGCTGTGGATCGAGGGCGGCCGGGTGGTCGTGTGCGGCCCCGAGACCACCGCGTGGCGCATCGGCCTGCCCGCCGGCACCGAGGCGGTCGGCGTCCGGTTCCGGCCCGGCCGGGCGGGCCCGGTGCTCGGCTTCGACGCCGCCGAGGTGCGCGACCGGCGGGTGCCGCTGGAGGACGTGTTGGGCTCGCGGGCGCAGCGGGAGCTGGCCGAACGCCTGGCCGACGCCGCCCCGGCCGACCGGCTCGGCGTGCTGGAGGCGCGGGCGCGCCGGTGGCTGGAGGCCGCACCGCCGCGCGACCCGGTGACCGCCGCCGTCACGGCCGCGCTCACCCGCGACCCGGCCACCCCGGTGTCCGCGCTGGCCGGCGCCACCGGGCTGAGCGAACGGCAGCTGCACCGCCGCTGCACGGCGGCGTTCGGGTACGGCCCGGCCACGCTGCGCCGGGTGCTGCGGCTCCAGCGGTTCCTCCGCATGGCGCGGCACCCGGGGGCGCCCACCGACCTGGCCCGGCTGGCCGCGCTGGCGGGCTACGCCGACCAGCCGCACCTGTCCCGCGACTCCCGCGCCCTGGCCGGCGCGAGCCCGCGCACGCTGGTCGGCCGCTGACCCGCGCGGACCGGACGTCCGATCCGTACACGACGCGCGCCCCGGTGGCCCGCCATCCTGGCCGCATGACCGACATCTCCGTGCGCTACAGCGCGCTCGCCGCCGAGTTCACCCGCCGCGTCGACGCCGTCCCCGAGGACCGCTGGGAGGCGCCGTCGCCGTGCGAGGGCTGGACGGCGCGCGACGTGCTCCGCCACATACTGGACAACCACGTGAACATGCCGGGCTGGGCCGGCCTCCCCTTGGAGCTGACCCGGTCGGTCGACGACGACCCGCGCGGCGCGTGGGCCGAGGCGCGCGACGCCCTGCAGGAGCTGCTGGACGACCCCGAGCGCGCCGGGACCTCCTACGAGGGCTACTTCGGTCCGACGACGGTCGAGGCGACCATCGACCGGTTCCTGGGGCTGGACCTGCTCGTGCACGCCTGGGACATCGCCCGCGCGACCGGGCAGGACGAGCAGCTGCCCGCCGGGGAGGTGCGGCGGGTGTACGCCGAGGCGCTGGAGCTGGCCGACACCATCCGGGGGCCGCAGGTCTGCGGCCCGGCCGTGCCCGTGCCCGACGGCGCCTCGGAGCAGGACCGGCTCCTGGCGTACCTGGGCCGCACCCCCTGACGCGTGCGGGCGGCGGGGCGGGGCGGGGCGGCGGCCGGGTCAGCGTCCGGCGCGGCGGACCGGGGCGACCTCGAGGGCCGCCATGACCTCGCCGAGGACGGCGACCTGGTCGGGGGTGAGCCGGTCGAAGACGCGGGCGCGCACCTTCGCGGCGTGGCCCGCCGCGGCGCGCTCCAGCAGGGCGGCGCCCTGGTCGGTGAGGACCGCCCAGGATCCGCGCCGGTCCTCCGAGCAGTCCTCGCGGCGCACGTGCCCGGCGCGTTCGAGCCGGGCGATCTGGTGCGAGAGCCGGCTCTTGGACACGATCACGCTGTCGGCGAGGCCGCGCATGCGCATGCGGCGCCCCTCGGACTCGGACAGGGTGACGAGGATGCCGTACTCGACCAGGGTCAGGCCGTCGCGCTCCTGGAGGTCGCGGTCGAGCTCGCGCTCGATCTGGGAGGTGGCGCGCAGAAAGCTCCGCCAGATGCGCTGCTCGCCGCTGTCGAGCCACCGGACCCCGTCCATGGGCGTCATGGTACTTCGTCGCGCGGTGGGCCCGGGCCCGCCGGCACCGGGGGGACGGGGCGGAGCGGGGGCCCGCCCCGCCCCGGGCGGCGGCGTCACCGGTCGGCCAGCCAGGAGCGGGCGTCGGCGAGCACGTCGGGCGGCGCCCCGTGACCGCCGGGGTGCTCCCGCAGCCGGACGTCGGCCCCGCGCTCGGTGAGCTGGCGGGCGAGCAGCCGGGCCTGGTCGATCGGGGTCATGGGGTCGGCGGTGCCGGCGCCGATGAACACCGGGGTGCCCGCGAGGTCGACCGGGTCGGGCTCGCGCCCCTGGAGGGGCGCCGCCGCCGCGAGCAGCACCGCCCCGCTGAGCAGGCCGGGGTGCAGCAGCAGCGTGGCGGCGGCGATGTTGGCCCCATTGGAGAAGCCCACCGCGACCAGCCGGGCGGGGTCGAGGCCGCGCTCGGCCACCTGCGCCTCCACCCAGACGGCCAGTTCGCGGGCGCGGGCGACGACGTCGTCGACGTCGAAGACACCCTCGCGGAGCCGGCGGAACCACCGGTTGGCGCCGTGCTCGCTGACCCGGCCCCGGGGCGACAGCAGCGCCGCGCCGGGGGCGAGCGCCCGGCCGAGGCCGAGCAGGTCGTGCTCGTCGGCGCCGGTCCCGTGCAGCAGCAGGAGCGCGGGGGTGCCGGGGTCGGCGGCCGGTTCGAAGACGTGCGGGAAGTCCGCGGCCATCGCGGTCTCCTTCCTGGTCCTGGTCGGGGGCTCTGGTCCTGGTCGGGTCAGTCCTGGCCGGGGACGGTGAGCTCGGGCAGGGAGCGCTCGATCTGCTCCCGCTTCGGCTCCAGCCACGGCGGGAGGCGGAGCCGGCGGCCGAGCTCCAGCAGCGGCTCGTCGTAGTCGAAGCCGGGGCCGTCGGTGGCGATCTCCAGCAGCACGCCGCCGGGCTCGCGGAAGTAGATGGAGGTGAAGTAGGACCGGTCGCGGATCTCGGTGACGTCCACGCCGTCGGCGGCCAGGGTCCGCCGCCAGCCGTCCTGGGTCGGCCGGTCGGGGGCGCGGTAGGCGACGTGGTGCACGGTGCCGGCGGCGACCAGGCCGCGCTGGGCGCGGGGGTCGGCGATGACGTCGACCACGGTGCCCACCCCGGCGGCGGCCTCGTTGGTGTGGAACCGGAACCGGTTGCCCTGCTCGGCGGCGAGGCGGAAGCCGAGCCGGCCGTCGAGCATGGCGGCGGTGCCCTCCAGGTCGTGCTCGGTCAGCGTCACGGCGCGGATGCCGCGGATGGCGTGCTCGGTGGGCACGCCCCCGCCGTCCCAGGGGTCGGTGTCGTGGAAGTCGGCGCTGGCGACCAGCTCGATCTGCAGGCCGTCGGGGTCGCGCAGGCTGAGGACGTCCTCCTCCAGGCGCTCGGCGGGGCGGGCGGCCTCGATGCCGAGGGACGCGAGGTGGCGCTGCCACCAGCCGAGGGAGCCCTCCGGGACGGAGAACGAGGTGGTGGTCGCCTGGCCGGCGCCGAGCCGGCCCCGGGGCGCGTCGGGCCAGGGGAAGAACGTCATGACGGTGCCCGGGTTGCCCGCGCGGTCGCCGTAGTACAGGTGGTAGGTGTCGGGCGCGTCGAAGTTGACGGTCCGCTTGACCAGCCGCATGCCGAGCGCGTTGAGGTAGAAGCCCGCGTTGGCCTGGGGGTCGCTCGCGATGGCCGTCACGTGGTGGATGCCCGAGGGGCGAACGTCCATGGTCTTGGTCCTTCCGGGTCGATGCCTGCAGTCTAGTGAACAGTTGAATTTTGAACAACATTCCCTGCGGCACCGTCCGATCCCCGGAGGCCCGAGACACCGCCGCCGCCCGGCCGAGGCGGCCGGGCGGCGGAGCGCTCCTCTGGACAGTGGGGGCTCAGCGCCCGCGCAGCCCCCGGTACACGCGCACCAGCTCGGCCGTCGAGGGGTCCAACCCCGGCACGGCCGCGCCCTCGGTCAGCGCCGGCTCGACCCGCTTCGCCAGCGCCTTGCCCAGCTCCACGCCCCACTGGTCGAACGAGTCGATGTCCCAGACCGCACCCTGCACGAACACCTTGTGCTCGTAGAGCGCGACGAGCTGGCCCAGCACCGACGGCGTCAGCTCCGGCGCCAGCACGGTGGTGGTCGGCCGGTCGCCCGCGAAGGTGCGGTGCGGCACCTGCTCCTCGGCCACCCCCTCGGCGCGGACCTCCTCGGCGGTCCGGCCGAACGCCAGCGCCTGCCCCTGGGCGAACATGTTCGCCATCAGCAGGTCGTGCTGGGCGGCCAGCTCCGCGGGCAGCTCGGCGGCCGGCCGGGCGAACCCGATCAGGTCGGCCGGGACCAGCTCGGTGCCCTGGTGCAGCAGCTGGTAGTAGGCGTGCTGCCCGTTCGTGCCGGGGGTGCCCCACACGATCGGGCCGGTCCGCCAGGACACGGGCACGCCCTGGCGGTCGACGGACTTGCCGTTGGACTCCATGTCGAGCTGCTGGAGGTAGGCCGGGAACTTGGCCAGGTAGTCGCTGTACGGCAGCACCGCGTGCGACTGGGCGTCGTGGAACGACCCGTACCAGATGCCGAGCAGGCCCATCAGCATCGGCGCGTTCTCGGCCGGCGGGGCGTCGCGGAAGTGCTCGTCGACCAGCCGGAACCCGTCGAGCATCTCGCGGAACCGGGCCGGACCGATCGCGGTCATCAGCGACAGGCCGATCGCGGAGTCGTAGGAGTACCGGCCGCCCACCCAGTCCCAGAACTCGAACATGTTCGCGGTGTCGATGCCGAACTCGGCGACCTTCTCCGCGTTGGTCGACACTGCCGCGAAGTGCCGCGCCACCGCGGCGGTGTCGCCGCCCAGCCCCGACAGCAGCCACTGGCGGGCCGAGGTGGCGTTGGTGATCGTCTCGATCGTGGTGAAGGTCTTGGAGGAGACGATGAACAGGGTGGTCTCGGGGTCGAGCCCGCGCAGCGACTCGTACAGGTCGGCGCCGTCGACGTTGGACACGAAGCGGAACTCCAGCTCCCGCCGGGTGAACGGGCGCAGCGCCTCGTAGGCCATGGCCGGCCCCAGGTCGGAGCCGCCGATGCCGATGTTGACCACGGCCCGGATCGGCCGCCCGGTGTGGCCGCGCCACTCCCCCGACCGCACCCGGTCGGCGAAGCCCGACATCCGCTCCAGCACCGCGTGCACGTCGGGCACCACGTCGCGGCCGCCGGTCTCGATGACGGCGCCGGCGGGCGCGCGCAGGGCGGTGTGCAGCACCGCGCGGTCCTCGGTGACGTTGATCCGGTCACCGCGCAGCATGGCGTCGCGCAGCCCGGCGACGTCGGTGGCCTCGGCCAGGGCGCGCAGCAGGGCGAGCGTCTCGTCGGTGACCAGGTGCTTGGAGTAGTCCACGTGGAGGTCGCCGACCCGGACCGTGAGGCGGCGGGCGCGGTCGGGGTCGGCGGCGAACAGCTCCCTCAGGCTCACCCGCCCGAGCCTGTCGCGGTGCTCGGCCAGCGCCGCCCACTCGGGGCGCCGGTCGAGGCGCATCCGGGTACCGGCGGTCGTGTCGGACATCGGCTCACTCCTCGTCGTCGCGGGTCCGCCGCGGGCGTCGCCCGGGGCGGGTCCGGCGGGATGCCCGTACCCGGCGGCGCCGCCGGACCGCCGGCGCCGCTGCCGCTGTACCCTCGGTCGCACGTGCCGCATCCCGCCGCGGGTAACAGCCGCAGAGTAGCCGTCCGGGGGCCGCCGCGGCGGGGACGGCGGCCCGCGACGCGCGACGGTGTGGAGGACGCATGGACGGATGGCCGCCCCGGTTCGCCTACGAGGCACTGCCGATGCGGGTCGTGATGCGGCCCGGAGCGGTGGCCGAGGTGCCCGCCGAGACCGACCGGCTCGGCCTGCGCCGGGTGCTCGTCCTGAGCACGCCCGGCCGGGCGGCCACCGCCGAACGGGTGGCCGGCGCGCTGGGCGAGCGGTGCGTGGGCGTGCACGCCGACGCCGTCGCGCACGTGCCCGCGGCCGCCGCGCGCACCGCCGTCGGCACCGCCCGCGACGCCGGGGCCGACGGCTGCGTCGCCGTGGGCGGTGGTTCCGCCATCGGCCTGGGGAAGGCGGTGGCGCGCGAGCTGGACGTGCCGGTCATCGCGGTGCCCACCACCTACGCGGGGTCGGAGATGACCCCGGTGTGGGGCATCACCGGCGAGGAGGGCAAGCGGACCGGCCGCGACCCCCGGGTGCTGCCGGCCGGCGTGGTCTACGACCCCGAACTCACCCTCGACCTCCCGCCGGGCGTGTCGGGGGTCAGCGGGCTGAACGCCCTCGCGCACGCGGTCGAGGCGCTGTACGCGCCCGACGCGTCCCCGATCGTGTCGCTGATGGCCGCCGAGGGGGTGCGGGCGCTGGCGGGCGCGCTGCCGTCCGTCGTCGCCGACCCCGGGTCCCTGGAGGCGCGCGGCCGGGCCCAGTACGGGGCGTGGCTGTGCGGCGCCTGCCTGGGCGCCACCACCATGGGCCTGCACCACAAGCTCTGCCACGTCCTCGGCGGAAGCTTCGGGCTGCCGCACGCCGCCACGCACGCGGTGCTGCTGCCGCACGTGCTCGCCTACAACGCGCCCGAGACCCCCTACGCGATGAACGTGCTGCGCGGCGCCCTGGGCGACGACGACCCGGTGCGCGGGCTGCGGGCGCTCGGCGCCGCGGTGGGCGCCCCGGCGGGGCTGGGCGCGCTGGGGCTGCGCCGGGCCGACGTCGACGCCGCCGCGCGCGAGGCGGCGGCCGCGCCCTACGCCAACCCGCGCCCGGCGGGCGCCGTGGAGGTGCGGGAGCTGCTGCTGGCGGCGCTGGACGGCTGATCCCGGCGGCGCCGCGCCTTGACCTCAACGAATGTCGAGGTTCTACGGTCGTGCCCACCGACGATCGAGAGGCACCGCCATGCACGCCGTCCGACTGCACGCCTTCGGCCCCGCCGAGAACCTCGTCATCGAGGAGGTGCCCGACCCCGTCCCCGGCCCGGGGCAGGTCCTGATCGACGTCGCGGCCGCCGGGGTGCACGTGGTCGACACGCGGCTGCGGGAGGGCCCGGTCGGCGGCCCCTTCCCCGACCCCGTCCTGCCCATGGTCCCGGGGCGCGAGGTCGCCGGGGCGGTCGCGGCCGTCGGACCGGGCACCGACCCGGCGTGGACGGGCCGGCGGGTCGCCGTCCACCTCGGCCCCGGCTCCTCCGGCGGGTACGCCGAGCGGGCCGTGGCCGACGCCGCCGCCCTGCACGCCCTGCCCGACCACGTCGCGGCGGACGCCGCGGTGGCCATGGTCGGCACCGGCCGCACCGCCATGGCCGTGCTCGGCCTCGCCGGGCTGGGCCCCGGCGACACCGCCCTGGTCACCGCCGCGGCCGGCGGCATGGGCGCCCTGTTCGTGCAGGCGGCGCGCGCCGCCGGGGCGGCCGTCGTGGGCCTGGCCGGCGGCCCGGAGAAGACGGCCGTCGTGCGCCGGCTCGGCGCGGACGCCGCCGTGGACTACCGGGCGGCCGACTGGACCGGGGAGGTCGCCGCCGCCCTCGGCGGCCGCGCGCCCACCGTCCTGTTCGACGGGGTGGGCGGCGCGCTCGGCCGCGCGGCGTTCGACCTGCTCGGCGGGGGCGGCCGGGTCCTCCTCCACGGCTACGCCCCCGGGAGCGGACCCACCGCCATCACAACGGGCGACCTGGTCGACCGCGGCCTCACCGCCACCTGGGCCATCGGCCCGCACGCGATCCGCCGGCTCGGCGGGCTGCGGGAGCTGGAGACCCGCGCGCTGGCCGAGGCCGCCGCCGGCCGGCTCGCCCCGCTGGTGACCGCCTTCCCGCTGCGATGCGCCGCCGACGCCCACGCCGCCCTGGAGACGCGCGCCACAACGGGCAAGGTCGTCCTCGTGCCCTGAGCCTCCCCTGCGCGGAGGCGCACGTCGCGCGGGCGGTCCCGCCCCGTCCGCCGCGCCGGCCCGGTCCGCCGGACCGCGCGGCGGCGCGTCGCCGGCCCCGGGGTACCGTCCGGTGGCGTACCAAGGGACCTGACACCCGGCGGCGGGGCCGACCCGCCGCCTCCCCAGTGAGCGGAGGAACCGCGTGGACGGGCACTACGACGCGATCGTGATCGGCATGGGACCGGGCGGCGAGGTGGCCGCGTCGCGGCTGGTCGAGCACGGCCGGCGCGTGGCCGTGGTCGAACGGGAGCTGATCGGCGGCGAGTGCGGCTACTGGGCGTGCATCCCGTCCAAGACGCTGCTGCGCCCCGTCGAGGCCCGCGCCGAGGCGGGCGCGGTGGCCGGGCTGGACACGCCCCGCGCCGACTGGGCGGCCATCCGCGCCTACCGGGACGGCATGATCCGCCACCTGGACGACGGCCGCCAGGTCGCCGGCTACCGCGACCAGGGCGTCACCGTGGTCAAGGGCGCGGCGCGGGTCACCGGGCGCGACCCCTGGCGGGTCGAGGCGGACGGGCGGGTCATGACCGCCGACCACGTCATCGTGGCCACCGGGTCGGCCGCCGTCCGGCCGCCCGTCGACGGCCTGGACGGCGTCGAGGTGTGGACCAACCGCGAGGCCACCACGCTGACGGACATCCCCGGCCGGACGGTGGTCGTCGGCGGCAACGCGGTCGGGCTGGAGCTGGGCCAGTTCCTGGCCCGCATGGGCAGCGCGGTCACCCTGCTCCAGCGCGGCCCCCGGCTGATGAGCCGCGAGGACCCGCGCATCGGCGAACTCGCCGCCGAGGTGCTGGGCCGCGACGGGGTCGACGTCCGCACGGGCACCGAACCCCGGCGGATGTTCCGCGACGGCGCCGACAGCGTCGTCGAGCTGGCCGGCGGTGAGCGGATCGCCGCCGACGTCGTCCTGCTCGCCACCGGGCGCACCCCGCGCACCGACGGCCTCGGCCTGGCCGACGTCGGCGTCGAGGCGGGGCCGCGCGGCATCGCCGTGGACGAGCGCTGCCGGGCCGCCGACGGGCTGTGGGCGGTCGGCGACGTCACCGGTGTCGCCCTGTTCACCCACGTGGCGAAGTACCAGGCGCGGGTGGTCGCCGACAACATCCTCGGGATCGACCGGACGGCCGACTACACGGCCGTCCCGCGGGTCGTGTTCAGCGACCCCGAGATCGCCGCCGTCGGCAGCACGGCCGAGCAGGCGCGGGCGGCCGGCGTCGACGTGGTCGCCGCGGAGGTCGACCTGCCGAGCGGGCTGGCCCGGCCGTGGACCTACGCGGCCGAGCCGTTCGGCCGCCTCGGCGTGCTCGCCGACCGGCGGCGCCGCGTCCTCATCGGCGCGTGGGCGGTCTCCCCGCTCGCGGGCGAGTGGATCCACACCGCCGCCCTCGCCATCCGCGAGGCCATCCCGATCGACCGGCTCACCGACGGCATCCCGCAGTTCCCCACCTACAGCGAGGGCTACATCCTGGCGCTGGAGCAGCTCGACCTGTGAGGCGCGGCCCGGCCGCCGGCCGCGCGGCGGCACCGGCGGCCGGGGGCGGGCCGGGCCGGGTCAGGGCCGGGTCAGGGCCGCCAGGACGGGTCGTAGTCGGGGTGACCCGCGTAGACCGCCGCCAGGTGCTCCAGGGCGCTGCGCCACGCGTACAGCGCCGCCACCGCCTCCACCGACTGCACACTGGTCGGCCCGGCCAGCAGCGCCGCGGAGCAGGCGCGGTAGGCGGCCACGTAGCCGCCGAGGACGCGCCGCTTGGCCGCCGCCTCGGCGCCGACGCGCGGCGGCCCGCCGGACGCGGGCGGCGCCGCGTGCGCCGCCCGCTCGTCCTCGGCCAGGCGCGCCTCCAGGAACTCCACGATGGTCACCCGCGTGCTCTCCCTTCGCCGGGGGCCGCCCCGCCCCCGTACCGACGTCGTATACCACCTCGCGCCCGGGGCCCGCCGCGCACGCGCCGGGTCACGAGCACCCCTCGAACTGGGGGACCGACGTCACCAGGTCGAGCCCGGTGTCGCCGAACCACATCCGCAGCAGCGCCTCCGCCGTGCCGTCCTGGTACATGTCGGTGATGGCCCGGTTCACCGCCTCGCACCCGGACAGGTCGCCCTCGGCGACCCCCACGCCGTACTTCTCGTCGGTGAACGGGGCGTTGACGATGCGGAACGCGTCGCGCGAGCGCAGCAGGAACCCGGCGAGGATCAGGTCGTCCGTCGACACCGCGTCGACCTCGCCCTCCTCCAGCATCGTCACGCACTCGCTGTAGGTGGGCGCCTCGATGAGCCGGGCGGCCACCCCCCGCTCGCCGATCACCCGCGTGGCCGAGTTGGACCCCTCGCCCTGGCAGAGCCGGCGGCCCGCGAGGTCGCGGACGTCGTCGATCGACCGCTCGTCCGCGCGCACGAGGATGTCCTGGTGGGCGACGTAGTAGGGGCCGGCGAAGGTCACCTCGGTCTTGCGGGCCGGGGTGATCGAGTAGGTGGCGACGACCATGTCCACCCGCCCCTCGCGCAGGGCCTCCTCCCGCTCGGCCGAGGTGACCTCGACGAACTCCACGTCGGCCGGCTCCACACCGAGCCGCTCGGCGATGTCCAGCGCCACGTCGACGTCGAACCCGGTGAACTCACCGCTCGGGCCGCGCAGCCCGAGGCCGGGCTGGTCGGCCTTGACGCCGATGCGCAGGGTGTCGCGGCCGAGCAGGGACCCGGTGTCGCTGAGCGCGCCCGTGCACGCGCTCAGCGCCAGCACGGCGGCCATGGGGAGGGCGAGGGCGCGCGACCGCATCTTTCGCTCCTTGTCGCGGGAGGGTCCGTTGGGCGGGGGTGGTCCGTCGGGGGTCCCGGGATCGGCGGGCTACCGGTACTCGGCCAGCCGGGGGCGCACCCCGGCGAGGACGAGCACGGCGAAGGCCAGGCAGGCGGCGGGCAGCAGCACGTCCCAGCCGGCCGCGCCGTCGTCGCCGGCGCGCACCGCCTCGTCGAACGTGTCCCGGTGCAGGTCGGTCAGCTCGATCAGCGCCTCCTCGTAGCGGTCGAACGCGTCCTCCACCGACCCGGCGCCGCCCATGTGCGCGCTGACGGCCTCGCGCTCGCGCCCGGACTCGGCGATCAGCCGCATGTCGCGGTCGGCGCGCAGGAAGCCGTCGTAGGCGCGCAGCACCTCCTGCTGGGCGGCGGCCTGCCCGGCCAGGGGGGCGTCGCGCACCTCCTCGCCGAGGAACCCCAGCATCCGGCCCCGGTAGCCGCCGCGTTCGGTGACGGCGTCGTCGACCTCGGCACCGTAGCCGGCCAGGTCGCCGGGGACCTCGCCGGCGGCGTCCTCGACGTAGAGCACGGTCTGGGCGTCCTCCAGGAAGCCTTGGGCGTAGGTGTCGGCGCGCTCGGGGTCGAGCAGCCACCGGCTCTGGTCGGCGTTCATGTTGGTGCTGATGGCGCGGGCGCGCGACAGCGCCAGGACGGAGTCCAGGCCGTCCTCCTTGGCGGTGCGCAGCTGCTGGGCCTGGTCGTCCAGCATGAGCGTGGCCAGCCCGACCAGCCCCACCACGCCCGCCGTCGCCACCACCAGCGCGGGGTTGTAGCGGCGGCGGAAGCGGGCGCTGAGGTAGAGCTGGAGGGCGATGAGCGCGCCCGCTGCGGCGGCGCCCGACAGCGCCACCCACACCGGGCCGAGGCGGGTCGCCGACCGCCGGTCCTCGTAGGTGGCGCGCACGGTGGCCCCGCTCTCCAGGGTCAGGTTGTACGCCTTCGGCAGCAGCTCCAGCCGCATCAGGTCGGTGGCCTCGCGGTACCGGTCGACCACGGCGGCGGGCGGCTGCCCGGCCCCGCCGCCCGCCTCGTCGTTGAGCAGCCGCGCCTCGGCGACGAGCTGCTCGTAGTCGCCGAGGCCGTCCAGGACCGCGCGCACGTTCTCCTGCTCGGCGTCGTCGCCCTCGGCGAGCTGGGCGGCGTGCAGCAGGGCGCTGTCGGCGTCGTCGCGGCGCTGCTCGTAGCGTCGCAGCGCCTCCTCGCGCCCGGCGCCCAGGTCGTGCTCGTCGCCCATCAGCAGCACGTTGGCGACCTGGGCGTCCATGTCGCTGAGGGCGAAGTACAGGTCGGCCGTCGCCGCGACCTTGGGGCCCGCGCCGTGGCCGATGACCTGGAAGCCGTCGCGGGCCTGGGCGATCGCGCCGGTGGTCACGGCGAACAGCACCGCGATGCCGACCAGGCACGCCGCCGTCAGCGTCCAGACGCGCACGGTCGTGCGCCCGGCCGCCCGGCGGGCCCGCTCCGCCGCGCGGGAGCGGGCGGTGGGCCGGTCGGGGCGCGGCGGCGCCTCGGCGGTCACGGCGCCCCCTCTCCGGGCGGGGCGGCCACCGGGACGGCGACGACGGTCACGTTGTCGCCGCCGCCCGCGTCGAGCGCGTAGCGGACCAGGGTCCGCGCGATCGCCAGCGGGTCGGCGCCGGCGGGGCGCGCCGCCGCGGCCAGGTCGGCGGCGTCCGGCAGGTAGTTCCACAGGCCGTCGCTGCACACCAGCAGCGTGCCGGGGCCGCGGACCGCGACCTGGGCGACGTGGCCGTCGTGGTCGCCGGCGTCGGCGCCCAGCCACGCGGTGAGCGCGTGGGCGTGCGGCGACCGGCGGGCCTGCTCGGGGGTCATCACGTCGAGGGAGACCATCGCCTCACCCCAGGAGTCGTCGCGGGTGAGCAGGGCGGACGGTGTCGCGGTGGGCGCGCCGGCCAGCCAGTAGGCGCGGCTGTCCCCGATCCAGCCCAGGGTGACGTCGGCCCCGTCGGGCGGTACGACGGCCGAGACGAACGTGCAGGCCGGCGCGGGCGGCCCGGTGCCGTCGGCGAGGGCGGCGACGGCCGCGCGGGCGCGGGCCAGCGCGTCGGCGGTGGCCCGGCGCGGGTCGGCGCCCGACGCGAGTCCGTCGGCGAGCGCGGCGGCCCCGGCGGCGGCCGCGGCGGCGCTGGCCTCGTCCGGGCGGGGCGACGTCGACACGCCGTCGCAGACCACGGCGAGCACGTCGGGGACCCCGTCGGCCGGGTCGCGCACCGCCATGGCGTCCTCGTTGCGGGCGTGCCGCAGCCCCCGGTCGCTCACCCCGGCCGCGGCGGCCAGGTCCGCTTCGACGTGGTCGCGCGGCGCCGGGCCGCCCGGGCGGCACCGCGGGCAGCGGTCCTCGGGCGGGCGGGTCCGGCACGCGGCGCAGGTCCCGGAGCCGGTTCCGGTTCCGGGCCGGGCGGCCGGGGCGGTGGGCGCGGCCGCCGGCGCGGTTCCGACCGCCGGGGCGGCGGCGACGGCGGCGGGCGGCGCCGGGTCCGGAACGGCCCGGCCGCACGCCGCGCAGGCGGGGTCGTGGGGGGTGGTCGCACCGCCGCAGGCGGGGCAGGTGAGCACGGTCGGCCTCCGATCAGCGGGACCGGCCGGCCCGGCCCCGGGGTGGGCCAGCGGCCCGCCCCCATCCTCGCCTCTGCGGAGACGTGCCGCGCCGCCGGCGTCCGGCGGCGCGCTCCGGCGCGGCGCGGCGCTCATACCCACGTCCGCGGCCGGATGGCGTTGGCCTGGTCGACGTAGGCGTGCCGGGCCGCCGGGTCGAGCGTGGTCCGCGCCAGCGCCCGGTAGGTCCGCTCCAGGTTGCGGCGCAGCCCGGCCTCGGTCAGCGGCGCCCCGAGCAGCCCCGTCGGCGCGGCGGGGGCGTGGCCGGCCCGCGTCCAGCCCAGCGCGGCCTCCAGCACCCGCGCCGCCAGCCGGTGCGCCGGCTCGCCCTGGAGTTCGAGCCGCTCCAGCCGGTCGCCGGCGCCGCGCAGCGCCGCCTCGTCCAGCGCGCCCGGGTCGGGGCCGGTGACGAGGGCGGCGACGGCGGCCATGCGCGCGGTCACGTGCAGGCTGGAGCTCTCGGGGACCGTGTCGAGGACGCCGACGGCGGCCGCCCGGTCGCCCTGCGCCAGGCGGATGCGCGCCAGGCCGAACGCGGCGCTGACGTAGGCGGGGTCGGTGAACCAGACCGACCGGTACAGGCGGGCGGCGGCGTCGAGGCGGCCGTCGCCCTCGCAGGCCGCGGCCAGCCCCAGCTTGGGGGCCGCCTCCCCCGGCAGGTGGTCGTACAGCTCGTCGAAGCGGACGCGGGCCTCGGTGTGGGCGCCGGTGCTGAGCGCGAGCAGCGCCTGGTACCAGAAGGTCCGCCAGTCGCCCGGCGCGCGCACCGCGTACTCCTGGAGCGGGGCGGCGGCCTCGGCGGGGCGGCCGAGGGTGATCAGCGCCCGGGCCAGCATGAGCCGCGTCTCGGGGCTCGGCCGGGGCACCGCCCGCAGCGACGCGACGACGTCCTCGGGGTGCACCGACGCCAGCCCGCCCAGCAGGCCCGCCGCCGGGTCGCCCGGGTCGCTGAGCGGCACCGGGAGCGCGGCGGCGACGTCGGCGGGGTCGGGGCGCACGAGCAGCCGGTCGGTGCCCGCCACCGGGCCGCCCGTGGGGGTGATGGCGCCGACGCGGTAGTGCTCGGGGCCGAACAGCCGCGACGGCGCGGGGTGCGGGCGGCCGTGCAGGTCGGCCAGCACCTCGCGGAGGACCCCGGTGAGCTGCTCGGCCATGTCGGCGGCGTCGTGGAAGCGCTGCTCGGGGTCGGGGTGGGTGGCGCGGCGCAGGAGCCGGTCGTAGGAGGGGTAGCGGGCGAGCACCGGTTCGTCGGCGGCGTCGGGCAGGCTGTGCGGGTGGTCGCGGACGAAGCTGAACCGGAAGCTGAGCACGGCCAGCGACCGGCCGACCGTGTACAGGTCGGAGCTGATGGAGGGGCCGGGGCCGCGCAGCTCGCTCTCGGGCACCCGGTAGCCCGGCGTGGTGTAGACGGGGTTGACCAGGTCGTCCATGCGGCGCACGCCGCCCAGGTCGATGAGCTTGATCTGCTCCTCGCTCTGGATGACGTTGTCGGGCTTGAAGTCGCAGTACAGCAGGCCCTTGCTGTGCAGGTAGCCGAGCGCGCGCAGCACCTCCAGGCCGTAGGCGATGACCTGGTCCACCGGCAGCCCCTCGTCGCCCGAGCCGTCGCGGCGGCGCTCGACGATGAGGTCGCGCAGCGACTTGCCGCCGACGTACTCCATGACGATGTGCCCGGCGGGGACCCCGGTGCCGGGGTCGGGGTGCTGCACGAAGTTGTAGATGCCGACGATGTTGGGGTGCTCGACCTCGGCGAGGAACGCGCGCTCGGCCGTCGCCGTCTTCTGCGCCTCCGCGTCGCCGCTGTTCAGCAGGCCCTTGAGCACCACCCAGCGTTCGCTCACGTTGTGGTCGCGCGCCAGGTAGATCCAGCCCAGGCCGCCGTGGGCCAGGCAGCCCAGCACCTCGTACTGGCCGGCGACGAGGTCGCCCTTCTTCAGCTTGGGCAGGAACGAGTACGGGGTGCCGCACGCGGCGCACACGCCCTCGACCGGGCCGGGGCGGCCGGCCGTCCCGCGCCCCACCCGGCCGCCGCAGGCGCCGCAGAAGCGGTTCTTCTCGGCGACCACCGGGTCGGCCATGACCGCGGTGGCCGGGTCGCGGTAGGGGATCTGCGGCACCTGCACCATGCCGAGGCCGAGCATGCCGCGCGCCGTGGCCGGGGTGCGGCGGCTGATCCGCCCCGAGGGGCCGCCGCTGATGCGCCGGCCCAGCGGGCCGGTGGAGCCGCTGCTGTCGCCCGCCGGTCCGGCGGGGGCGTCGCCGTCGCGCGGCGCGGGCGCGCCGGGCGGGCGCCGGTCGAACTCGGACAGGCCGAGGCCGGAGAGGCCGAGTCCGGACAGGCCGAGGCCCGACAGGCCCGAGGTCGCCGACACCCCGTTCCACTCGGACGGCACCGACATCCGGTGGCCGAAGGGGTCGGAGGGCAGGAAGGGGCCCGACGGCGGTCCGTCGTGGTCGGCCGGGTCGGACGCGCCGCGGGCGTCCCGCTCGCCGTGCGGCGTGCGGGCCACCCGCAGGGACCAGGCGGGGGCCATGCCGCAGACGCGGCACTCGCCGTCGCGGAGCGCGCCGGGGCAGGCGGGGTCGGTGCACGCGCTCATCGTGCCGCCCCGCCGGCCGTCCCGGGCCTCCCGGGTCGAGAAGTGTCCAGCACCGCCCCCACCAGTCCGTGCGGCCGACCCGCACGGGGCGGATCGGCCGAGGTCGCCGCTTCTTAGGGGGAAAGTCTCATACTCCGGCGATGCGGTCACAAGGGGCGGCGGCCACCCGTCCGCGTTCGGCCAGGTGGGGGGCGTGCGATCGTTGTCCACAGGCGGGGAATCCGGGTGGCGCGCCGGGCCCGCGGCGCGGTGGACTGGTGGTACCCCACCCCGGAGGTGCCGCATGGTCCCCGTCCGCCGTCCACGAGCCCGCGTCCTCCGGAGCGTCCCGGGCCCGCCGCCACGCCCCTCCCGCGCGCCCGCCGCCGACCGGCGCGGGCGGCGGTTCGGGCCGGTCGGCACGGCGGGCGTCCTCCGGGGCCGCGCGGCGCACGGCGGCGCGGGCGCGGAACGGTCCGGAGGGGACGGCC
>NZ_BCRK01000102.1 GCF_001552555.1 Nocardiopsis trehalosi NBRC 14201 | reverse complement strand
CCCCGCGAGGCCGCGCCCACCCCGGGCGCGGCCTCGCGGGGTCGGTGTCCGCCCCGGCAGCGGACCGGCAGCCTTCTGACAGGAGCGTCCGCCACCATCCGGAGCGGAGGTGTCGACGATGATGTTCATCGAGTTGTCCGTCCCCCGGGGATCGGTCCCGCCGGAGCGGCTCCGCCGCGTGGCGGAGCGCCTGGGGACCGTGACCGAACTGACCGAAGGAGAGGCGATCCCCTCGGGCTGGGAGCGGGCCCTGGGCTCCCTGATGCAGGTGGTGGTGCACGAACCCGCGGTGTGGGTGGTCGACCAGCACGCCCTCGGAGCCGACCCCGCACCCCGGTACGCGGTCCGCTTCCACGTGCCGGGACCCTGGCGGAAGGCCATCAGCGACGCCCTGGTCGCCTACGCCACCCGGATCATCGCCGAGAGCGAGGCCGACGCCGAGCGGCCCTACCGGGAGCCCGTGGTCCAGGTGCAGGTGGTGGGCGTCTCCGAGGGCGGACTCGGCGTGTACGGCCGGACGGTCGGGTCCGAGGAGATCGTGGAGATGATGGGCGCGTCCTACGAGGGGGACCTCGCCGAGGGGCGCGCCGCGCGCGACCCGCTGTGCGGGGTGATCGTGCCCCTGGACGGCACCGCCACCACCCTGGAGTGGCGGGGGGCGCTGCACGCGTTCTGCTGCGACGGCTGCCGGGACGAGTTCCTGCGGAAGGAGCGGGCGAAGGCCGCCACAGCGTAGCGGGCCGACCGCGCGGGCGGCCTCACCGGGCGGCCCGGTCGTGCTCCTCGCGGAGCGCCGCCAGGGCCGCCTCCGGAGGCAGGCGGCTGGCGCGGTCGTAGACGGCGCGGTGGTCCGGCAGCGCGCGGCGGATTCGGGCGACGTCCGGATGGGCCGGGTTGGGGCCGCCGCGCAGGGCGTGGGCGGCCCCCAGCACCCGTGCGGCCCGCTCCGGTCGGCCCCGTGCCAGGAGCACGCCCGCCGTGCCCACCGCCACCTCCGCGATCATCGGCGGGTCCGCCAGGGCGTCGGCCACGCCGAAGGCCTCGCACACGCGGCGGGCGGCCGCGTCGGGGTCGCCGGACGCCGCGGCCAGAGCCCCCACGGCGGCGGCGTACAGGGCCCGGTCCGCCGGTTCGCCGCCGCGCCCGGCCTCACGGGCGCGCTCCAGCAGCCGCCCGGCCCGCGCCAGGTCCCCCTCGTGGCGGGCCAGGTCGGCCAGGCAGATGCGGGCCAGCGCCACCTGGCGTGCTGAGGCGGCCTCCGCGACCACCTCCTCCAGCCGGTCGCGCGCCCGGTCGAGTTCGCCCGTGTCGACGTGCGCCATCGCCAACCAGACACGCTGCCCGTGGTGGGTGCCGAGACCGCGGGCGAGCTCCGACGCCTCCGCGAGCAGGGCGGCGGCCGCCGCAGTGTCGCCGGCCGCGGAGCGGGCGTGGGCCAGCGACATCAGCAGCAGCGACCGCCCCCAGGACTCCCCCGCCTCGCGGAATGCGGCCGCGGCGGACTCCACGTCGCCGGTGCCCCGGTCGACGCCGCCTGCGGCCCCGCCCAGGAACGCCCGCGCCAGCAGCAGCATCGCCCTCGTCCACGGGTCGGGGTGGGCCAGGTGCGGGGTCAGGACCGCCGCCCCGTCGGCGATCCGGTCCTCGGCCGCGGCCAGCAGGGCCGCCGCGAACGCCCCGACCGGCTCGGAGGTGTCCGGCGGCGGACCGACGACGGAGCGCGCGTCGGCGAGCCCGCCCGCGAACGCGGCGTTGAGCAGGTAGGCGGCGGCCGCACGCGACCGCGCCCGGCGCAGTGGGCCGCTGTCTCCGGCCGACGCGCCCAGGACCGCGCGGAGGCGGACGGCGGCGCCGACGTGGTCGCCGCGGATGGCCCAGTACAGGCCCAGGGCCGCCCCCAGCCGCACGGCGGTGCCGGTGTCGCCGGTCTCCCGGGCGTACCCCAGGGCGGCGGCCAGGTTGCCCTCATCGGCGGCGAGCCGGGCCGCCCAGGCCGACTGCCCCGGCCCCCGCAGATGCGGTTCGGCCCGTTCCGCGAGGTCCAGGAAGCACGCGGCGTGGGCGGTCCGGGCGGCCTTCAGCCGACCGGTGGCGGCCAGGCGCCGGACGCCGTACTCGCGGATGGTGTCCAGCATCCGGTAGCGGTCGCCGTCCGCCTCCAGCAGTGACCTGTCCACCAGGGAGTACAGGGTCTCGGCTGCCACACCGACGTGTTCGGCGGTCGGCGGGGTGATGCCGGAGGCGAAGGCGGACAGGCGCTCGGCGGCCTCGCGTTCGACGGGGGTGAGCAGGTCCCAGCTCCACGCGACCACCTCGCGCAGCGTGCGGTGGCGGGGCGGGGCGGTGCGGGCGCCGCCGGTCAGGACGCGGAACCGGTCGTCCAGGCCCGCGGCCAGCGCCTCCGGGGTCATCGACCGCAGCCGCGCGGCGGCCAGTTCGATGGCCAGGGGCAGGCCGTCCAGGCGCCGGCAGATCCGCGCCACCGCCTCCGCGGGCGGCGCGTCCGGCCGGACGGCCAGTACCCGGTCGGTGAACAGCGTCCGCGCCTCAGCCGGGGTGAGCGGGGGGACCGGGCACAGCGCCTCCCCGGGGACGCCGAGCGGTTCCCGGCTCGTGGCGAGGATGCGCAGCCGGGGGCAGCGGCCCAGCAGGTCCTCGGCCAACCGGGCGGCGGCGTCGGCCACGTGCTCGCAGCAGTCGAGGACCAAGAGCGTGTCGGCCGCGGACAGGGCGTCGACCAGGGCGGGGACGGAGTCGGCCGGACCGGCAAGGCCGAGCGTCCGCGCGACGGCGCGGGGGACGTCGCCGGGGTCGGTGACGTCCCCCAGCTCCACCAGCCACACGCGGCCGCCGATGTCGGCGGCGGCGACCGACGCCAGGCGGGTCTTGCCGACCCCGCCGGTCCCGACCAGGGTGGCCATCCGGTACCGCGACAGCCGCTCCGCGACCAGCGCCCGCTCGTCCTCCCGGCCGATGAACGCCGTCAGCGGGGCGCGCAGGTTGCCGTGCGGCGCGGTTCGGTGCCTCGCTGCGGGCGTGCGCTCTTCACGGAGCAGGCGCAGGTGCAGCGCGCGCAGTTCCGGCCCCGGGGCGGCGCCCAGGTCCTCGGCCAGGCGGAGCCGGTACTCCTCATACGCGTACAGGGCCTCGGCGCGTCGGCCCTGGGCGTCGAGGGCGCTGACGAGCAGCGTGCGCAGGCGCTCGCGGAGCGGATGCCCGGCGGCGAGTTCTTGGAGGGCGGCGAGGTCCGGGACCTCTCCGGAGAGGGCGATCCCGGCCTCGGCCCGGTCCTCCACCGCGCCCAGGCGCAGCTCGCCGATCCGAACGGCGGCGGCCTCGGCATAGGGCAGTGCGGGGACGTCGGCCAAGGGGTCGCCCCGCCACAGGTCCAAGGCGCGTCCCAGGTGTTCGACGGCCACGGCGTGCTGCCCTCCCCGCAGGGCGTCGCGGCCCTCGCGGGACAGGCGTTCGAACAGGACGGCGTCGACGGCCTCGGCGGGCAGGTCCAGTCGGTAGCCCGCCGGCTCGGAGCGCAGGACGCCGGGTTCGGGGAGGGCCCGCCGCAGCCGGGCGACCAGCGAGTGCAGCGCGGCCGCGGGGTTCTCTGGTCCGGCCGCCACATCCGCTTCGGGCCACAGGTCGCCGATCAGCGCCCGGTGGCCGACGGTGCGGCCCGCCGCCAGAGCGAGCCGGGCCAGCAGGGCGCGGACACGCGGACCGCCGACGCCCGCACTGCGGCCGTCGGCGGCCACCCGCAATGGGCCCAGGATGCCGACACGCATACCGGCATTCTCCACCCCCCGCCACCGCGGGCCCGGCCGCGCTCGGCGGGGCCGTCGTGCGGCCGGGTTTCCCGTCGGCGGAGCCCGGGCGGTCGGAGGTGGGCCGCGGCGGCGCTGCGGGCGGGTGCGTCACCCCGTGCCGGCGGCGCGGCCCTCGTACGCGTCGCGGGCGGCGAGCAGGTCCGGCATGTGGTCCGCCACCCAGCGGCGGCCCGCGGCGATGGGTTCGAGCAGGGTCCGCCCCAGCGCGGGCCGCGGCCGCGGGCATCGGGTTCGCCGACGTCCAGATTCGGGCCGACCTCATGCGGCGCACCGCCCTCCCCGATCCGCCGATGCCGTTCTCGCCGGGTTTCGAGGTGGCGGGCACCGTGGTGGCCGCCGGGCCCGGCGTCGACCCCGCGACGGTCGGCGGCCGGGTGGTGGGGACCACGGCCTGCGGCGGTTACGCCGAGATGGCGGTCATGTCCGCCGCGTCGGCCCTGCCCCGCCCGGACGGCCTCGACGACCACACGGCCCTGGCACTGCTCGGCCAGGGATCGGCGGCCGCGTTCGACCTGCTGACCCCCGGCACCGGCCGCATGGTGGTCTACGGCACGACCAGTAGGCAGGCACCGAGCTTCGACCCGCTCGCCGTGTACCAGCGGGGCGTCTCCGTGATCGGCTTCGCCTCCATGGCCTTGGGGCCGGAGCGGCGGGCCGAGCTACGCGAAGAGGCGTTCAGCCTGGCCGCCGCCGGCGACCTCACGCCGATCATCGGTGCCGTCCTGCCGTTGTCGGAGGCCGCCGCGGCACCCCGCGCCTTCGAGCAGCGCACCGCCATCGGCAAGACCATCCTCACGCCCTGACCCCCACCCCCGTAGGCCTACCCCGGATCCCCGGGGCGCGAGGTTCGACCGCCCCGGGTTCGCTTCCGGGTTCGTTCGTCGTCGCGCGTTCCATCTCCCTGAGGTCCGCTCCGGCCCCTCCCGTCCTGCTCAGGCGTGCCGGGCCGACGGCACCGCCGACGCGCTGAACCGCCGGACCTGAGCGGATCGTCGGGGCTCGCAGGCCGTCAGGCGGGGTGCGGGGGCGTGGGGCCCAGGGCCCGGATCGCGAGGTCGATCGCGGTGGTCAGGCGTGCGCGGTCGTGGCCGGCGCGTTCCCGCACCCGCAGGCCGAGGACCGTGGTGAACAGCAGTTCCGCGGCGCCGTCGGGGTCGAGGTCGTCGGACAGCTCGCCACGATCGCGGCCCTCGGCCAGTACCGAGCGCAGGGCCTGCCGCGTGACCTCGAACGCGGCCTCGGTCCGCTGCCGGACCTTCTCGTCGGTGGTGCCCAGTTCGGTGGCGGTGTTGACCACGAAGCACCCCCGCGCGGGCTCGCCGTCGGCCGGGCAGGCGACCAGCCAGAGCATCCATTCCCGCAGTACGTCCCGGACCGGGCGGTCCGCCGTGTCCAGCCGCCGGCGGGCCTGGGCGGACTCGGTGGCCCGGTAGTGGTCGAGCGCGCGCAGGAACAGCGTGTGCTTGTCGGTGAACGTCCGGTACAGGCTGCTGGGCGTGAGCTTGAGTTCGTCACCGAGGTCGCGCACCGAGGTGGCGTGGTAACCGCGTCGCCAGAACAGCCAGGTCGCCGAGATGACCGCGTTCTGCTCGTCGAACTGTCGGGGGCGTGCCATGGATTCACCTGACCCAACTTGTGGAGCGTTCGCTCCCATACTAGTGTCCCCCCATATGGGAGCAATCGCTCCCAAATGAGTGCAGGAGGACGCGTTGAGCACCGCAGAACAGATTCCCGCCCGGACACCGGAACCAGGGATCCCGGGCAAGAGCCGCTGGACGGCGGTCTCCGTGGTGGCCCTGGGCACCTTCCTCCTGGTGACCGCCGAGCAGCTGCCGATCGGCCTGCTGACCTCCGTGGGGTCCGCGCTGTCGGTCTCCGAGGGGACGGCGGGACTGATGGTGACGGTGCCCAGCATCGTCGCGGGGTTCGCGGCACCGCTGGTCCCGATGGTCGTCGGGTCGCTGGACCGCCGCGTCCTGCTGCTCGCGCTGATGGCCCTGATGACCGCCGCGAACCTGGGATCCGCCTTGGCGCCGAACTTCGCGGTGCTGCTGGGTTCCCGGGTGCTGGTCGGCATAGCGATCGGCGGCTTCTGGGCGGTCGCCGCCGGCCTGGCGGTCCGGCTCGTCACCCCGGCGGACGTGCCGCGCGCCACCGCGGTGATCTTCGGCGGCGTCGGTGCCGCGAACGTGTTCGGCGTCCCGCTCGG
The DNA here is from genome assembly GCF_001552555.1 of Nocardiopsis trehalosi NBRC 14201. Classification (GTDB taxonomy): domain Bacteria; phylum Actinomycetota; class Actinomycetes; order Streptosporangiales; family Streptosporangiaceae; genus Nocardiopsis_B; species Nocardiopsis_B trehalosi. Next base: position 16,447 of record NZ_BCRK01000102.1, on the reverse strand, counting down.
CACCCTGGTCGGCGGCCTGACCGGCTGGCGCATCGCCTTCTCCTCGCTCAGCGCGTTGGCGCTGGTGGCCCTGATCGCCCTGCTGGCGGTGCTGCCGAGACTGGTCGCCTCCCGGGCCGTCCGGCCCGGGCTGCTGGTGGAGCAGTTCCGCGATCCGGGCGTGCGCGTCGGCATCATCGCGACGGTGCTCCTCGTGTTCGGGCACTTCGCCGCCTACACGTTCGTGAGTCCGGCGCTGCAGGAGCTGTCAGGGATCGACGAGCGCTACGTCGGTCCGCTGCTGTTCGGGTTCGGCGCGGCCGGCATGATCGGCAACTTCGCCGCCGGCATCGCCCTCTCCCGCCGGGTGCACCGCAGCGTGCTGGCCATCGCGGTGGCCATGGCGGTCGCGATGCCCCTCTTCCTGCTGCTGGGCACGACCGCGATCGGCGGCGCCGTCCTGCTGATCGTCTGGGGCCTGGCCTTCGGCGGGGTTTCCGTGGGCCTCCAGACGTGGACGATCAAGGCCGCCCCGCGAGCGGTGGAAGCGGCCTCCTCACTGTGGGTGGCGGTGTTCAACCTGTCCATCGGCCTCGGCGCGCTGGTCGGCGGCATCATCGTCGACACGTTCACCCTCCAGGGCGTGCTGTGGCTCGGGGGCGCCTGCGCCCTGCTCGCCGCCCTGGCGATCCGGACCGCCCGCACCAACGACGCCCTGCGCTGACCGATCCGCCGGAGGGCGCCCCCTCACCGGTCTGCGGCCGGCGGCCGATGTCCGCGGTGCGCGGCCGCCCACCCGGGACGGTGCCGGGCCGGGTCTCGGACCCGGGGCGGCCGTACCGCTCCTTCGCGCGCCTCTACTGAGCGCGGCACCCGCACGCGGGGCAGAGGTCTTCCATCCTCGATGGCGGAGCCGGCCGCGCGTGCGGGATGCCGCCTGTGGCGGTCCGTTGGTGAGGTCTCTTCCTGACCGGGGCGGACGCGGGTGCCGCGCGAGGCGTAGGCGACCAGCTCCTCGAAGGTCGTGCCGCACGCGGCGAATGAGCAGGAAGCGGTCTCTGGCCAGACAGAAGCGCTGAGCCCCGGAACCTGGAGACCGCCCGCGAGAACGGGTGGGGTGCGACCGGCGCGGCGGTACGCGGGCCATCTCACGCGGGCGGGGGGATATCGATGCCGCCGGCGCGGAGCTTCGCTTCGAGCAGCAGCGCCAGGCGGGCCGCGGCGGAGTCCTGCTCCTCGCCGTGGTGGGCGATCAGCCTATAGCGGGCCGCGGTCTCGGTGCGGGCCCGCAGCCCGGTCACGATCTTGAGGTGGTCGGGGTGGGCGAGGTAGTGCTCGGCCATGTCGGCGGCCAGTTCCTCGACGCGGGGGTCCTGCGGTGCCCAGCCGATGACCTCGGCGCTGCGCCTGGTCAGCTCCACGAAGCGGGGGTCGTGGAGCGCGTGTTCGATGTCGGCGAGGTAGTCCTCGAAGCCTTCGGGGACCAGCGCTTTGGCCAGAACGAAGGATTCCCGGGCGGTGCGCACGTCGGCCGGGCTGAACCCCAGGGTCGGCATCCCCTCCAGCATCGCCACGGCCCGGTCGGGCAGCAGTGTCCGATCCCCGGAGGTGAGACGGTGCAACGCTTCACGCCTGGCCTCCAACTCCTCGATCCGCTCGGTGAGGTGCCGCTCGGCCTCGGCGAGCGCCGCGGCGAACGGCGCGGCGTCACAGTCCAGCAGCGGGCCGATGTCGGCCAGCGGCACCCCGGCCGTGGCCAGCGTCTTGACCTGCACCAGGCGCAGGAGTTCGGCCGAGCCGTACCGCCGGTAGCCCGAGTGGTCGCGTGCTGGTTCCTCGACCAGGCCCAGCTTGTGGTAATGCCGCACGGTCTTGATCGTGATGCCGGCGAACGCGGCCGCCCGGCCGATGGTCACCTCCCCACTCATCGCCTCAGCGATCCTCCCGCTCATCGACGGCCGCAGCGGTTTCCCGCACCGCGGCGGCGACCGCTCGGAAGTCCTTGCGCAGGATCTGGGTGTGGTTGCTCTCTACTTTGGCGCTGACCCGCAGGTGGGGGTTGCGGCGGAGCACCGGGTCGAGGGAGGCGCGCATCTGCTCCATCTCCTGCGCGCCGCCACCGAGGTTGGCTCCGGAGGCCAGGAGGTAGCGCACCGGACAGCGCAATCGGTCCAGGACGGGTTCGAGGGCGGCGCAGACCTCGTTGATCTCGATGTTGACTCGGGCGTGCTGAGCGGCGCTCATCGCGGCGGCCAGGCCGAAGGGTCGGGCGAGCGGCAGGCCCAGCCGCATGCCGCGGAACGCGCGTCGGATCCGCTCCCGGTTCTCCTCGCCGGTCAGTCCCCAGGGGACCGCGCCGTCGACCGAGACTACACCGGCGATCCGGTCGGGGTTGCGATCGGCCCAATGCACCGCCAGCGCCGCACCGTAGGACCAGCCCACCACCAGGGGCCGCTCCGCCCCGGTCGCCTCGATGACCGCGTCGACGTCGCGCAGGCACCCTTCGAAGGAGTAGTCGGTCGACCGCTTCGACTTGCCGCGGGCACGCTCGTCGTAGGTGATGTGCCGCCACCGGGGTCCGAGTTCGTTGATCACGCGCCGCCAGGAACGCTGGCCGGCATAGGAGCCGTTGAGATAGACGATGGGCTGCCCGGGGCCGCGGGTGTCGGTGACCGCCAGGGCCGTGTCGTCGACGGGCACCATGCCGGCCCATGCGGAGGCGCGTGAAGGCGTCATGCGGTCAGCATCCGGCTTGACCTCGGGTCAAGGTCAAGCCGGCTCTCGGCGGCCACGGATTCGCCTCGCCACCGATAGGGGGCTATCGCCCCGTGGCCGACACCTCCCGCCACACGGTCGCCGCGTGCACGGGCTGGTGCACCCCCGGCAGCAGCCGTGAGTTCCACGGTCACCACGTGCGTCATGGCGCCTACTCCGCCGCGCCCCTGCGACACCCGTGCCGTGCTTCCCCCCGACAGGCCCTGAGGGGACGCGCGGCGCCGGTCGGGGACGGCGCGGAACTCACATGGTCGGGTGCCTACCCCCTGCCTACCCCATGTGCTCCGCAGGGGTTCGGCGGGATGGGGCGGGGGCGGCACGGTGGGCCTATCATTGCAGGTCGGATAGTGTTCACGATCGACCCGGGTGGCGCACCCGGCAGGATTCGAACCTGCGACCGTCGGATTAGAAGTCCGATGCTCTATCCACTGAGCTACGGGTGCTGGATTTCAATTGTGGCCCGCTGGGGTGGTGCCGGAGGCGGGGGTGTCCAGGGGTGGTGGCCCGTGGGCGGGGGGCGAGGGCGGTCGCTGCCTGTGATCGACTGGGAGCCGTACCGTGGCGGGCCGTCCTCAGGGTGACATTCTAGGGTGTTCGTCCGATGTCGCCCATCGTTGGGCAAAATAATACCAACTACGGTCTTTCGTAGTTGCGACTCGTTAGCACGCGGGCTCCACCAAACCGTCTGCTATTGCCTTCGGGAACACGTTACCCGTGATTAACCCTCGGGTGGAGCAAGGGGCCTGGCGTTTCGCGAACCCGCGCGGCCGGACCCGGGCCGACCTGGGGTGGAGCGGGGCGGCGGCGGGCGTCAGAAGAGCCACCAGGCGCCGTGGACGGCGAGCAGGGCAACGGCGATCGCTGCGTACATGGAACCTCGTTCACGGCCCGAACCGGCCATACCCGCGCCGCACATCGACGGTCGCTTGGCGAAGGTAAGTGATGACTCTTCGTGAAATCCGGTGCCATTCAGGACTTGCCGCGAACGTGGGGCGGTGCCGGGGTCCGCGTTACCCTTTGAGGTCGTGACCCCGTCGAACCGCCGCTCCCGCGCGGCCCTCGCCACCGCCGCCGGTCTGCTGGCCGGTGCCGCGCTGGACCGCGTCGTCGCCGATCCGCGGCGCGGCCACCCCGTCGCCGTGTTCGGCGGCGCCGCCGCCCGGCTGGAGCGGCGGATGTACGCCCCTTCGCGCGCCCGCGGCGCCGCGTTCACCCTGATCGCGGCGGCCGTGCCGACGACGGCGGGCGCCGCGGTGGTGCGCCGCGCCGGCCCGCTCGCGCGCTTCGCGGTGACCGCCGCCGCCACGTGGGCCGTCGTCGGCGGGGCGATGCTCGGCCGCGAGGCGGCGGCCGTCGCCGACGCCCTGGAGGCGGGCGACCTCGCCGAGGCGCGGCGGCTGCTCCCCCGGCTCTGCGGCCGCGACCCCCGCCACCTGGACGAGAAGGGCGTCGCCCGCGCCGTGGTGGAGTCGGTGGCGGAGAACACCTCCGACGCGGCCGTCGGACCGCTGGTGTGGGGCGCCGTGCTCGGACCGGCCGGGCTGGTCGGCTACCGGGCGGTGAACACGCTCGACGCGATGGTCGGCCACCGCTCGCCCCGCTACGAGCGCTTCGGGTGGGCCGCCGCCCGCCTCGACGACGTGGCGAACTGGACGCCCGCCCGGCTCACCGCCGCCCTCGCGTGCGCGGCCGCGCCGGTGGTGGGCGGCCGGCCGTCGGCGGCCCGGCGGGTCCGGGCCCGCGACGGCCACCGCCACCCCAGCCCCAACTCCGGCCACTGCGAAGCCGCGTTCGCCGGCGCCCTCGGGGTGCGCCTCGGCGGCGCCAACCGCTACGGCGAACGCGTCGAGCACCGCCCCGAACTCGGTTCGGGCCCGCCCCCCGGGGTCGCCGACATCCGCCGCGCGGTCCGCCTGGCGCGGACGGTGACGGCGGCGGCGGCCGTGCTCGCCGCCGCCGCGGCCGCCCTGCCCGCCGTGCCGGGGCTCCGGCGGTGGCCGGAACGGCGCGGCGGGCGCCCGGTGTGACGCCGTCCGGCGGCGGGGGTGGCGGGAGGCGCCGGGGAGGTCGCGGCGGCGCGCGCCCGTCGGGGGCGCGATCGTGGAACGGGGGCACGTGTCCCGGTCGAGGAAAGGGTGCTGATGGGTGCGGGGAACGGGGCGGCGGCGCTGCTCGTGGCGGGGACGACCTCCGACGCCGGGAAGAGTGTGCTGGTCGCCGGGCTGTGCCGGTGGCTGGCCCGGCAGGGGGTGCGGGTGGCCCCGTTCAAGGCGCAGAACATGTCGCTGAACTCGGTGGTCACCCCCGATGGCGCGGAGATCGGCCGGGCCCAGGCGATGCAGGCCGCCGCGTGCGGCATCGAGCCGACATCCGCCATGAACCCGGTCCTGCTCAAACCGGGCAGCGACCGCAGCAGCCAGGTCGTGGTGCGCGGCCGCGCCATCGGTGAGGCCGACGCGCTGACCTACCGGTCCTACCGGGAGCGGCTGCGGGCGGTCGCCGCCGAGGGCCTGGCCGAGCTGCGCGCCGAGTACGACGTGGTGATCTGCGAGGGCGCGGGCAGCCCCGCCGAGATCAACCTGCGGGCCGGCGACATCGCCAACATGGGGCTCGCGCGGGCCGCCGGCCTGCCGGTGCTCGTCGTCGGCGACATCGACCGGGGCGGCGTGTTCGCCGCCCTGCACGGCACGCTCGCCCTGTTGGAGCCGGCCGACCAGGCCCTGATCGCCGGCTTCGTCGTGAACAAGTTCCGCGGCGCCCCCGAACTGCTGGAGCCGGGCCTGGACATGCTCCGCGGCCTCACCGGGCGCCCGGTGTACGGGGTGCTGCCCTGGCTGGACGGCCTCTGGCTGGACGTGGAGGACTCGCTGGCGCTCGGCGTCGACCGCGGCCCGATGCGCCCCCCGGCGGGCGCACGCACCCTGCGGGTGGCCGTCGTCCGGTCACCGCGCATCAGCAACTTCACCGACGTCGACGCGCTCACCGTGGAACCCGGCGTGGACGTCCGCTTCACCACGTCCGCGCACGAACTGGACGACGCCGACCTGGTGGTGCTGCCCGGCAGCCGCGCCACGGTGGCCGACCTGGCCTGGCTGCGCGAGCGCGGGCTCGCCGACGCCGTGGTGCGCCGCGCCGCCGAGGGGCGGCCGGTGCTGGGCGTCTGCGGCGGCTACCAGATGCTGGCCGGGGAGATCCACGACGGCGTCGAGTCCGGTGCCGGACGCGTCCCCGGCCTCGGCCTACTGCCCGCGACCGTCCGGTTCGCCGCGGAGAAGACGCTGGGCCGCCCGGAGGGCACCGCCTACGGCGAGCCCGTGCGCGCCTACGAGATCCACCACGGGGTGGTCGACGTCGACCTGGCGGCGCCCGGGACGTCGCCCTTCCTCGACGGGTGCCGGCGCGGCGCCGTGTGGGGCACGACCTGGCACGGGGCGCTGGAGAACGACGGGTTCCGCCGGGCGTTCCTCGCCGACGTCGCCCGCTGCGCGGGGCGCGACTTCACCCCCGCCGCCGGGACCGACTTCGCGGCGGAGCGGTCCGCCCGCCTGGACGCCCTGGGCGACCTTGTGGAGCGGCACCTGGACACCGCGGCGGTGTGGCGGCTGCTGGAGGAGGGGACACCGCCGGACCTGCCGGTGGTCCCGCCCGGCGGGGTGCCCGCCCCCGCGTGAGAGCGGGACGGAGGGCCGGTGGGCGGGTGGTTCGGCGCGCGGCGCCCGGGACGAACCCGGCGCCCGCCGCCCCACCTGCCGGTGACCCCGCCCCCGCGTGAGAGCGGGACGGACAGATGGCCGGCGAGCGGGCGGCGCGGACGACCCGTGACACACCACGCCCCCGCCGCCGGACCTGCCCGTGGCCCCGCCCCCGCGTGAGAGCGGGGCGGAGGGGCGGTCGACGGGCGGGGTGGTCCGGCGTGGGCCGCTCGGGGCGCATCCGGCCCCGGCGCCGGCCCCGGAGGTGCGGCGTCCGGTCAGACGTGCGGCGACCAGTAGGCGGCCAGCCGGGCCACCCCGTGCTCCACCTCCTTCCACGAACCGGAGAAGGCCAGGACCGCGGTGGAGCAGGTGGGGAAGCCGGACCGGTTCATCCGGGGCAGCAGGTCGCCCTCGGCCTCGCCCGCCAGCGCGTCGGCCAGGGCGTGCACGCCCGGGTTGTGGCCGACGATCACCAGGTCGCGGACGTCGTCGCCCACCTCGTTGACGACGGAGATCAGCTCGCCCAGGGAGGCCTCGTAGAGGCGTTCGTCGTAGACGGTGCGCGGCCGTTCCGGCAGTTCCGCGGCGGCCAGCTTCCAGGTCTCGCGGCAGCGGAGGGCCGTCGAGCACAGGGCGAGGTCGGGCGTGATGCCCGATCCCGCCAGCCGGCGGCCGGCGGCGGGGGCGTCCTTGCGCCCCCGGTCGGCCAGCGGCCGTTCGTGGTCGTCCGCTTCGGACCATTCGGACTTGCCATGCCGGAGCAGGACGATGCGGCGGTTCGTCTCGGTCATGTCCCCCACGATGCCACTCCGCGTATCCGTCCGCTCGCTTTCGGCGATGAACCCGCCCGGCCGTGCCCGGCACGCGGCCGACCGCCGGCCCCCGTCCCGGGTCCCGGCCCCAGCGGGCGGTCGCGCCCCGCCGACCCCGGAGCGCGGGCTTGTCCCCCGTGCGAGCCACGCGGAAGTGTCCACCCCGCGGGGACGCTTCCGGGCCGCCCGGTCCGTAGCGTTCAACGCGTCCGCGGCGCTCCGGCCGCGGCCTCGTCGGAAGAGGACATCGTGAGATTGGTCTGGCAGCTCATCGCCGTGGCGGCGGTCGCGTTCATCGGCATGCAAGGCGCCATGGCGGTCGAGGGGAACCCGTGGCTCACCCTCGTCATCGGCGTGGCGACGGCCGTGGCATCGGTATTCGCCTACCGGTGGGTGGTGCGGCGGACCGAGCACCGCGAGGTCACGGAGGCGGCCCGTCCGGGCGCGGTGAGCGCGGTCGTCCGGGGCACGCTGCTCGGGATCGCGCTGTTCGGGCTCGTCATCGTCAACATCGCCATCCTGGGCGGCTACCAGGTCGCCGGCCTGGGCTCGGTGCCCGCGGCGGTGGGGCTGGTCGGCTTCATGGCGGCCGCCGCCGTCACCGAGGAGGTCATGTTCCGCGGCGTCCTGTTCCGCGTCATCGAGGGTTGGACCGGCACGTGGATCGCCCTGGTGGGGACCGGCGCACTGTTCGGCCTGGTGCACCTGGTCAACCCGAACGCCACCCTGTGGGGTGCCATCGCCATCGCGATCGAGGCCGGCGGCATGCTCGCCGCCGCCTACATCGCCACCCGCAGCCTGTGGCTGCCGATCGGCCTGCACTTCGGCTGGAACATCGCCGGGAGCGCGATCTTCAGCACCGAGGTCTCGGGCAGCGGCACCCCGCAGGGCCTGCTGGACGCCACGATGTCCGGACACATCCTGGTCACCGGCGGCGAGTTCGGCCCGGAGGGCAGCCTGTACGCGGTGGTGTTCTGCTCGCTGGGGACGGCCGCGTTCCTGTGGCTGGCGCACCGGCGCGGCCACATCGTGCCCTTCCCCCGGCGCGGCACCCGGTCCGACGCGGTCGGCACTACACTGCCCCGGTGATGGATCGACGGCGGGCCGCGGAGCGGTGGCACCGCTACGGCGGCCGACTCCTCAGCCTCCCGCTCGCCGTGCTCATCTTCGTCGCGTCGCTGCTGCCGGTGTTCCACGACTTCGGGACGCGGCTCGGCGGCGTGCCGGACCGCCCCCTCGACGCCCTGGCCGTCGCGGCGATCGCCCTGCAGTGCTTCCCGCTCGCCGTGCGCGGCCGGTGGCCGCTCGCCTCCTTCGCCGTGGTGGCGTGCGGGTTCGCCGTCGACCAGTTCGGCGGCTACCACTCGCCGGCGGGCGTGGCGCTGCCCATCGCGCTGATCAGCGTGGCGTCCCGGGTGGAGCGGCACCGGGCGGCCACCGCGCTGGTGCTCTCCGCGGCGTACGTGCCGCTGGCGGTCGGGCTGCACCTGCGGAGCCCGGGGACGCCGCCGAGCGGGTTCGCGGCGCTCTACCTGGCCCTGGCCGTCTCGTGGGCCATGGGGGCGTGGCTGCGGTCGACCCGGGCCGCGGAGGCCGAGCGCCGCGCCCGCGCCGCCGCGGAGACCCGGGCCGCCGAGCGCGGCCGGATCGCCCGTGAACTCCACGACGTGGTGACCCACCACGTGACGGCGATGGTCGTGCAGGCCGAGGCGTCCCGGTACCTCACCGCGACCCCCGACCGCCTCGACCAGGCACTGGCCACCGTCTCCGCCACCGGCCGGCGGGCGATCTCCGACCTGCGGCACCTGCTCGACCTGCTCGACCCCGACTACAGCGGGGAGGTCCACGCACCGTCCGCCGGAGGGCTGCGCACGCTCGTGGAGCAGACCCGCCGGGCCGGGCAGCCGGTGGTGTTCGCCGAGGAGGGCACCCCGGCCGAATCGGCCGGCAGCGCGGACCTGGTGGCCTACCGGGTCGTTCAGGAGGCCCTCACCAACGCCCTGAAGTACGCCCATGGCAGCCCCACGACGGTCCGGGTGCGGCACGGCCTGCGGGACATCACCGTGGAGGTCGGCACCGAGGGGACCGGCGGACGGGCCGGCCTCCCCGAAGGCGGCGGGCGGGGCCTCGCCGGGCTCCGCGAGCGGGTCGACGTCCTCGGCGGCGACTTCGCGGCCGGGGCGGCCGGCGGCGGGTTCACGGTGCGGGCCCGCATCCCCGCGGGGAACCCGTCGTGAGCGCGCCGACCCGGGTCCTGGTCTGCGACGACCAGGCGCTGATCCGCACCGGGCTGGCGACGATCATCGACGCCCAGCCCGATATGGAGGTGGCGGGCGAGTGCGGGGACGGGCGGACCGCGGTCGACCTCGCCGCCCGGCTGCGCCCGGACGTCGTCGTGATGGACGTGCGCATGCCGGTGCTCGACGGCATCGAGGCCACCCGCCTGCTGGCGGGGGCCGGGGTGCCCGACCCCGTCAAGGTGCTCGTGGTGACGACGTTCAACCTCGACGAGTACGTCTACGAGGCGCTGCGCGCGGGCGCGAGCGGGTTCCTGCTGAAGGACGCCCCGCCGACGCAGCTCCTGCACGGCATCCGGACCGTGGCCACGGGCGCGGCGCTGCTCGACCCCGAGGTGACGCGCCGGCTCGTGGGCCGGTACGCCGTCCGCATCCGGCCCACCGGGGGCGACGCGGACGACGTCCCGCTGACCCCGCGCGAGTTGGAGGTGCTCCGCCTCATCGCGGACGGGCTGTCCAACAGCGAGATCGCCGCGGCGCTCGTGATCAGCCCGGAGACGGTCAAGACCTTCGTGTCCCGCATCCTCGCCAAGCTCGGCCTGCGCGACCGGGTGCAGGCGGTCGTCTACGCCTACCGGCGCGGCCTGGTGACCTGACGCGCCGCCGCCGGCGGCCCGGCCGCGGTCAGCCGGCGACGGCGGCCCCCGTGGAAGAGGACGTCGGCCGACAGGTCGATGCTCGTGGTCCCGGCACCGGAGCGGGCCGTCCGGCCGGCGGCGGGCGGCCGCCCGTTCGGGTCGTCGCCGGATCGGGCGGCCGCCACCCGTGGCGGCGGGAGGGGTCCCGGCGGCCCGCCCGTCACCCTGCCCCGGACTCGCTCTGGGGTGGCGGCCGTCCGCGGGCCGACCGCGGCCCGCCCCACCGGGCACCGGGTCTGCGGCCCCCTCGCCGGTGGTCGGGGCCCGCCGGCGCGGCCGTCTCCAGGATCGGCGCGGCGCGGCTCCGCCGGAAGGGGGTTTCCCGCCCGGTCCGCGCGGAGAATCCCGCCGGCGCACCGGGGTTCCGTGCGCTCGGCCCACGTGGACCGGGCGGAAAACCCGTGGCGGGGGCGTCGCCCCTTGGGTACCGTGAAGGTGTGAATCTTCCTCTGTACCTCTGATCCGAGCCGAGCACCGCGCCGCCGTCGACCGGCCGCGAGGTGCCTTGACGTGTCCACCGGCCCCGTCGCGGGCCGACCGTCGGCTTGTCGAGCTTCGTGCAGTCCCGCTGTGAACGCGCGGGGCGGAGCTCTGTTCGGAGGAACATTGACCACCCGCACCCTTGATCTCGCGCTGCCCGCCGGAGAGCGGGCGCAACTCACCGCGACCGGCGTCCACATCGTGCGCGGCGGACGCCCGGTGCTCTCCGGTGTGGACATGACCGTCACCCCGCGCTCCCGCTGGGGGATCGTGGGCGAGAACGGCCGCGGCAAGTCCACGCTGCTGCACATCCTCGCCGGTGTGATCGAACCCGATTCCGGCACCGTGCGGCGCATCGGCACCCTCGGCGTCGCCGAGCAGGAGATGCGGGCGGCCGGCGGCCGCACCGTCGGCGACCTCATCGACACCGAACTCGCCGATGTCCGCGCCGCCCTGGCCGCGGTCGACACCGGTGCCGCGCTGCTGGCCGACGGCGACCCCCGGGGCGCCGAGGAGTACGCGGCGGCCCTGGACGCCGCCGAGGCGCTCGACGCCTGGGACGCCGACCGGCGCGTCGACCTGGCCCTGGAGAACCTGGACGCCGTCACCGACCGGTCGCGGCCGCTGGCGGAGCTGTCGGTCGGGCAGCGCTACCGCGTGCGCCTGGCCTGCCTGCTGGGCGCGGCGCACGACTTCCTGCTGCTGGACGAGCCCACCAACCACCTGGACGCCGCCGGGCTCGACTTCCTGACCGACCGGCTGCGCGGCCGCTCCGGCGGCGTGGTGCTGGTCAGCCACGACCGCGCCCTGCTGGCGGACGTGGCGACGGCGATGCTCGACCTCGATCCGAGCCGCGACGACCGGCCCCGGGTCTACGGCGGGGGGTTCGCCGGCTACCAGGAGGGCCGGCGCTCCGAGCGGGAGCGCTGGGCCGCCGAGTACGAGCAGCAGCAGGCCGAGCACGCCCGCCTCACCCAGGACCTGTCGGAGGCGCAGAACCGGCTCGTCACCGGGTGGCGCCCGGACAAGGGCACCGGCAAGCACCAGCGGGCCACCCGCGCGCCCGGGCTGGTCCGCTCCGTCCACCGCAGGCGCGACGACCTGGAGGCGCACGCCGTCACCATGCCGCCGCCCCCGCTGCGGTTCCGGATGCCGGAGCTGCCGGTCCGGCCCGGGACGACCCTGCTGAGGGCCGAGGGGGTCACGGTGGCCGGGCGGCTCGACCGGCCCGTCACGGTCGCCCTCGACTCCGGGTCCCGGCTGGTGGTCACCGGGGCCAACGGGGCGGGCAAGTCCACGCTGCTGGCGGTGCTCGCCGGGGCGGTCGAACCGACGGGCGGCGGTGTGCGCCGGGCGCGCGCCGCCCGGGTGCGGCTGCTGGCGCAGGAGTCGCCGCCGGCGGGTCGGCGCCGCGCCGTCGACGTGTTCGCCGACCACATGGGCCGGCTCGTCAGCGCGGGCGTCCTGCGGGAGGGTGAGGCGGTGCCCCTGACCGCGCTGGGGCTGCTGCCGTCGCGGGAGGCCGGCAAGCCGCTGCGCGACCTGTCCATGGGGCAGCAGCGGCGGCTCGACCTCGCCCTGGCGCTGGCGTCCCGCCCGCACGTCCTGCTGCTCGACGAGCCGACCAACCACCTCTCGATCGCCCTGGTCGACGAACTCACCGAAGGGCTCGGCGCCACCGGGGCGGCGGTGGTCCTGGCCACCCACGACCGGCAGTTGCAGCGCGACGTGGCCTCCTGGGAGCGGCTGACCCTGGACCCGGTGGCGTCGACCGCCGCCCCGGCCGGCCGCGCGGGGTGAGGGCGGGTCGGCGCGGGGCGGCGGGGTCGGCGCCGCCGCCCCGCCGCCGATGGTCCGCCGCGTGTGGTTATCTCACTCCATGGGTGTTGAGATCACGCGGTTCCTGCGGTTGGTGGACGCGCTGCCCGACGCGGCGCACGAGGAGTCGGACCGGTACACGTCGTTCAGCGTGCGCGGCAGGAGGTTCGGCTACCTGTGGCCGCGCACCGCCACCGTGGGGCTGAAGCAGACCCTGTCCGAGCAGCTCGCCCTCGTGGCCGAGCGGCCGGAGGTGTTCGAGGTCCAGTTCACCGCGGGCGGGTTCGGCTGGGTGGTCGTGCACCTGGACGGGATCGACCTGGACGAGCTCAGCGAACTCGTCCTGGAGGCGTGGCGGCTGTCGGCCCCCGAGGACCTGCTCGCCGACGCCCCCACACCGGACCGCCTGGCCGCCGCCTGACCCGGCCGGGGGCCGCGGCGCTGTACCGCCGCGCCCCCGCCCTCGGCGCGGTGGTCAGCGGGGGAGGCGGTAGACCGAGACGTGGGACCCGGACTCGGCGGTGAACGGGGCGCCCTCCCAGTCGGCGTGCCGGGACTCCAGCTCGAACCCGGCCAGCCGCCCCATGAGGTCGAGTTCGGCCGGCCAGATGTAGCGGTGCGGGCTGCGGCCCACCCGGGCGCGGGTGCCCGTCCCACCGAACCGGAAGTGGTGGGACACCATGCGCTGGCGCAGGACGTCGTAGGTGTCCAGGCCGATGTAGCCGTCCTCGGAGCCGAAGACCACCGCCTCCTGGCCGGGCGGCAGCCGCCGCAGGTCGGGGACCCCCAGCTCGACGACGAACCGCCCGCCCGGGGAGAGGTGGCGGGCCGCGTTGCGGAAGCACTCGACCTGCTCGTCCTGGGTGAGCAGGTTGGAGATGGTGTTGTAGACCAGGTAGACGAGCTGGAAGGGGCCCGGGACGGTGGCGGTCGCCATGTCGCCCTCGACCACCGGGATGGCCGCGGCGTCCGCCTTGGTGCGCAGCCGCTCGATCATCGGCCGCGACAGCTCGATGCCGCTGACCGCCACCCCGCGCTCGGCGAGGGGGACGGCCACCCGGCCGGTCCCGATGGCGAACTCCAGCGCCCGGCCGCCGCCGGCGAGTCCGGCGAGGCGGTCCACGGTCGGCCCGAGCACCTCCGGCGCGAACATCCCGGTGCCGGGGGTGTCGTACTCCTGGGCGGTCTCGGTGTCCCAGATCTCATCCTGTCGCATCCCGCCCACGATGCCCGCGGCGCGCGGCGGTGTCGACGGGTTTTCGCGCGGGCCGCGTGGAGCGGCCGCACCGGGGCGGGGACCGGACGGGCGCGTGCCGCCCCCGGGCCGCCGCGCCTAGGACAGCCCCAGCGACCGCACCAGGTCGTGCATCTCGGCGCGGTGCAGCGCGGCCGGGTCGCCGGCGACGGGGTGGATGTGCCCGTCGATCTCCAGCGCCACCAGTCCGTGCATCCGGCCCCAGATCCGCAGGGCGAGCGCCGCCGCCGCGGGCGGCACGTCCGGGAGTTCGGCGCGGATCTCGGCGGCGTAGTCCGGGTGCAGGTCGGACCAGGAGGCGTCCTCGGGCTGGAGGTGCCGGGCGTGCGGCCAGGCGTCGGCGACCAGCCGGGTGAGGCCCCGGCACACGCGGCGCGCCGTCGCGTCGACCGGTCCGCCCTCGGGGGGCCGGTAGCCGGGAACGGGGTTGCCGTAGAAGAGGCGGAAGCCCTCCGGGTTGGCCAGCGCCCACCGCCGCAGGGCCTGACCCCAGGCGGTCAGCCTGCCACCGGGGTCGTCGGCCGGCACGGCGCCGCAGGCGGCCTCGACCTCCTCGGCCAGTGAGGCGGCGATGCCGTTGATCAGGTCGGTGATCAGGTCGTCCCGGGTCGCGAAGTAGCTGTAGATCGCGCGGGGGGTCATGCGCATCTCGCGGGCGATTCCGCGCAGCGAGATCGCGCCGGGGCCGTCGTCCGCCATCTGGCGCAGCGCGATCGTCCTGATCTCGCGGATCGCCTCCGCCCGCAGCCGCTCCCGGCGGGTCATGTCCGCGCCGGCGCGGACGCCGTCGTCCCCACTCACGTTGAGCAGGCTACCGCAATGCATTAGTCTCCGCCGTACCCGAAGTACACGCCGTGTCATTAGGAAACGGAGTTCCCATGCCCGCTTACGCGATCGTCGGAATCGACGTGCTGGACGAGGGGGCCGGCCTGGCCTACGCCGCCGTGGCGCGGCCGTCCATCCTCGGCCATGGCGGCCGCTACCTGGTGGCGGGCCCCACGCCCGAGCCCGTCGAGGGGACCTGGGACTCCTCCCGGCTCGTCGTCATCGAGTTCCCCGACATGGACCGCCTCCGGCAGTGGTACGACTCCCCCGAGTACCGGCGGGCCCGGAGGATCCGCGAGAACGCGGCCCGGGTCCGGATGCTGTTCGTCGAGGGCTCCCCGCCCGAGGGCTTCGCCCTCCCCGACCGCCCGGAGTGATGACCGCGGGGCGCCCGCGGTCCGCCCCTCTGCCCGCAGCAGATCTCCACAGGGCAGAAAGTGTGGCCGCCGCTCCCGGCGGGGCCGCAAGGTGGGGTCACCGGCCGCGGACGGGCGAGCGCCCGCCGTCGGGGCCGGGGGAGGAAACATGTTCCACGACGTACCGCGGATGGCCGCGGAGGCGGGCGCCGCAGGCGGGATCGACGACCAGGTCACGTCGCGGCTCCTGCACGGCAGGACGGTCGTGCTCGGCACCGAGGTCGACGACGCGATCGCCAACCGGCTCTGCGGGCAGCTCATGCTGCTCGCCGAGGAGGACACCAAACGCGACATCACGCTGCTCATCAACAGCCCCGGCGGTTCGATCACCGCGGGCATGGCGATCTACGACACCATGCGGTTCATCCCCAACGACGTGGCCACCCTGGTCATGGGGTCGGCCTACAGCATGGGCCAGTTCCTGCTCTGCGTGGGCACCCCCGGCAAGCGCTACAGCCTGCCGCACGCCCGCATCATGATGCACCAGCCGTCCGGCGGGCTGGCCGGCACGGCCGCCGACATCGCGATCCAGGCGGAGAACCTGGAGTACACCCAGAAGACGATGCAGCGGCTGATCGCCGAGCACTCGGGCCAGAGCGAGCAGACCATCGCCGACGACCAGCGCCGCGACCGGTGGTTCACCGCCCAGCAGGCCAAGGAGTACGGCCTGGTGGACCACGTGGTGAGCAGCGCCGCCGAGATCGGCGGGGAGACCGCCCGGCGCTTCGGGTTCGGGGCGAAGGAGTCGCCGCTGGGCATCCAGCTGGCGGGGAAGGGGACGCCGGCATGAGCGGGACCTACACCGTGCCGACCGTGGTGGAGCGGCGCCCGGACGGCGACCGGGCCTTCGACGTCTTCAGCCGGCTGCTGTCGGAGCGGATCATCTTCATCGGCACCGGCATCGACGACGGGGTGGCCAACGTGGTGATGGCGCAGCTGCTGCACCTGGACTACGAGAACCCCGACAGCGACATCCAGCTCTACATCAACTCGCCGGGCGGCTCCAACACCGCGCTGACCGCCATCTACGACACCATGCAGTTCGTGAAGGCGGACGTCGCGACCGTGTGCATGGGGCAGGCCGCGTCGGCGGCGGCGGTGCTGCTGGCGGCGGGGGCGCCGGGCAAGCGGGCGATCCTGCCGCACGGGCGGGTGCTGCTGCACCAGCCGTCGGCCGAGGCCCGGGGCGAGAACGCCGACCTGCAGATCCAGGCGGCCGAGGTGCTGCGCATCCGCGCGCAGATCGAGGGCATCCTGTCCCGGCACACCGGGCAGACCACCGAGCGGCTGCGCGAGGACACCGACCGGGACAAGATCTTCACGGCGGAGCAGGCCCTGGAGTACGGCCTGGTCGACGGCCTCGTCACCGCCCGGGCCCTCGGCGCCCGGACGGCCTGACCCCGCCGCCCGCGACCCGTCCGTTCCCGCGGCCGCCCGCCCCGGTAAGCCGGGCCGGG
>NZ_BCRK01000101.1 GCF_001552555.1 Nocardiopsis trehalosi NBRC 14201 | reverse complement strand
GGGGGTGGGCGGGGTGGGTCAGGGGGTGTGGCGGGCCTGCCGGGCGCGGAGGCCCAGGACCGCGGCGGCGAGCAGACCGGCCGTCAGGGAGGCGAGCAACACGCCGGCCTTGGCGTGCTCCAGGGTCTGCGGGGAGCCGGTGAAGGACAGCTCGGTGATGAGCAGGGAGACGGTGAAGCCGATCCCGGCCAGCAGCGAGACCCCGGCGATGTCGATCCAGCGCAGCGCCGGGTTGAGGTGGGCGGAGGTGACCTTGGTGGTGATCCAGGAGCCGCCGAGGATGCCGGCGAGCTTGCCCGCGACCAGCCCGGCCATGATGCCCACGGCCGCCGGGTCGCCGAGCACGGGGCCGATGCCGTCGAAGGCCACGCCCGCGGAGAGGAAGGCGAAGACGGGCAGCGCGATCCCGGCGGAGACCGGCCGCAGGAGGTGCTCCACCCGGTGGCTGGGCGAAGCGGTCTCGGTGGCGGACGCGCCGGTGCGCATGAGCAGGCCCATGGCCACCCCGGCGATGGTGGCGTGGACCCCGCCGGCGTGCATCAGGGTCCAGACGGCCGCCGCGAGCGGCAGGTAGACGACCCAGTTCGGTACGCGGGAGGCGTTGAGGGCCGCGGCCGCGCCCCGGCCCCGCTGGAGGAAGCCGAACAGCGCCAGGCCCGCCAGGGCGCCGGCCAGCGGCGCCGGGGCGATCGCGTCGGTGTAGAACACGGCGATCACCAGCACCGCCCCCAGGTCGTCGACGACGGCGAGGGTGAGCAGGAACGTCCGCAGCGCCGGGGGCAGACCGCGCCCGACGACCGCGAGCACCGCCAGGGCGAAGGCGATGTCGGTGGCCATGGGGATGCCCCACCCGCCGAGCGTGGCGGGGCTGTTCCAGTTGACGGCCGCGTAGATCGCGGCGGGGAGCAGCATCCCGCAGACCGCGGCCGCGATGGGCAGCATGGCGCGGCGCGGGTCGCGCAGCTCGCCGTGGACGAACTCCTGCTTCAGCTCGTTGCCGACGATGAAGAAGAACACCGCCAGAAGGCCGTCGGCGGCCCACGCCTGCAACGGGAGGTGCAGGTGCAGGGATTCGGGGCCGAACTCCAGCGACCGCAGCGCCTCGTAGGCGGGCGCGGCGGGCGAGTTGGCCCAGGCCAGGGCGATCGCGGCGGCGGCGATGAGCAGCAGTCCGCCGACGGTGTCGCTGCGCAGGGCGTCGATGGCCCGGCGGACGGGCGAGGGGGAGGTCATGTGTGGGGGCTCCAGGGGCGTGGTCGGGCGAGGACTTCGCCGACCAGGCTTCCCGGCACACCAGGCGCACGGCGCCACTTCCCCGAGTCTCCCATCCGGGGGTGGAAGGCGGCAAACCCGGCCCCGGTACGGCCTCGCGCCCCTGCGTGTCAGGGATGCGTCAAGACCGCACCGGCAGACTGAACAAACGTTTAGCATGCTGAACATGAGTTCAGTCGATGATCTGACCGCGAAGGCGCGCATCCGCGACGCGGCCCTGCGCCTCTTCGCGGACGAGGGGCCCGCACGCGTCAGCATGCAGGCGATCGCCCGCGCCGCCGGGGTCTCCCCCGCCCTGGTCGTCCACCATTTCGGCTCCAAGGACGGGCTGCGTCGCGCGTGCGACGACCACGTCGTGTCGCTGGCCCGCGGCCGCCCGGGCGGACCCGCCGACGCGGCCTCCCGCGACACCGCCGGCCTGGAGGCGATGCTGGCGCAGGCCGGACCCGCCCGCACCTACCTCGCCCGTGCCCTGCTCGACGGCACGCCCGCGGCGGCCGACCTGTTCGACGACCTGGTGTCCACGACGGCCGCGTGGCTGGCCGAAGGCGAGGCCGAGGGGTGGGTGCGCGCCACCGACGAGGACCCGCGGGCGCGCGCGGCCGTCTACGTCGCCTGGCTGCTGGCGCCCATGGCGTTCGGCGACCACGTCTCCCGGGCCATGGGCGCCGACGTCGCCGGTCTCGACGCCACACTGCGCTTCTCCCGCATCGGCCTGGACATGCTCACCCACGGCCTGTTCACCGACGACCGGTGGCTGCGGGCCTGGGACGACATCCGCGCCCGCCGCGCCTCCACCACCCCCCGGGAGTCCGCATGAAAGCCCTGCTGCTCACCCACGGCACCCGCGGCGACGTGCAGCCGTTCCTCGCCCTGGCCCGCGAACTGCGGGCCGCCGGCCACCACGCCCTGGTGGCGGGCCCCGCCGCGAGCGCCCCCTTGGCGGCCGAGCACGGCCTGGACTACCACCCGGTCGACGACGGCCCCAACGCCCTCATGGCGGACCCCGACCTCGGCGGGGTCATGGACACCGGGCTGCACGGGCTGCGCGGCAAGGTCGAGGCCGTGAAGCTGATGCGCCGCATCAAGCCGCTCATGCGCAAGGTCTTCGAGGACATGGCCGACGCCGCCGAGGAGGGCGCCGACCTGGTGGTGCACCACCCCGGTATGCCCGGCGGCCACATCGCCGAGTACCTGGGCGTGCCCGCGGTCCCCGCGCTACTCCAGCCCACGTGGATCCCCACGGCGGCGTTCCCCGCCGCAGGCTTCCCGGCCGCCCGCGTCCCCCGCGCCCTCAACCGCGCGACCTACCGCGTCCTGGCCCTGTCGGTACGCGCCCTGGCACCGGTCGCCGACCGCCTGCGCACCGAGCGGCTGGGCCTGGGGCCGCGCCCGGGCCGCCACGACGTCCTGCACCAGGCCGACGGGTCCGCCACCGTGGTGCTCCAAGGGTTCAGCCGGCACCTGCTCCCCGTGCACACCGGCTACCCCGGCCACGTGCACACCACGGGGTTCTGGTTCCTGCCCTCGACCGAGCGCGCCCTCGACCCCCGCATCGAGGAGTTCCTGCGCGGCGGGCCGGCGCCGGTGTTCATCGGGTTCAGCAGCATGCCGAGCGCCGACCCCGCTCGCAGCGGGCGGATGGTGGCCGACGCGGCGCGCGCCGCGGGCGTCCGGGCGGTCATCGCCTCGGGCTGGGGCGGCATCGACGGCGCCGGACTCAGCGGGGACGACCTGCTGTTCATCGGCGGCGCCCCGCACGACCTGCTGTTCCCCCGATGCTCGGTGATCGTCCACCACGGCGGGGGCGGCACCACGGGCGCCGCTCTGGCCGCAGGCCGCCCCCAGGTCGTCTGCCCGTTCTGGGGCGACCAGCCGTTCTGGGCCGCCCGGGCCCACGCGAGCGGCGTCGCCGTCCCCCCGCTGCGCGGCCAAGCGATGACGACCGAACGCCTGGCCTCGGCGATCGCCGAGGCCGCCGACGCCGCCATGGCCGCCCGGGCCCGCACGCTCGGCGGGAACGTCCGCGCCGAAGGCGGCGCCGCCCAGGCCGCAGCCCTCCTGCAGGACGTCCACGCGATACATTCGGCGTGACCCGTGCCAACACCCGGTGCCGACCCGGCGGCGGCCCTCGACCCCGCCGACGCCGGCACCGGGCACCGATGGCGAATGCGGCCGCCTGCACGGCCGCTCCCTCAGAACCGGTAGCGGACCACCCAGACGCCGCGCCGGGCCTGGGCCGTCCAGCGGGCGAACCAGCGCGCGAGGAGCCGGTAGGGGCCGGGCAGCCGTCGGCTCTCGGGGGCGGCGGCGCCGGTCTGCTCGCCGACGAACGCCAGTCGGGGGTTGAGCTCGGACAGGTGGCGCGGGTCGTCGAAGCCGAAGGCGCGGAATCCCTTGGGCATGCCGACCGAACCGGTGTAGGAAGCGGCCATACGGGCGGCGATCCTGGTGTAGGCGTTGGCCACCAGCTCGCCGCGCGCGAAGTGGTCGGTGATCCGCGCCAGCACACGCCTGTTCTGCTCCTCGGTGAGGAACCCGAAGAACCCGTCCCCCACGACGACCGTCGGCCGGTCCGGGGGGATGGTGTCGGTCCAGCGGGGGTCGAGGGCCGAGCGGCCGATGGAGTGGGCGTTGGCGCGGTGCGGCAGCAGTTCCTCGCGCAGGGCGACCACCTCGGGGAAGTCGACGTCGTACCAGTCCACCGTGGCGGGCGGATCGATGCGGAACATGCGGGTCTCCAGACCGCAGCCGAGCTCGACGACGACGGCGTCGGGGTGGGCGCGGACGAACGCGTCGACGGCGCGGTCGAGGATGCCGGTCCGAATGGCGATGCCGATCTGCACGCCCGGACCCAGCCTCACCGTGTCGGTGTCGTAGTCCAGCCGGTCCAGGAGGGCGGCGGCCAGCGGGTCGCTCAGGATGGGGCGCGCCGACCGGCTGTCGAGCGCCCGGCCCTTCAGGGTGATCATCAGGGTCTTCTGGACGGGGGTGAGGTGGTCGATGCCGTGCGTCTTCACTGCCGCCCTCCCGGGTCGCAGGGGTGGCCGGCGGCGGACGCGCGTATCCGCTCCCCGGTGGGTGAGGTGGCGAACTCGCCCAGCGACGCGTACAGGTCGAGCATCGCCGTGCCGATCCGGGCGGCGTGCTCGCGGTCGAGCGGGTCGACGCCCAGGCGCCTGGCGAGGTGGCCGTGGAGCACGATCGTGCCGCTGTGCATGGCCGCCATCACCGACGCCGCGTCGCGGACCCGCGCCGAGCCGGGCGGAAAGCGCTGCGGCCACGTCCGGCTGAGGAAGTCCTCCGCGCCGGCGGTGAGTTCGTCGAAGACGGCCGACGCGGCGGGCGAGCCGTCGACCATGGCCCGGGCGAGGTAGCGCAGCAGCAGGCCGCTCGTGCCGTACAGGTCGGCCATGAAGCCCGGCTCGCCCAGGTCGCCTTCCGCGGCGGCGCGCGTCAGCCGGTGGCGGAAGGCGTCGACCACCGCGTCGTCGCAGGCCTGGCGCAGCGCCTCCTTGGACCGGAAGTGGTGCTGCACCAGCCCCAGGGAGACCCCGGCCGCCTCGGCGATCCCCCGCAGGGTGGCCCCTTTGGCGCCGTGCTCGGCGAACTGCACCAGCGCGGCGTCCCTGATGCGCGCCCGTGCCGTGAGGTCTTCGTTCGGCCGGTCGCCGGCGCCGAGGATCGATCCCATGACTCCCGACTATACACCTGTATTGCCCACGGTGCGAGCGCATTGCCCTGCCGGGGAGCGGCCGCCCGCGGCCTGTCCGCGGGCACGACGACAACCGCGACACGTATGTCCCAAGGGCTATTGAGCCACCCCTCCGCCCGATCGATCCCCTTCGAACGCAACACGAAGCTTCCGCCACGAGGCGCGAGGGGCACGTGCGCCGACTTCAGCAGCGTGTTGGTCCGACTGCTCGGCCTTGACCGATGCATCAGCGTCTTCGGCGCTCTCGTGCCGATGGCTCCACGGCTGGTCTTTCGCGCCGATCACGGTGAGAGGAATCCGTCTGCCGTCGACTGCGGATATCAAGGAAAGCAGGAAGATCTGCGAAAGACTTCCGGCTCACCGACTTTCTGCGTTCTCTCTGGCCACCGCCCAGCGGAGATACCGGTGGGTTGAAGGTTCTGAAAATTCCCTTTTCCAGGCGTTGCGGACGCGGCTGGTCGGGAAAGCATGCCGTACCTTACCCGCATGCAGGAAATCGTTCCGCAGGCCCCGACTGAGGGCACAAGATGGAGGATTCCACCTGCTCCCACCGGCTGGGAAATGGCGACGGCTGCGCCGACGCGGTCGGCGATCGCCCTACGGGCCGCGGTCGGCTCCTATGGCGTGCCGTTCACGCCTCGACCCAGAGGAGGCCGGAAATTCTCGCGCCCGCGCGAGCAGGGAGACGCACGGGTCCACCGTTCGGTGGGTGCAGAGGTCGGCCGTGGCGGGCATAGATGGCGGAGGTCATGCCGGGCACACCGGCTCGTCTGAGTCCGGGATTTCCCGCAGGTACTGCGCGCGTTCACCGGTGGTGAAGTCACGGTCGAGTGCTTGGCAGATCTGGTTCACGGCCTCGTTCAAATTGGGAAGCGCCACTCTCCATAACCGCACCGTACCATCTTTACTCGCACTGGCCAGCGTCTGCCCATCGGGGCTGAACGCCACCCCGTACACCGGGCCCTCGTGGCCGATGAGAGTGAGACGCCGCAGGCCGGTTTCGGTGTCCCACACTCCCACCTGCTCATCATCATTCGCGATGGCCAGCCGTTCCCCATTCGGACTGAACGCCACCCCGTTCACCGGGCCCCCGAAACCGTTGACGGTGGCGATCTCCTGGCCGGTGTCGGTATTCCACACCCGCACCGTCCCATCGTCACTCACACTGGCCAACTGCTCCCCATCCCAACTGAACGCCATCCCCAACACCAAGCCCTCGTGGCCCTCGAGAGTGCGAACCTCCTCGCCGGCGCCGGTATCCCACAACCGCACCGTCCAATCGTAGCCCGCACTGACCACCCGCTCCCCGTCCGGGCTGAATGCCACCCCGTACACCGGGTTCTCGTGGCCCTTGAGTGTGTCGACCTCCTCGCCGGTTTCGGTATCCCACAACCGCACCGTCCAATCGTCACTCGCACTGGCCAGGATTTGCCCATCGGGGCTGTACGCAACCCGGTTCACCCCATTTTGATGACCCTTAAGGGTGTGGACTCCCTGGCCGGTGTTGATATCCCACACCCGCACAGTGGAATCGGCACTCGCACTGGCCAGCCGCTCCCCGTCGCGGCTGAATGCCACCCCCAACACCGGGTTGTGGTGGCCCTTGAAAGTGGCGAGCTCCTGGCCAGTGCCGGTATCCCACACCCCCACTCTGCCATCAATGCCCGCGCTGGCCACCCGTTCCCCATCGCGGCTGAACGCCACCCCATACACCGAGGCCACGTGGCCCTTAAAGGTGGTGAGCTCCTGGCCAGTGCCGGTATCCCAGACCCCGACCGTGCCGTCGTCACTCCCGCTGGCCAGCCGCTCCCCATCGCGGCTGAATGCCACCCCATTCACCGGAGCCGCGTGGCCCTTGAGTGTGTCGACCTCATCACCGGTGCCGGCATCCCACAAATGCACCACCCCATCGTCACCCGCACTGGCCAACCACTCCCCATCCGGGCTGAATGCCACCCCGTAAACCGGGCGGCCGCCGTGACCGTTGAGAGTGTCGACCTCATCACCGGTGCCGGCATCCCACAAATGCACCACCCCATCGTCACCCGCACTGGCCAACCACTCCCCATCCGGGCTGAATGCCACCCCGTACACCGGGCCCTCGTGGCCCTTGAGGGCGCGGATCTCCCGACCGGTGCCGGTATCCCACAACCGCACCACCTCATCCTCACCCCCACTGGCCAGCCGCTCACCATCCCGACTGAATGCCACCCCCAATACCGAGCCCTTGTGGCCCTCAAGGGTGCGAACCTCTTCCCCAGTGCCGGTATCCCACAACCGCACCGCTCCATCAAACCCCGAACTGACCACCCGCTCACCATCCGGGCTGAACGCCACCCCGTTCACCCAGTCCTCGTGGCCACGCAGAACGCGTAGCTCGTCACCGGTTTCGGTATCCCACAAGCGAACGGTTTCGTCGTCGCTCGCACTGGCCAGGATCTGGCCATCGGGGCTGAACGCCACCCCGTTTACCCCATTGTCATGACCCTTGAGGGTGTGGACCTCCTGGCCGGTGGCGGTATCCCACAACCGCACCGTCCCATCAGTGCTCGCACCGGCTACCCGCTCCCCATCCGGACTGATCGCCACCCCGTCCACCGGGCTCTCGTGACCGCTGAGGCGTTGCGTGAGACCACGGTCGGCCGCGCTGAAAACGCTTGCGCGGGCCTCAAGGGTCGGGGACAGGCGGTAGGCCTGGACGGCCAGCAGGGACGCCAGGTCGGGGCTGGTTTCCGCCAACGCCTCGGACTGGGCCGCGAGCTGGCGGGACTGCGCCAGACGCTGTGCCTGCACCGCGCTTTGCCACTGCCATGCCGCCAGGCCGGTGGCCACCAGCGCCAGGGACAGCAGGCCCGCCAGGACGGTGTTGAGGCGCCGCGAGCGGCGGACGGTGGCCTGCTCGTGGTGCCGGCTGGCGGTCAGGAACGCGGTGATATCGGCGGGCATCTCGCGCTGGCGGGCCCAGTCGAGGGCCTCGGCCAGAGCGGTGCCGGCCAGCAGGTCCGCGGGCACCCCGCTGTGGGCGTGGCGGCGGGCGTGCTCGGTGGTGCGGTGCAGCCACACTTGGAAGCGCTGGTCGCGGCTCGCCCACTCCCGCAGTTCGCCCCAGTCGCGGAGGAGCGCGTCGTGGATCAGCTCCGCCACCGGCTCGCCGGGACGGCCGCCGCTGTGCGGCCGGGTGGCGGTGATGATGATGCGGTCCCGGCTCAAGGCGGACACGACCTCGTCGAAGACCTCCCCGGGTGCCTCCCGGCCACCGGGGGCGCCGGCGGCCAGGGCGGCCAACCGGGCCAGCGGCACCTGCTGGCGGGTGGCCGGAATACCGAGGGCTTCATCAGCGGGGCGGACCAGGGCGGACAGAAGGCGCTGGGCCACCGGCCGGCGGGAGGGGGGCAGCTTGTGGACGGCGCTGTTGCACCAGGCCGCCAGGCTCCCGGTCACCGCTCCGATGCGCTGGTAGGCGTCGTGGGTCAGGCGGCCATCGGTGCGGCGCTCCCACAGGTGGGCCAGGGCGAGCTGGAGCGGCGGCAGCAGGGTCGCGGAGGTGCGGCGGTCGGGGTCGGCGTCGCGCAGGTCGGCGATGATGCGTTCACACAGCCCGTCCTCCAGGCGGGCCCCGGCGTCGAGGGCGGGCCGGGTGATGATGGCGCGCAGCTCGGCCGCGGTGAGCTGGGCGGGGATGTTCACCGAGCCGGGGACGGCCGCCTGCAGCAGCCCGGGATGCGCCTCGGCCAGGCGCGGGTAGAAGTCGTTGCGCATCACCAGGACCACGCTGAGCCGGGCATCGGCCTCGACCGCCGCGGCCAACTCCTCGGCGAAGGCCGCCCCCCGCTCGGCACCGGTCTGCTCGGCCGCCGCCGTCGTCGTGGTTGAGGCGCCGGCGTCCGCGGGCGCGTCGCCGGAGGGCGACGATGGCGGACGGCGTCCGCCTTCGGGGGTGCCGGGTCGGTGGGTGAGGAGTTCCTCGAACTGGTCGACGACCAGCACCACCCGGTCGCGGCCGGGTTCGTCGGCCAGCCGCCGGTCCACCGCCGGGCCGAGCCCCCCGGATGCGGTCACGGGCAGATCCGCCTCCTCCAGGGCCGCGACCAGGTCGCGGCCCGGCCGCACCACCACGGGCAGCCACCGGTCGCTGCCCGGCAGTCCGCCGTCCGCCAGTGCCGGCACGACCCCGGCCTGCACCAGCGAGGACTTGCCCGCCCCGGAGGGCCCCAGCAGCAGCACCAGCCGGTGGCGGCGCATCTTGTCCACCACGGCGTCGACCACCTCCCGGCGGCCGTGGAACCAGCGGGCGTCGCCTGTGGTGAAGGGCTCCAGCCCCCGGTAGGGGGCGACCTGCAGCTCGGCCAACCCCGGCACGATCTCGCGCAGCACCTCGGCGGGGGTGGCGTAGGCGATGCCCGTCCCGCGCCGGTGCCCGTCCGGGGCGGTGATCGCGGTGACCATGCCGATGACCAGGTGCGTCACCTCGTCCATGACGGGCCCGCCGCTGAACCCGGTGGTGAGGTCGTTGGCGCCCGTCAACTGCAGCAGGCCGCCCCCTCCGCCGTCGGGCAGCAGGCCGCCGGCGGTGCCGTAGCCGAAGTGCCCGCGCCGGGGGGCCTGCGCGGGGAACCCGTAGGAGGACACCCGGTGCCCGCCGCACCCCGACGCCGACCCCAACCCCACCACGGCGGCGCCCTGGGGCATCGATTCCAGCCGCAGCGCCGCGACGTCGGCCGCCGGGTCCACGACCTCGACCCGTGCGGCGACCACCGGTGCCCCCTCCAGCCGGGGGAAGCACACCCGCACCCAGTCTTCGGGGGCGCGCTCGGCGGGCAGGACGTGCGCGCAGGTCACCACCAGCCCGTCTGCGGCCACGAAGCCCGCCCCGGCCGCGCCCCCGCCCGGGGCCAGGACCTGCACCACCGAAGCCGATCCCCACGAACCGCGGGAGAGGTCCGCGCCCATGCCCGGGACGGCACCGGCGCCGTCGGCCTGCATGAGCTGTGTGTCTTCGGCTGTCATCGGCCGCTTCTCAGACCTTCCCGTCCGCGTCCGACCCGGCCTTCCACAGCACCCGCACCTTCAGGTGCGCCGTCACCCCGCCCTTGCTGATGACCGCCCCGGCCTGGGCCGACAGGTTCAACCCGAACTCCACCTCGACCTCCGCCGGCCCCACCGGCCCCGCCTCGCGCAACTGGGCCACCACCGCGCCCGCCATCTCCCGCACCGGCGCCAGGCCCTGCTGCAGGGACGCGGGCATCTCCCGCAGCGCGTCGGCCACCCGTCCCGCCGGCACCGGCCCGTCGATCCCACCGGCGTCGAATGGCGCAACCGTTTCGAACAGGACTTCTCCGCCGCCGTCAAGCGGCATTCGCCCCACCGGATGCATTTACCCCCCTTTTTATTCCCCCGCCGCTCCCCGGCCGCGTCATCCGCCTATGCTCGACCACACGGGCCCCGAACGGAACCAGAAATCCATGACCGGATCCGGCCGCTCATCGCGACCCGGGGTTTCACCGACCGGAGGTCTGGTCGGCAGCGATTTCCACCTGCGGGGAAATGACCCGTGACGTCCTCGCCGCCACCGGTTGACCTGGGGACGGTCGATGGCGTACGGGCTCGGACACGCCCTTTGTCACGAGCGACGACACGGGGGCGACCATCCTCGTGTACCTCCTCTTACCGCGCTATCCGGCACCGCTGACGGGTGTCCTCACACGTCGCGGCCTACGCACTCGTGCATCAATGCCACGCGCTCGGCCCCCATTCCCGCATGGAGCTGCGAAGACACCCGGGCGGGACTCGCCAATTATCTTGCACACAAATCACACGCCCGCTGCAACCCGACCGGAGCCCCGGCCCGCCCGGAAACGGCCAAGCACATCAGACAGATCTATCAAGGTGGGACGCGGTCGGTGGTGGAGAGAACACCGGCGCCTTGGCCGTAGCGCGCCACCAGCGGTGGGACGCGAGCGCGGCCGGTCCGGCGCCGGCGGCGTTGATCAGTACGTCGTCCACCGAGGACACCCGGTCCAGCCGCAGGGCGTACTGTGCGGTCTCGCACGCCGGTGTCGGCCTCGGGCCGGCCATCGTGCACAGCATCGTCCGGACACACGACGGGGCACTCGACCTCACCCCCCGCCCCACCGGCGGTCTCCGCGTAACGGTCCGGCTTCCCGCCGCGCCGTAGGCTCCGCCGGATGCGGACCCGGGCCGATCCGAGCGGGAAGGCGTGCCGTACCCGACTCGGACGCGGGGGATCGACCCGCAGGCCCCAACCGTGCCCTGCGCGTCCCTCCACGCGGAGGACACCCGTCCCGCACCCGATGGGCAGGCCCGCTTCGACGTCGATGAGCGGGAGGCGTCACCGACCGGCGGACGGCGCGGGCGGCACGTCGGAGCGGAGTACCGCGTACATGACCATGTCCCGCCAGGCGCCGTCCCGGAAGCAGGCGCCGCGCAGGACGCCCTCCCGGGTGAAGCCCGCCCCTTCGAGGGCCTTCTGCTCGGCGGTGTTCGCCACATCGGTGCTCGCCTCGACGCGGTTCGCCCGGGTGTGCGCGAAGAGGTACTCCGCGAGCAGGCGCTGAGCACGCGTGCCGTACCCCCTGCCGCGCTCGGCGGCGAGAAGTGAGATCCCGATGTTCCAGCAGGGCGACGCCGGCCCCTGCAGCACCCGCCGCCATTGGACCTCGCCCAGGAATCGGCCGTCCGCCCCATGGGCGACGGCCAGCCGCCCGCCGTCATCGGTGAGGAGGCCGCGGTCCGCCCACTCCCTGCGGAGCCGTCCGGGGTCGTGGAAGCCGAAGAACCCGAACGGCCCGGCCTCCTCGCGGTCCTGCAGGCGTTCCAGGTGAGGGAGGTCGTCCTCGGTGATCGGTCGGAGACGGACGTGTGCGGGCATGGCGCCAGCCTAGACACCGGACGGCGCACCGGCGGCCGCGCCTCCCCCGGGAGGACGGGCCCGCTGGCGCGCCTCGTCCGGCGCACGGGGCTTACGTGGCCGCCGGGGAGGGTGCCGGCGCGGTCGGGCGCCCTCCAGGGCGGCCGCGGGGGCGCGGCGGAAGTGCCGGGCGCCCGGGGCGAGCGCGGCGGCGGCGGGGGCGGCGAAGCACACGGCCGCGCACACGGCCAGGACCGGCCCCGTCCCGAACGCGTCGGCGGCCGGGGCGATGAGCGCCAGGCCCGCCGGGGCCAGGCCGTAGGAGAACAGGAAGTCCAGCGACGACACCCGGGCCAGCTTTGACGGCTCGACCTCGCGCTGGGTGGCGGTGAACCAGGGGACGTTGAACAGTTCGATGCCGATCCCGGCGAGCACGTAGGCGCCCACCACGACGGCGGGGTGGGCCGCGACGAGCAGGCTCAGCGGCGCGAACCCGTACAGGGCCAGGCCGGCCAGCGCCGCCCAGCCCGCCGAGGGCGGACGCCACCGGGCGATGAGCACGGCCCCCGCGAGGGCCCCGGCGGTGTAGCCGGTCAGCGCGCCCGCCAGGACGGCCTCGCCGCCGAAGGAGTCGCGGCCGACCACGGGCAGCAGCACCCCGGTGGCCGAGTACCCGGTGGCGATCACCGCGGTGAGCGCGCCCAGCCCGGAGACGAACCACGGGTGGCGGCGCGCCTCGCGCAGGCCGTCGGCGAGGTCGGTGAGCAGCGACGGCCGGGCCGCCCCGGCCGCCCCGGTGACGTCCGCGCCCGGGGGCGCGTCGGCCCCGCGCGGGGGGAGCAGGGCGGCGGCCGCCCACAGCAGGGCTGTGCCCGCCACCAGCACCCCGGTGCCCAGCACGGTCGACAGCAGCGCGGTGGCACCCGGCGCGACGAGGGTGGTCACCCGCACCGACAGCGTCAGCGCGGCGTTGGCCTCCTGGCGGCGCGGTTCGGGAACCACCTCGGCGGTCAGCGCCTGGAACGCCGGCCGGCACGCGCCCTGGCCCGCGCCGACCACCGCCGCGGCCGCCGCCATCAGCAGGGCGGACTCGGCGGCGCCCACCGCCACCAGCGGCGAGGCCCCGGCCGCGGCAAGGCCCGACCAGGTCACCACCCGACGGCGGGACAGCCGGTCGGCCAGCGCCCCCGCGACGGGCACCGCCGCGAGGAACCCGGCCGTGCGCGCGGCCAGGGCCGCGCCGAGCCCGCCCGCCGTGAGCGTGCCGTCCAGCACGGCGAGCCCCAGGATGAACGGCAGCGCCCAGGTGGCCAGGCCGGACGCTGTGGTGCCGGTCCACAGGCGCAGGAACGCGGGGTCGCGCACCAGCGGCCGCCCGGGCGGGGCAGGGGGGCGGGGGTGGGGGGACACGGTCCTCCTCGGCGGACGTGCTCGGGGCGGCGGGCGGCCGGCTGTGCGGGCGGTGGCTACGCGGCGTCCAGGTCGCGCAGGTACTCGGCGAACTTCTCCAGCCCGTCGACGTTGCGCGGGCTGGAGATGCCTTCGTTGTAGTCCAGGACGAAGAAGTTGTCCTCCCGCACCGCGGGCAGCTCGGCCGTGGCCGGGGAGGACTTCAGGAACTCGATCTTCTCCTCGGCGGACTGGTCGCCGTAGTCGAGGATGACGATGACCTCGGGTTCGGCCTCGACGACGGCCTCCCAGCCGACCTGGGTCCAGCGCTCGTCGAGGTCCGCGAAGATGTTGCGGCCCCCGGCGAAGCGGATGATGTCGTTGGGCGGCACCTGCGCGGCGGCCGTGAACGGCTGGTCGGTCCCGGAGTCGTAGAGGAAGACCGGGACCGGGTCGCCCTCGGGCGCCTGCTCGCGCACCCGGTCGACGCGCTCGCGCAGGTCGGCCACGACCTCCGCCGCGCGGTCCTCGACGCCGAAGATGGCGCCCAGCCGCTCCAGGTCGGTGTAGAGGCCGTCGAACGGGGCGACCCGCTGCGGGTGGCCGGGGTAGTTGTAGCAGGACTCGGTGTGCATGAAGCTCTGGATGCCCAGGTCGTCCAGGATCTCGGGCGTGATGCCGCGCTCGTCGCTGAACCCGGAGTTCCAGCCGGCGACGACGAGGTCGGCGCGGGCGTCGACCACGAGTTCGCGGTTGAGCAGGTCGTCGCCGAGGAACTCGACCTTCTCGTACTCTTCGGCCCACGGCGACTCCGACACCGGCGGGTTGGCCGGCGGCATGACGTAGCCGTGCACGTGGTCGGTCAGCCCGAGCGCGAACAGCTTGTCGGCGCTGCCGCCCTCGTAGGCGACCGCCCGCTGCGGCGTGGTGTAGGTGACCTCCTC
Source organism: Nocardiopsis trehalosi NBRC 14201 (assembly GCF_001552555.1). GTDB lineage: Bacteria > Actinomycetota > Actinomycetes > Streptosporangiales > Streptosporangiaceae > Nocardiopsis_B > Nocardiopsis_B trehalosi. Next base: position 8,396 of record NZ_BCRK01000101.1, on the reverse strand, counting down.
GCCGCAGCGTTCGACGGTGACCGTGCGGGTGTCCTCGGCACCGCCCTCGACCTGGGCTCCGCAGCCGGCCGCGGCGACGGTCGCGACCAGGGCGCAGGCCGCCGTGCGGAGGAGGAGCGGACGGCGGGGCGGGGTGGCCGCCGGCGTGTGCGGTGTCATGGGGGTTCGGCCTTTCCGATGGGGGCGGGGGTGGTGCTGGGGGGACGGGGGCGGCGCCGGTGCGCTCCGCGCGGCCGGCCGCCGCGCGGCCGGGACGGGGAGGCGTGCTCAGGGGCGCACGGTGTAGAGCAGCTGCGGGTCGCCGGTGCGCGGATGCGCCACCACTTCGGCGTCGACGCCGAAGACCCTCTTGACCAGGGGCGCGGTGAGGATGTCGGTGGGGGTGCCGGCGGCGACGAGGCGGCCGTGCTCCAGGACGCCGATGCGGTCGCAGACCGCCGCCGCCAGGTTGAGGTCGTGCAGCACCAGCAGCACGGTCAGTCCGGTGGCGCGCAGCAGCGACAGCAGGCCCACCTGGTGGCGGACGTCGAGGTGGTTGGTGGGTTCGTCCAGGACCAGGACCTCGGGTTCCTGGACCAGGCAGCGGGCCACGAGAACCCGCTGGCGCTCGCCGCCCGAGAGGGTGAGCACGCCGCGGTCGGCCAGGTGGGCGACGTCCATGCGCTCCATGGCGTCGCGGCACAGGCCGCGCTCGCGGGCGCTCAGCGGGGCGTTGCCGCGCAGGTGGGGGGTGCGGCCGAGGGCGACGGTCTCGGCGACGGTGAAGTCGAGTTCGCCCCCGTTCTCCTGGGTGAGGGCGGCGACGGAGCGGGCGCTGTCGCGCAGGCTCAGCGCGGTGGTGTCGGTGCCGCCGAGCAGGACCGCGCCCCGCGTGGGCCGCAGCGCCCGGTAGACGCAGCGCAGCGCGGTGGACTTGCCCGAGCCGTTGGGGCCGACCAGGCCGACGACGCCGCCGTCGGGGACGTCCAGGGACAGGTCGTGGACCAGGGTGCGTCCGGCGGCCTCGACCGTGACGCCGTCGAGTCGGAGGTCCATCACCGGCTCCCGAACAGGTAGCCGCGGCGGCGCAGCAGCACGATGAACACCGGCACCCCGACCAGGGCGGTGATGGTGCCCAGCGGGAGTTCGCGGGGGGCGACCAGGCCGCGCGCCGCGAGGTCGGCCCACACCATGAACACCGCGCCGACCAGCGGCGCCACGGCCAGCACCCGGCGGTGCCCGGCGCCGACGAGGATGCGCACCACGTGGGGGACCACGAGGCCGACGAACCCCACCGCCCCGCTGACGGCGACCATGGCCCCGGTCATCAGTGCGGTCAGGCCGAACAGCACCCGGCGCACCCGGGTGGGGTCGACGCCCAGTGAGGCGGCGGACTCGTCGCCCAGCGCCAGCGCGTCGAGGGGGCGGCCCAGCGCGCGCAGGACGAGGGCGCCGGCGACCACGGTGGCGGCGACCGGCGGCAGGACCCCCCAGGTGGCGGCGCCGAACCCGCCCATCGACCAGAACAGCACGGCGCTGGTGGCCTCGCCGCTGGGGGTGAAGTAGATGATGGCGCTCATGACCGCCTGGAAGCCGAACGACAGCGCGACCCCGGTGAGGACCAGGCGCAGGGGGGTGGTGCCCAGCGGGGACCGGGCGAGCAGGTGGACGAGGAGGGTGGCGGCGAGGGCGCCGGCGAAGGCGCCCGCCGACACCGCGTAGACGCCCAGCGCGCTCAGCAGTCCGAAGACGCCGACCGCGACCGCGCCCACCGAGGCGCCCGAGGACACCCCGAGGACGTAGGGGTCGGCGAGGGGGTTGCGCACCATCGCCTGCACGGCGACGCCGACCGCGCCGAGCCCGGCGCCCACGACGGCCGCGAGCAGCACGCGGGGGGTGCGCAGCTGCCAGACGATCTGGTAGGTCGGGACCTCGTCGGCGCGGATGGTCCCGCCGGTGAGCCCCGCCCACAGGTAGCGCAGGGTGTCGGCGGGGGCGACGCCGGCCGACCCCAGGCCGATGGCGAGCAGCACCGAGACCGCCAGCAGCGGGACGAGCACGGCGGTCGCGGCCGACGCGCCGAGGCGGCGGGGCGGGCGCGCCGCGCCGGGGTCGGCGGTCGCGTCCGGCGCCGCGAGCGTGGGGGCACCTGGCGGCGCACCGGTGGATGGCACGGAGACCGCCCTCTCATGTGGCGATGAAAACGGTTTTCACCACCACATGATTCAGTCTCCCCGCGAGATACGCAAATCGGACGGCGCCGGTCATGGGCGGGCCCCCGGGGCGGACCCCGGGGCGCCCGCCGACGGGTCCGGGTCAGAGGGTGAGCAGCACCTTGGTGGCACGGCGCTCGTCCATCGCCCGGTAGCCCTCGGCCGCCTCCTCGATGGGCAGGGTGAGGTCGAACACGGCGCCCGGGTCGATCCGGTCGGTCATGATCAGGTCGACCAGATCGGGCAGGAAGCGGCGCACAGGCGCGGGGCCGCCGAGCAGGTTCACGGTGGCGAAGAACAGCTCCAGGCCGTCCAGCTCCACCCCGTGCGCGACGCCCACGTAGCCGACGTGCCCGCCGGGCCGGGTGGCGCCGATGGCCTGCGTCATGGACTCCTGGGTGCCGACTGCCTCGATGGTGGAGTGCGCGCCGTACCCGCCGGTCAGCTCCTTGATCCTGGCCACGCCCGCCTCGCCGCGCTCCTCGACGACGTCGGTGGCGCCGAACCGCCGGGCCAGCGCCTGCCGGTCGGCGTGGCGCGACATGGCGATGACGCGCTCGGCGCCCAGGCGCCGGGCGGCCAGGACGCCGAGCAGCCCGACCGCGCCGTCGCCGACCACGGCGACGGTCTTGCCCGGCCCCGCCTCGGCCGCGACGGCGGCGAACCAGCCGGTGCCCAGCACGTCGGAGGCCGCCAGCAGGCTGCGGGCCTGCGCCGGGGTGGGCTCGCCGGGCACCTTCACGAGGGTGCCGTCGGCGTGCGGGATGCGGGCGTACTCGGCCTGGGTGCCGATCGCGCCCATCATGACCTGGTGGACGCACCGGGACTGGTAGCCGGCCCGGCAGATCTCGCAGGTGTTGTCGGAGGCGACGAACGACCCGACGACGAAGTCGCCGACCCCGATGTCGCGGACCCCGTCTCCGATCCGCTCGACGACGCCGATGTACTCGTGCCCCATCCGCGTCGGCCCGCCGAGTTCCGCGACGCCCCGGTAGGGCCAGAGGTCGGAACCGCAGATGCAGGCGGCGGTGACGCGGATGACCGCGTCCGTCGGCTCGACGATCTCCGGCGCGGCCACGTCCTCGACGCGGACGTCGCGGGGTGCGTGCATCACGACAGCGCGCATGGTCCTCCTCCACTCGGATCTTGCAACCCGTCCACGACACCACGTGCGCCTCGATCAAGGGAGTCCCGGCTGATGGGGGTACCCGCAGGGACTCCTTCGCACCACCTCCCCGGCATACCGTGGAGGCATGGACAACCGAGCGGAGGTCCGGGAGTTCCTCACGACGCGCAGGGCCCGCGTGACCCCGGACCAGGTCGGACTGCCCGCCGGATCGAACCGGCGGGTGGCGGGCCTGCGGCGCAGCGAGGTCGCCACCCTGGCCGGGGTGAGCGTGGAGTACTACACCCGGCTGGAGCGCGGGGGCATCAGCGGCGCCTCACCGGAGGTGCTGGAGAGCATCGCCCGGGCCCTGCGCCTGGACGACGCCGAGCGCGCGCACCTGTTCGACCTCGCCCACGCCGCCAGCCCCGTCGCCCGGCCGCGCAAGCGCCGCAACCCGAAGTGCTGGACCCCGCACCCCAGCCTCCAGTGGACGCTCGACGCGGTGACCGCCGGGCCCGCGTTCGTGCGCAACGGGCGCATGGACATCCTCGCGGTGAACACGCTGGCCCGGGCGTTCTACAAGGACGTGTTCGACGGGCCGGGGCAGCCGCCCAACAACGCCCGGTTCACGTTCCTGGACGAGCGGGCCCGCGACTTCTACCCGGACTGGGAGATGTTCGCCGAGGCCACCGTGGAGATCCTGCGCACCGAGGCCGGCCGCGACCCGCACAACAAGGAGCTGCACGACCTCATCGGCGAACTCGGCACCCGCAGCGACGAGTTCCGCCGCCGGTGGGGCGCCCACAACGTCCGCCGCCACGGCACCGGCTTCAAGACGTTCCGCCACCCGATCGTGGGCGAGATGACCCTCGCCTACGAAGGGCTGGAGATGGAGGCCGAGCCCGGGCTGACCCTCACGATCTACACCGCCGAGCCCGGGTCCGCGTCCGCCGAGCGGATGCAGCTGCTCGCGTCCTGGGCGGCCGGCGAGTACGGCACCACCGGCGCCGCCGGCACCGCCCCGCCAGCGCCCCAGCCGACCGACCACTGACCCCCGCCCGGCGCCGCCCCGCACCCGCGGGGGCGCCCCCGTGCCGTTCGGGGCCGACCCGCCGGGCGTGCGGGGCCACCGCCTCCGGGCCATGACATGTGTCATGCCCGGCCCGTGCGGGACGCGGAGGGGATTCGTGACCCGCGGCACCCGGTCACGGGCCGGATCCGTTCTAGGTTCGGGGTATGGATCCCGACCACGGCCTCTCCCCTCCCCCGCCGGCTCCCCGTCCGGCCTCCGGAGCCCCGGCGGTGCGGGCGCCCGGGTACGCGCCGGCCGGGCGGGTGTGAGAGGGCGGTGTGTGCGGGGACAATGGCGGGCATGAGCGATCCGCGGCCGGTGGGCGCACGCAGGTTCGAGACCTACGTCCGCTGGTCCACCTACGTGGCCGTCTCACTCCCGGTCGGCACCCTCCTCCGGAGCGCCGTCGAGGCCGACCGGCTCACCGGGGCGCCCCGCGCCGCTCTGATCGCGGCGGGGGTGCTGGCCGTCGCCCTCGTCATCGGGAACATGCTCGCCACCAAGTGGGGCATGGACGCCGTGGTCGGGCGCGCGCGGCCGTTGCCCCTCGGCGGCGCCGCCGCGTGGGGGCTGGTCCTGGCGGCCTTCATCGCCGTGGCCCACCCGCTCCCGCTCCCCGCGATGGGCCTGACGGTCGCCGCGGCGATCGGCTCGGCCGCCGCGAGCCTCGTACCGGCCTTGGACACCCGTCGGGTGCTGGTGCTCAACGCGGCGGCCGTCGCCCTCACCGTTCCGTTCGTGGGCGTCACCGACCTCGTGCCCCTGCTGGTCGGGACGGGGATGATCACCCTGGTCCTGTGGCTGTGCTGGTCGAGCGCGTGGATGCTGAGGGTGCTGCTCGAACTCCAGGCGGCGCACGAGACCCGCGCCGCGCTCGCGCTCGCCAACGAGCGGCTGCGCATCTCGCGCGACCTGCACGACGTGTTCGGCCGGACCCTGGCGACGATCGCGGTCAAGAGCTCGCTGGCGTCGGAGCTCGTCCGGCGCGGCCACGACGGACGGGCCGCCGATGAGATCACCGAGGTCCGGCGGCTCGCCGAGACGGCGGGGACCGAGGTGCGCCGCGTGGTGCGCGGTGAACTCCGCACGACGTGGGACAGCGAGGTGTCGGGCGCGCGGTCGCTGCTGGAGTCCGCGGGCATCCGCTGCACGGTGACCGGCGACCCCGTGCCCGAGGAGTGCGCGGAGGCGTTCGCGTGGGTCGTCCGCGAGGGCGTCACGAACCTGCTGCGCCACTCGGAGGCGACCCGGGTCACGCTCGCCACCGCCCACGAGGACGGTGAAGTGCTCCTGACGATCGCCAACGACGGCGCCCCCGGCCCCGCGCGGACCGGCGCGGCCGCCGGGCACGCCGCGCCCGGCGCCGGCGGGGGCACGGGCCTGCGCTCGATGACGGAGCGCATCCGCGCGCTCGGCGGGCGCGTCACCGCGCACCGCGACGGAGACTGGTTCCTGCTCGAAGCCACGGTCCCGCTCCGGAAGGACGCCCCCGCATGACGCGCATCCTGGTCGCCGACGACGAACACCTCATCCGCGACGCCATCGCCGGGCTGCTCGACCTGGAGGACGGGTTCGAGGTCGTGGGGCGGGCGGCGTCGGGCGACGAGGCGCTCGCCACCGCCCTGCGGGTCCGCCCCGACGTGGCGCTGCTCGACCTGCAGCTGCCCGGCCCCGACGGCATCGAGGTGGCCCGGCGGCTGGCGGCCGAGTTGCCGGACTGCCGCTGCGTCATCGTGACCTCGCACGGGCGGCCGGGCTACCTGAAGTCGGCCCTCGCCGCGGGTGTGCGCGGCTTCCTGCCCAAGACGGTGTCCTCCCGCGCGTTCGCCGATGTCGTGCGCAAGGTCGCGGCCGGCGGCCGCTACGTCGACCCCGAGCTGGCGGCCGAGGCGATCAGCGCGGGCGACTCCCCGCTGAGCCCGCGCGAGGCCGACGTCCTCGCCCTGGCGCGCGACGGCGCGCCCGTCGACGAGATCGCCCGGCGGGTCTCGCTCTCCCGGGGGACCGTGCGCAACCACCTCGCGGCCGCCATCGCCAAGCTCGGCACCGCGAACCGGCACGAGGCCGCGCGCGTCGCCGCCGAGCACGGCTGGATCTGAGCGCGGCCACCCGCCCGGGGCGAGGCGCGTCCCCGGTGGCGCCGCGCCGCCCCCGACGCCCGGCGCCCGGCGCCCGCCCGGGGAACGGGAGCGTGCCGCCGGAGCCCCCCGCGCCGCCCGCCGGAGCGTTCACTTTCGATTCATTGCAACACCCATTCGGCGATCGTTGCGTTGAATTCTCCCCCAACGCAATGATTATCAGCCTCTGAACTGGCTTTTCGCCGAACACTCGCAATGATCGTGTTGCATGCATATGGAAAGCAACGTAGCGTTTGCGTTGTCGGAAACAGAGAAGCCCCCCGGAGGACACCATGCAGACCTTCACCACCCCCGCCCCCATCACCGCCGTGCTGGAGCTGCCCGCCGGGCGCGTCGAGTTCATCGCCGCCGACCGCGCCGACACCACGGTCGAGGTCCGGCCGGCCGACGCCGGGACGTCCCGCGACGCCGCGGCCGCCGAGCAGACCAGCGTCGACTACGCCGACGGCGTCCTGCGCGTCGTCACCCCCGCACCCGCGAACCGCGTCTCGCGCCCCGGGTCCGTGGCGGTCACGGTCCGGCTCCCGGCCGGCTCGGCCGTCCAGGCCACGGCCACCGCCGCCGAACTGCGCGGCGTCGGCCGCCTCGGTGACGTGGCCTTCGAGGGCGCGTACCACAGCATCGAGATCGCCGAGGCCGCGAGCCTGCGCCTCACGGCGCTCGAAGGCGACGTCGAGGTCGGCCGGCTGGACGGCTCCGCCGAGATCAGCACCATGCGCGGCGACATCCGCATCGCCGAGGCGGTGCGCGGCACGCTCACCCTGAGCACCCAGGCCGGCGACATCGCGGTCGCCGCCGCCGCGGGCACCTCGGCCACCCTCGACGCCGGCACCGACCACGGCCGCGTGAGCAACGCCCTGGTCAACAGCGGCACCCCGGCGCTCGACATCCGCGCCACCACCGTCCAGGGCGACATCTCCGCCCGCAGCCTCTAGCCGACCGCGGCCCCGTAACCGCACGGCCCCGCCACCCCACCCCCACCCCCTTGACCTCCCCACCGGTGCGCGAAGGCGCCGAGCGCCGCACCGGGGCGGACCCGATCGACCACTCACGAGGAGATACACGATGGACACCGGCAACCGCGGCTTCACCAAGGCCGGACTGCGGCGACTGCACGACGTGCTGGAGCGGCACGTCGACTCCGGGCGGATCCCCGGCGTCGTCGCCCTGGTCGGCCGGGGCGGGCAGACCCACGTCGAGGCGCTGGGCACCATGCGCCACGACGGCGGCGCCCCGATGGCCCGCGACACCATCTTCCGCATGGCCTCCACCTCCAAGCCCGTCACGGTCGCGGCCGGGATGGTGCTGCTGGACGAGTGCCGGCTGCGCCTGGACGACACGGTCCAGGAGTGGCTGCCCGAACTCGCCGACCGGCGGGTGCTGAAGCGGATCGACGGCCCCCTCGACGACACCGTGCCGGCGCGCCGGCCGATCACCGTGCGGGACGTGCTGTCGTCCACGTTCGGGCTCGGCATGGACCAGACGTCGCTCGGCACCCCGATCATGAACGCGGTCTTCGCGCAGGGCATCACCCCCGACCTGCCGGAGCCGATGCCCGAGCCCGACGAGTGGATGCGCCGCCTCGGCGAGCTGCCGCTGATGCACCAGCCCGGGGAGCGGTGGCAGTACCACATCGCCAGCGACCTGCTCGGCGTGCTCGTCTCCCGGGTCACCGGCCGGCCGTTCGAGGAGTTCCTGCGCGAACGCGTCCTGGACCCGCTGGGCATGGACGACACCGGCTTCCACCTGCCCGCCGGCAAGCTCGACCGGCTGCCGCCGCTCTACGCCCCCGACCCGCAGAGCGGGGAGTTCCACGTGTGGGACCCGGCCGAGGGCGGGCGCCACAGCGCGCCGCCGGCGTTCCAGGGCGGCGGTGGCGGGCTGGT
>NZ_BCRK01000100.1 GCF_001552555.1 Nocardiopsis trehalosi NBRC 14201 | reverse complement strand
CCCCCGCCGGTCGCACACGCGGCCCCGGCGTGCCGACCGGGTCAGCGGGACGGGGGCGCGACCGCGTCGCGGCGCGGGCGCGGGCGGGTGAGCCGCAGGGTGCGGACCGCGCCGGGCGGGGGCGGGGTCAGGCACCGCCGGCGCTGCGGCGGGGCGAGGTCCTCGTCGTCGGTGAGCGCCTGGCGCAGGCGGGCGATCGGCGGCGCCTCGGGGTGGCGGTCCATCATGTCCAGGACGAGGTCGAGCAGGACGTCGTCATCGAGATCCTCCCATCGGACTGCATCGGACACCGGTTCTCCGCCTCCCTGAGTGGGTGAGTGGGGCCGCGGCCGCCGACCGCGACCCCGTCGTCATCCGCCCCGGGTCACAGGGAGGCGGAGTGCCGGACCTCCGCGGCGACGAACACCTCGACGTCGGTGCCCCCGTCCCGGACCGTCCGGCCGGTCGAGGTGAACTCGACCGACATGCCGTCGCGCTTGAACCGGTACCCCTCCTTGGGGTTGGCGACCTCGGTGAAGGTGCCGTCGAGGTCGCGTACACCGGCGAACTCGGCCGCGTCGGGTACGGAGAGCTGGATGCGCTTCATTCCCGGCTGCAGGATGGACACGGTTCTCCTCAGGTGAGGTTCGACGCGGTCCCGGTGGCGCCGCCACCGGTCCCTGGGCCGTAGTGATTCCCGCTGGCCGGACGGTAAACCTCGCCGCAGCGGGCGGAGGCGCGCCGAGCGGGGCGCGCGGCGCCCCGCCGGGCCGGGCGTCCGGCCGGCGGGGGCGCGCCGGGCACCGGCGCGCGGCGCCTCAGGAACCGCTCGGGGGGAGCACGCCGAGGCGGGTGAGCAGCTCCTCGGTGAGGGGGCGGCGCTGCTCGACGTCCCCGTCGTCGTCCATGTCGATGCGCAGCGCGAACGCGTGCGGGGCGGCCGAGCCGTCGTCGACCCAGCCGACGAACCAGCCGACGTCCGGGTCGACCTTGTCCGACCACCCCGTCTTGCCGTACACGGTGGGGCCGCCCTCGGCCGAGAGTTCGTCGTCGCGCAGCAGCGGGCGGACGGCGTCGACGTGCGCCGGGTCGACGGGCAGTCCGCCGGTGACGACGTCGGACACGAACCGCACCTGCTCCACCGCGGAGATCGCCAGCGGCCCCTCCAGCCAGAAGGAGTCGATGTCGTCCGGTCCCCCGATGTCGGCGTTGCCGTAGCCGAACTGCTCGACCCGGGCGGCCATCTCCTCCGGGCCGACCCGCCGCGCCAGCTCCTGGAAGATCGGGTAGGCCGAGATGGGCAGCGCCTCGCGCATGCTCATGTCGTGCTCCCACTCCGGGTTGGGCTGGGGGCCGCCGGTGAAGGGCACCACCTCGTCCACGTCGGCGACCGCGCCGGCGTCCAGGGCGATGAGGCTGTTGGCGATCTTGAACGTGGACGCGGGCGCCGCCCGCTCGGCGGCCATCTCGGGCTCGACGACGGTCAGCTCGCCGCTGCCGGTGTCGAGCAGCGCGAACGTGCCGGTGATGCCCGCGGCGTCGAAGACCTCCTCCAGGTCCGCGCGGACCACGGGCTCCGGCGCCGCGGACGGCGACGGCGACGGGGAGGCGTCCGCCCCGCCGTCCGGCCCGGCGCCGGGCGCCGTGCAGGAGGCCGCGGCGGCGAGCGCGCCCGCCGCCGCCAGGGCGCGGAGCGCGGACCGCCGCCCCCGTGCCGCGGTGCCGTGCCGGTGGCGCGTGTGGTGGTCGTGCACGTGCTCCTCCGTTCCCCGCCGCCCCTCGCCGGGCGGCCGGCGGCCAGTATGGCGGCCGCGCCGTTTCCGCGGCGTCAGGCCGCCGGGGGGCCGCCGGGGCCGGGCGGGCCCCCGGCCGCGCCGCCGCCGAACGCGGGCAGCCCCCGCGCGGCGGCCGTGAGGGCGGTGCGCATGAGCGCCCCCAGGCCGCCGGCCGGCGGCCGGTCCCCCTCGGCCACCAGGCGGGCCTGCTCCTCGGCGGCGAGCCGGAGGGCGACGTTGAGGGCGGCCGCCTGCACGCGCACCGCGAGGTCGCCGGGCGGCGCCCCGGTGCGGGTGGCGAGGATCTCGGCGAAGACGCCCTCGGCCGCGTGGTGCACCTCCAGCCAGACGGCCATCAGCCCGGGTTCGGTGCGGGTCATCCGGATCAGGTGCGCGACGGGTTCGACGGCGTGCGGGACGTCGTGGTCGAACAGGCCCGCGCGCTCCAGGTGGTCCAGCAGCGGGACGCCGTCGGGGCAGCTCCGCAGCAGGGCGGCGATGTGGTCGAGGCCCGTGGTCAGCAGCGGGCGGACGCACGCCTCCTTGCCGGGGAAGTACCGCCACAGGGTGCGGGTGGAGACGCCGACGGCGCGCGCGATGTCGTCGCCGGTGGTGGCGGCGACGCCCTTGACCGTGAAGAGGTCGACGGCGGCGCGGGCGATCTCCAGCCGGACGAGCGCCCGACGGCGCTCCGACATGGGGGGCCGGCCCCGGTGCGCCGGGGGTCCCGGTTCGGTGGTCGCCGCCTCCGCCACGCTGCTCCTTCCGCCGGTCGGGCCGCCGCCGGGCGGCCGGGCCGGTCCAACTCTACTTCCGGGCCACCCCCTCACCGGGTGATAATGTCACTTAGAGACAAAAAGTCGCTCAGTGACATTAAGGCGCCTCGGCGCCGCGCACCTCGGGAGGACCGCCGTGATCGGATCAGGACTGGACGGCCGGAGCGTCATCGTGACCGGGGCCGGAGCGGGCATCGGCCGCGCGACCGCGCTGCGCTTCGCCGCCGAGGGCGCGCGGGTGCTCGTCGCCGACCTCAACGGGGACACCGCCGAGAGCGCCGCCGCCGAGATCCGCGCCGCCGGCGGCACCGCCGAGACCGCGGTCGGCGACCTCAGCCGGCAGGACGTCGTGGACGCCGTCACCGCCACCGCCGTGGGGCGCTTCGGCGGCATCGACGTGCTGGTCAACAACGCGGGCATCATGGACGACCTGTCGGCGACCGCCGACGTCACCGACGCCGTCTGGGAGCGGGTCATCCGGATCAACCTCACCGCCCCGTTCCTGCTCACCCGCGCGGTACTGCCGCACATGCTGGAGAAGGGCGCCGGCTCCATCGTGTTCACCGCGTCGGAGGCGTCCCTGCGCGGCAGCGCCGCCGGCGCCGCCTACACCGCCGCCAAGCACGGCGTCGCCGGGCTCGTGAAGTCCACCGCGATCATGTACCGCGAGCAGGGCGTCCGGGTGAACGCGGTCGCCCCGGGCGGCACCGCGACCTCCATCAGCGTCGACGCCGCGCCCGCGCCGGGCGGCCCGGCCGTCATGGGGAAGTACGCGGGGAACATCGGCCGCATCGCCGACCCCGACGAGCTCGCCACGGCCATCGTGTTCCTGGCGTCCGACGCCGCCCGCAACGTCAGCGGCGTGGTGCTCCCCGTCGACAACGGGTGGTCGGCGGTCTGACCGCGCCGCCGCGCGCGGCACCGCGACCCGGCGGGGCAGGCCTCGATCCGAGGCCGGCCCCCGCCGGCGTCCCGCCCCCGGCCGCACGGCCGCCCGTCACACCTCGCCGTCGCGCTCGCCGTCGAACCGCGCGCGGGCGCGCTCGACGTCGGCCATGTTGTCGGTGCTCCACCGCAGGAGCGCCTCGATCAGGCCCTGGAGGGTCTTCCCCAGCGGGGCGATGCGGTACTCGACGGCGACGGGCCGCGAGCTCACGACGACGCGCTCGACCATCCCGTTGCGCTCCAGGCGGCGCAGCGCCGCCGTGAGCGACTTCTGCGTGACCACCGGGATGGCGCGGCGCAGCTCGTTGAAGCGCCGGGGCCGCTCGCAGAGCCGGTCCAGGATCAGCAGCGACCACTTGTCGAGTACCTGGTCGAGCAGCTCGCGGTGCTCCGCGGTGATCGGGCCCGGCCCCGCGGCGTGGGCGGTCTCCTCGGCGATACCTGGTTCCGTTGAAGTTCCTTTCATGCACCTAGTAGACATGGGATACCTACCGAGGGCAACCGAGAGGACGACGCCATGACCGTGCAACTACTCACCCCCGAAGGCATGTTCGGACCCGTGCCCTACCAGCACGTCGCGATCGGCACCGGCACCCGCCACGTGCACGTGGCCGGCCAGATCGCGCGCGACGCCGAGGGGAACAGGGTCGCGCCCGGCGACCTCGCGGGCCAGGTCGCGCAGGCCCTGCGCGGCACCGCGCGCGGGCTGGCCGGCGCCGGGGCGGACTTCTCCGACGTGGTGCGGCTGCGGTTCTACGTCACGGCCTGGAACCCGGACAAGATGGACGCCTTCCTGGCGGGCGTCGAACGGGTCGCCGACGAACTGGGGCTGCCCCGGCCGCTCCCGCCCGCATCGCTGATCGGCGTCGACCACCTGTTCGAGCCCGACGTGCTGGTCGAAGTGGAGGCGTACGCCGTCCTGGACTGACCGGACCGCGCCCGGCCCCACCGGGCGGCGCGGCCCCTCGGAGGCGGTCCCCCCGCCGGGCCGCGCACGGCGGATTTGGAAGACTGTGCCGCATGCCCCAGCGTTCCGAAGCGGCACACGTCATCGTCCACATCAGCGACACCCACTTCCTTGCCGGGCGCCGCCCGCTCAACGGGGTGGTCGACACCGACGCCACCCTCGCGCGCGCCCTCGACCGGCTCGGCGCGTCCGGAATCCGCCCCGAGGCGGTCGTCCTCACGGGCGACATCGCCGACCTGGGCGAGGCCGACGCCTACCGCCGCGTCCGCGCCATGGTCGAGCCGGCCGCGCGGCGCCTGGGCGCCGAGGTCGTGTGGGTGATGGGCAACCACGACGACCGGGCGCGGCTGCGCGCGGAACTGCTCGACCAGGCGCCCGGCACCGAGCCGGTCGTGGCGAGCCTGCGGTTCGGCGGGCTGCGGCTGATCGCCCTCGACACCACCGTGCCCGGCTACCACCACGGCGAACTGGGCCGAGAGCAGCTCGACTGGCTCGCCGCCGAACTGGCCGACCCCGCGCCCGAGGGCACCATCCTCGCCCTGCACCACCCGCCGATCCCCACCAGCGTGCCGCTCATGCCGATCCTGGAGCTCCAGCGGCAGCACGAGCTGGCCGACGTCCTGCGCGGCAGCGACGTGCGGGCCATCCTCGGCGGGCACCTGCACTACTCCACCACGAGCACCTTCGCCGGGATACCGGTGTCGGTGGCCGCCGCCACCTGCTACACCCTCGACACCGCCGGGCCCGCGGGCCGGCTGACCGGGGTCGACGGCGGCCAGGCGTTCAACCTGGTGCACGTCTACGACGAGCAGGTGGTCCACTCCGTGGTGCCGATCGGCGACTTCCCCCTGGCGGTCGACTACGACGAGGCGTTCATCGCCCGGCTCGACGCCCTGCCCGACGCCGAACGCCTGGAGGCGTTCTCCCGCCACCCGCCCGCCCCCACCGCGGACTGACCCGGCGCGGCCCCGCCCCGCCGCTTCCCCGGCGCGGACCGGCGCCCCGCCGACGCGCGTCCGCCCGTCCGGGGCCGCACGTGGGAGGATGGGACCCATGGACGTCCTGACCCGCAACAACGTGGTGGTGACCGGTCGGCCCGACGGGCCGACCGTGGTCCTCGCCCACGGCTTCGGGTGCGACCAGAACCTGTGGCGCCTGGTGGCGCCCCGCCTGGAACCCGACTTCCGGGTGGTCCGGTTCGACTACGTCGGGTCGGGACGGTCCGACCTGTCGGCGTGGAGCGCCGAACGCTACGGCGCGCTCGACGGCTACGCCCGCGACGCCGTCGAGGTGTGCGCGGCCCTCGACCTGGCCGACGCGGTGTTCGTCGGCCACTCGGTGAGCGCGATGGTCGGCGTCCTCGCCGCGGCCGCCGCGCCCGAGCGCATCGGCGCGCTCGCGATGATCACCCCGTCCCCCCGCTACATCGACGGTGCGGGCTACCGGGGCGGGTTCAGCGCCGCCGACATCGAGGAGCTGCTGGAGTCGCTCGACTCCAACTACCTGGGCTGGTCGGCCGCCATGGCGCCGGTCATCATGGGCAACCCCGAGCGCCCGGAGCTGGGGCGGGAGCTGGAGAACGCGTTCTGCGCGACCGATCCCGACATCGCGGCCGTGTTCGCCCGCACCACGTTCCTCTCCGACAGCCGCGACGACCTGAAGACGGTGGCGGTGCCGACGCTGATCGTGGAGTGCGCCCAGGACGTGATCGCGCCGCGCGAGGTCGGCGCCTACGTGCACGCGGCCATCCCCGGCAGTCGGCTGGTCACCCTGGACGCCACCGGCCACTGCCCCCAGCTCAGCGCGCCCGAGGCCACCGCCGAGGCGATCGCCGCGTTCGCACGGGCGCGCACGTGATGAGCCGCGTGAGCCGCGGCCCGGAGCCCGCCGACACCGGCGGCGCGGCCGGCGGCACCGGCGGCGGGTCCGACGACGCGGCGTTCACCGCGCTCCTGGAGGACAGCGCGGAGGACCTCTACGAGAGCGCCCCCTGCGGCTACCTGTCGACCCTGATGGACGGCACGATCGCCAAGGTCAACGGAACGCTTCTGGGGTGGCTGGGCCGCGAGCGCGACGAGGTGGTCGGCCGGATGCGGTTCACCGACCTGCTGACCGTCGGCGGCCGGCTGTACCACGAGACCCACTTCGCCCCGCTGCTGCGGATGCGGGGCGAGGTCAACGGCATCGCCCTGGAGGTGCTGGCGGCCGACGGCGCCCGGATGCCGGTGCTGGCCACATCGGTCGTCAAGACCGGTGCGGGCGGCGAGCCGCTGCTCATCCGCACCACGCTGACCGACGCCCGCGACCGCCGCGCCTACGAGAACGAGCTGCTGCGCGCCCGCCGCGCCGCCGAGGAGGCGCAGCGGCAGGCCGAGGACGACCGCGCCCGGCTGCAGTCGGCGCTCACCGTGCTCCAGCAGAGCCTGCTGCCGGACGTCCTCCCGGAGGTGCCCGGCCTGGCGGCCGCCACCCACTACCGCACGGCGTCGCCCGAACGGCTCGGCGGCGACTTCTACGACCTGTTCCCGGTGGGCGGCGACCGGTGGGCGTTCTTCCTGGGCGATGTGTCCGGCAAGGGCCCCCAGGCCGCGTCCCTCACCTCGCTGGCGCGGTACACGCTGCGCACGGCGGCCCCGTACGCCGCCGACCCGGCCGCGGCGCTGGCGGTGCTCAACACCGCCCTCACCGACCGCTACACGGGCGGCGACCCGCGCTACTGCACCGCCGTGTTCGGGGTCCTCCGGCCGGACGGCGACGGGTTCGACGTGCGCGTCGCCAGCGGCGGCCACCCGCCGGCCGTGGTCACGCGCGCCGACGGCGGGGCGGAGTTCCTCGACACCCCGGGCGGCATGCTCGTGGGCATCCTGCCCGACGCCCCGTTCACCGGCGCGCACACCCGGCTGGGCCCCGGCGACAGCCTGCTGCTCTACACCGACGGCCTCACCGAGGCGCGCGTCGGCGCCGACCGCGACCTGTTCGGCGAGGAGGCGCTGCGCGCGTTCGCCGCCGAGCACGCGGACGGTGGACCGGACGGGCTCGTGACGGGGCTGGTGCGGCTGATCGACGGGTTCGGCGGCGGGCTCACCGACGACACCGCGCTGCTCTGCCTGGGCGTGCCCGCCGCGCCGGAAGGGGACGGGACGTGAACCGGTTGTCCGTGGCCGTCGAGGAGACCCCCGCGGGGCCCGTGGTGCGGGTCGTCGGGGACCTCGACTACGACAGCGCCGACCTGCTCCGCACGGCGGTGCGCGGCCTGGCGGTGGCGCCGGGGGCGCTGCTGGTGCTCGACCTCGCCGAACTCACGTTCTGCGACTCCAGCGGCATCACCGCCTTCATCGCCGCCCGCGAACACGCGCGGTCGGCGGGCGGCGACGCCGCCCTCGCGGCGGTGCCGCACAACACGGCGCGCATCCTGCGCATCGTCGGGGTCGACCGCATCCTCCGGGTGTACCCCGACGCGGCGGCGGCGCGCGCCGCCCCGCGCGACGCCTGACCGCGTTCGCCCCGCGCGACGCCTGACCGCGCCCGCCTCCGCCAGTCCCGAGGGCGGCGGAGCCGGGGCCGCGCGATGCGGGGGCCGGTGCGGCCGCGCCGCCCCCAGGCTGTGGACGGCAGGGCGACCGCACCGCCACCCGCCCGTTCCGGTCCGGCGCCGGACACGCCGACCCCCGACCGAATCCACCGGCACCGACACCGGGCTCCCGCATCGCCCGGCGGACGGGGGACCCCGCCGGGCGTCACCGCCGCCCGGCGGACCGGCGGGCCGGGACCTTCCGCCCGCACCCCGGCCGCCCCCGCCCTTCGTTCCCCGGCACGGCCGGGGCGGCCGGGGCGGAACGAGGAGGGCGTGCCGGGCGGCCGCCCGGCGCACCGGGCCGGGACCGTCGCGTTGGGGGATTCCGGCGCTCCGTCCCCAGGCTGTGGACGGCGGGCTCCGCACCACTCCGGCCCGTCGACGGGGCCGGCCGCCGTCCCGGCCGCGACACGGCGGACGAGGGCTGGAGGGTGTGCGCAGGCGCGGTGCGGGCCGTCGCGGGCGGGAACGGGGGACGGCCGACAGCGGGGGGGTGCGGCGTCGGCGCCTCAGTGCTGGACCAGGCCGCCGACCGGAGCGGGGGCCACGTGGCCGGTGGGCGGAGCGGTCCGCGCCAGGGCCAGGCCGACGTCGACCAGGGAGGACCTGCGGAGGCCGGCGACCTCGGCGACCGGGGTCCAGGCCACCGCCACCGTCTCACCGTTCGGCTCGGGGCGGAGCGGGCCGCCGGTGACGCGGACCCGGTAGAAGAGGCCCACGTTGTGGTGCTCCACCCCGGCACGGGCGTCGGCCGCCGGGATCACCCGCGAGTCCACGCCCAGCAGGCGTTCGACCACGGCCTCGGCGCCGGTCTCCTCGGCGGTCTCCCGGACCACCGCGTCGAAGGGGTCCTCCGCGTGCTCGACCCGCCCGCCCGGGAGCGTCCAGGCCCCCGACGCGTGCAGGGTGAGCAGCACGCGCCCCTCCTCGACACACACCGCGTACGCGGCCAGCCGGAAGCCGGTCCGCTCCGCACCGACCGCACCGTCCACCCCTCGGCTCATGGGGGCATTCTCCCCCGGACCGGCGCGACCGGCACGCCGCCCGCCGCCGCACCGGTGCGCGTCCGCACGGCGCGGCCGCCGCGACGGGGGCCGAGGGCCCTCCGGAGGCGCGTCCGGCCGGTCCGGCGGACAACGCGACCCGGGAACCGCTGCCGCGCGGCCGACCGGAGGCGCGGACGCGGTCCCGGTCAGGCGGCCCCCGGTCAGGCGGCGCCGGTGAGGAGGTCGCGGGCCTCGGCCGCCGAGGCGGCGTCGGTGAGGGCCGCCCGGCGGGCGTCGTCGGCCAGGACGCGCGCCAGGCGCGCCAGCGCCCCGGTGTGCTGGTCGGCGTCCACGGCGGCCAGGCCGATGACCAGCCGCACCGGGTCGTTGGCGGCGTGGCCGAACTCCACCGGGGCGGCCAGGGTCACCAGGGACAGGCCGGTACGCAGCACCGACGGCGAGGGGCGCGCGTGCGCCAGCGCCAGCCCCGGCGCGAGCACGATGTAGGGCCCGTGCTCCTCGACGGTGTGGACCATCTCGTCGGTGTAGGCGGGCGTGGCCGCACCGGTCGCCACCAGGCGCTCCCCGGCCGCCGCGACGGCGGCCCGCCAGTCGGCGGCCTCGGCGCCCAGTGTGATCGCCTCGGCGGGCAGCAGGTCCGCCGTCGTCGGTTCTCCCATGGTGTCCTCGGGTCCTCTCGTTCGTGCGCGCGCCGTTCGGCGCGCCGGTGCCCCGGTGTGCGGGGCGTGCCCGGCGGACGGTCCCGCTGGGTACCCGGTCGATGCCCGACCCTGTGGGTTCCGATCCGACCGGAGCAGCGGTCCGGATCGACCGGTTCCGTGGGCCGGGGCCGTGGGCCGGGGCCGGCACATCGGTGCCGGTCGACCGCCACCGTCCGGCTTTCCGGCCGCCCGTGGGGACCGGCCCGGTTCCGTTCCCGGCCGTCGGCCGGAGGCGGGCGCTCGCCCGGCGTGGTCGCGGTCGGCCTCCGGGGCCGATGTCCGGCCCCGGAGGCCGACCGTCAGCCCAGTTCCGGGACGCGGTCGGCGTAGCGGCGGAACAGGTCGGCGTTGGCCTCGTCGCCCCCGGCGAAGTTGGACGACCGCCACAACGGGAGGTCGGCGCCCTCCGCCGCCGCGCGCTCGTGCAGCCGCGCCAGCAGCAGGTTCCACAGGAAGGCGTTGGCCAGCGTGGACATCGGCGCGGTGACGGGCCGGTCGTCCGGGTAGGCGACGTCGCCCGGCCGCACCAGGGTGTCGAGCACCAGGTCGGCCTCGTCGCCCAGCGTGCTCCCCGCCCGCTTCGGGGCCGCCTCGTTGCACGCGCGGGAGGTGAACGCCAGGACGGGCAGGCCGCGCTCGCGCGCACCGATCGCCAGCTCCACCGGGTACGGGTTGACCCCGGAGGTGGAGAAGACCGCCAGCACGTCGTCGGGTCCGGGTTCGGCGGACTCCAGCACCCGCGCCGCCAGGCCGCCGGTGCGCTCGGCGGCGGTGCTCGCCGCCGCGCCGTGCAGGGGGTACAGCTCGGGCAGGTAGAGGGGGCGCACGGGCGCCAGCCCGCCCGCGCGGTAGAACGCCTCGTTGACGCCGATCAGCGAGTGCCCCGCGCCCGCTGTCAGGAGGAGGCCCGTACGCCGGACCAGGCGGTCGAGGAGGAGGTCGGCCGCCGCGTCGAGCGCCGCCGCGTTGTGCTCCTCGACCTGCTCCAGGCGGCGGCGCATCTCCGCGCCGAACTCGGATGCCGATGCCACCAGTGCTCGCTTTCGTTGGACGACGGTGGGGGTGGGAGGGGGCGGGGTGCGGGGCCGCCGGCCCGGGGCGCCCCCGCCGCCGCCCGGCGGGCGTGCGGCGGCCCCGGGCCGGCGGGACGGCGCGGCTACAGCCAGCCGTGCTCGGGCAGCCGCTCGCGGAGGGCGGCGACGATGGGCTCCTTGTCCAGGAAGTTGTCGACGGCGAGCACCACCGGGGCGAGGTCGCCCAGTTCGCTGGTGTGCATGCCCTGGCCGATGACGATGTCGGGCGTCATGCCGCGGGCGGAGGAGATGTCGGTGTTCTCCACCCGGGCCGCCACGCCCAGTTCCCGGAAGGCGTCCTCGGCGGTCATCTTCAGGATCAGGCTGGAGCCCATGCCCACACCGCAGACGGTGAGGACGTGCAGGGGCCGGTCGCTGCTCATGGGGTCGCTCCTTGGTGAGATGTCTACTTCGAGTCGGACTGCCGGTCGGCCGTTCCCTCGGCCGGCCCCTCGGTCTGCTCAGCGGCCGCCGCGCGCCGCTCGGCGCGGCGCTCGCGGACGGACAGCCAGGCGAGGACGGCGACGGTGGCGACGGCGACCAGGGCGGGCGACGCCCACACGCTCGGCACGAGGTTGCCCACGGCCAGCAGCAGCCAGGTGATGAAGTACCAGTCGGGGTCGGCCAGGGTGGCCAGCTCCGGCGCCGTCGCCCCGAGCATGCCCCAGGTGACGGCCTGGCCCACCGCGAGCAGCACGCCGTTGAGCACGCCGCCGATGACGGCGCCGCGCCAGCCCGCGACCGCGTTGCCGAAGACGCCGCCCGCGCCGCCGCCGAAGAACAGCATGATCATCGGCGGGACGAGGGTGAACCAGCCGGCGGCGGCGAAGACGCCGAGCAGGACCAGGAAGGTGAGGGTGCTCGCGACGAAGCCGAGCATGACCGCGGTCGGCGCGAACGGGAACACCGTCGGGATGTCCAGCGCGGGCCGGGTGCCGGGCACCACCTTGTCGCTGATGCCCTTGAACGCGGGGACGATCTCGGCGAGGAACATGCGGACGCCGTAGAGCAGGATCGCGATGCCCGCCGCGAACTGGAGCGACGACAGGACGCCCCACGACCAGACGCCGACGTTCGACCCCTCGGCGGCGTTGTACTGGGCGACGATCTCGTCCAGCACCTGCCGGTCGGCGAAAGCCATGGACACCAGCAGGATGACGCCGATGACCAGCGCGGTGCTGACGTTGACGTCCTTGAAGAACGAGAGCTGCCGGGGCAGCTTCAGCTTCTCGGTGCTGTGCTTCTCGGGGTCGCCGAACGGGCGCGCGACGAGGACCGTCATCAGGCCGAGGGTGGAGGTGGTGTGGCCGAAGCCGAAGTCGTCCCTGCCGGTCACGCGCTTCATGAACGGGCGCATCCACAGCGGCTGGAGCGTCCAGTAGCAGGCGATCAGCACGGAGCCGGCGAGGACCAGGGTGAGCTGCGGCAGGTCGCCGAACACCTGCACCAGGCAGGCGGTGATGACGACGCTGACCCAGAACATCAGGTGCCCGGTCAGGTACACGTAGCGGGCGGCGGGGAACAGCCGCACCAGGAGGATGTGCAGGATGAAGCCGACGGTGATGATGAGCGCCACCGTGCCGCCGTGCGTGCCGAGGAAGTCGTCCAGGGAGTTCTCGGCGGCGGGGGGCTCGACGCCGACCGCGCTCGACACGATCTGCTGGAAGCTCGCCAGCCCGCCGGTGAACAGGTCGACACCGACGAACAGGATGACGATGCCCAGGGTGGCGCGCAGCGCCCCCGCGACGATCTCGTCCACGGGCTTGCGCTGGAGGACCAGGCCCAGCAGCGTGATCAGGCCGATGAGGATGGCCACCTGGCCGAACACGTTGTTGGCGATCCAGATCAGTACGCCTTCTATGGCTTGCATGGCGGCTACCTCGATGGCCGTTGTCGGGACGAGGGCCCGCCGCAGCGGGCCCGGTGCGGTATAGGCCGGTCTATACCACCACCTCCTATCTGTATCTTTGCCCGTGGTGGACGTCAAGGCGAGATTCGTCCCGGTCTTCTCGCGTTGCCCGTTCGTAACCCGCACGTGTCCGCACCGGGGCCGGACCCGCTCCCCTCCGGGCCGCCCCCGGGGGAGCCGGGGATCGGCCCAGGGGACACCGCCGGGAGGGCGGTGCGGCCGCCGATCCCGGCGCTCCGCGCGACGCCCCCATCGAGGTGGATCGGTGGCAGCGGAGAGCGGGGACGGGAGAGCGGCGCTCGTCCACGGCACGCGCGGCCACCCGTCCCGACCACGGCGCTCCGCGCGGCGCCCACACCGATGCGGACGGCGGCAGCGGAGAGCGGGGACGGTGCAGCGGCGGAGAACAGGGGCAGCGCCGGGCGGGCCGGGGCGCGCACTGGAACTCCGGTGAAGGCGCCGATCACCACGCTCCACGCCGCAGCGGGCGCGGTGACGACGGAGGCGGTGGTCGCGGAGGCAGGGGGCGCGCCGAGGCGGGAACGCCTTCCCCCGGACCGCCTGCGGGACGCCGGAGGCGACCACGGCACGCGCGTGGGCACCGGTCGCGCCGCGATCACGGCCTTCCGCACCGCATCGGGGCACAGGCGCGGCACCGGCCGCGTCCGAGGCGCGGCGCTGCGGCGCCGGGGGCGCACTTCCCGCTCGCCCGGATCACCGCGCCGAACAGGGCGCGCGCCGGACCGACCGGATGGGGCGCCCCCGGTGGCGATCGGATACGCGCCCGGTGGTCCGCCCCGCAACCGCCCGCGACCACCCGCCCCGCGCGTACGGCGGCCGGTCCCTCTCTGGAGGAGCCGCACCGCCCCCGCCACTGAAAAGGCCACCATGCGAGGCGCGCGGCCCTCTCCGCCGTGTCACGCGGACGGGCCGGACGGCCCCGGCCGGTCGGGCCCGCCGGACGCGCCTGCGGAGCGCGGACCCTCTGCGGCGCCGGGGCGTGCGGACGGTGACGGGTCGGCGTGCGAGGGGCCGGTTGCGGCGGGCGGGACGGCGCCCGGCGGATCGGTGTCCGGCGGGACGGCATCCGGGGCGTCCGGCGTGGCGGTGCCCGGCGGATCGGCGTCCGACGGGGCGGTCTCGTCCGGCGGGACGGCGCGGGTGGCGAGGCGGTAGCGGACCCGGATGTCGCGGTAGGTCGTCGCGGGCTCGACCCGGTCGGGCACGTTGTGCCGGTCGGAGCCGGACGCCGACTCCCGGTCGCCCGAGCCGGGGAAGCGCACCCGCACCTCCGGGCGGTCGTGGAAGGTCAGTTCGTCCGCCCGCACCTCAGCGGTGAACTCCACGTCGGCGCGGCGCGGCCGGTCGGGGGCCGCCATCGCGTCATCCCTCCTCGCGGGCGGCGCGCACCGCGCGCGCCATCGCGCCGCCCGCCTCGCGGCCGAGCTGGCGGGCCCCCGCGCGGACCCCGCGCAGCACCCGTCCGGCGGCCGCGGCCCCGCGCGGGCGGCGGCGCGTGCCGCCGCCCGGCTGCCCGCCGCCGTTGCGCCCCGTCTCCAGGTCGGCGTCGCGGTCGAGTTGCGGGCTGTCGGAGCCGTCGTCATCGTCCGCCGCGTCCGGCGGTCTCCGGGGTGGCGTCCCGTGCCCGGCATCCTCCGGCTCCCGCGCGTGCGCGGCCGCATCGGGCGGGCAGGGCGCCGCCGCGGCGATGGCGGAACCGGGGGAGTCCGCCTCCGGGTGCCCGGGGGCGTCGGCGCCGGGGTGTCCGGGGGCGTTGCCACGGGGGTGTCCGGGGGCGTCGGCGCCGGGGTGCCCCGGAGCGGTGGCCGCCCGGTCGTGCGGAGCCGTCCTCGGCGGGCGCCCGGGATCGGCCCCCGCCTGCCTCCGGGCGGGCGCGGCCGCCGTGGTGTCGGCGGGGGCGGCGCCCGGCGCAGCTGCGGCCGGGTCGGCGGATGCCGTCCCCGGTCGTGCAACTGCGGCCGGGCCGGCAGGCGCTACCCCCGGTGCCGCTGCGGCCGCCCCCGCAGGGGCAGCGGGGGCGGTGGCCGGCGACGCCCCCGCAGGGGCGACCGCCCCGCCGGCGTCCCGGACCCCGCGGCCGGCGGCGTCCGCCGCCCGGCCGAGGCCGTCCGTCGCGCCCCCGACCGCTCCGGGAACGTCGACCGCGGCGCCCACCGCGCCGGCGGCGTCACCCACGGTGCGGCCCGCCGCGTCGACGGTACGGCCCGCCGCGTCGACGGTCTGTGCGGCGGTGTCACCGAGCGCGGACACGGCCGGGGCCACGCCGCGCGCGATGTCCGACACGATCCCGGGGTTCGCGTCGACGGTGTCGAGGACGCGTTCGATGATCGACGCGACGTTGTCGAGCCGGACCTTGAGCAGCGCCTGTGCCTCGACCCCCTTGATGGTGAGGGAGACGCCGCCCAGGGCGACGTCGGCACCGACGTTGAGGCGGAGCAGGTCGAGCACCTCGGCCTGGAGCGACACCCGTGCGCGCAGGTCGCGCACGTCCAGCGTGATCTCGTCGACCTTGAGTTCGGGCACGTCGAGCAGCACGTCGGGATCCTCCCGCGACGAGGCGAGCCGCCGTTCCGGTGGACGCGCCGCCGCGTCGTCCGCTTGGTCGTCCGTGCGGTCGTCCGGCCGCCCCGTGCGGGGCGGGTCCTCGCGCTCGGTCATGACGCCTCTCCCGTCCGCTGGACCCCGTACCGGCCGGGGCCCCCTCCCGGGCCGCGCTAACCAGGAACGATGCCCCGAAACGGGATGAAACACCCGGCCACGCCCCGTGGCCTCCCGCCGGAGCAGGCGAGGCGCGGACCGTCCACAGGGGCGCGATCGGGCCATGGAGAGCGGGCTTCTGTGGATGACCGCGTCCCTCCTTCGCGGCCGGGCGTCGACATCGATGTCGCCGAGGTCGGAGAAGGCTCGCGAAGCCGGATGGCGGCGGGATCGTCCAAGGCGGGAGGGGCGCCCCGGATCCGCGCGGAGGGCGGGCCCGGGGCGCGGTCACCGCCGGGTGGCGGGCTCCCCGCCGAGCGGGGCCGACGGGACGCGTCAGGGGAGGCGGGTGGGTCTCGGCGGCACTGCTTCGAGCGGTGCGGTCGACGGGTTCCCGGTCGAGGGGGACGGCAGCAGCGCACAGAGTGCCGCCAGGTAGCGCGCCGCCGCATCGGGGGGAGGCGCGGGAACCGGCGCGGCACCGGAGGGCGGTGCCGGTTCGCGGGGGCCGACGGGCGCGGCGGTGGACGCCGGTCCCTCGTCGCCGTGCTCGGCCGGGCCCGTCCGGTCCGACCGCGCGGGCGATACGCCGGGGGTGCCGGACACCCCCGATACTCCACGTGCGGCCGGTGCGCCGCCGCCGTGGTCCGGCGCCGCTTCGGGCGCCGCCCCGTCCGCACCCCACGAGGGGGGCGGGCACGCGCCGCCGCCCTCCCCCGAGACGTCCGCGACCAGACCGCCGAAGGCGTCAAGGGCACCCGGGACACGGCCGTTTCCCTCGTTCGACGCGGCCGGGGCCGGACCGCCGAACGTGGCCGGGGCGTCCGGGGCCGGATGTGGAGAGGCGCCCGGGGCATCCGGGGCCTCCGGGGACCGGCCGTCCGCCCTCTCGGGGGCGCCCGGGTTTCGGGCGTACTCCAGTCTCATTGCTTGCTCGCCCGAATCCCGGCCGAGACCGGGCTCCGGGGGTTCGGCTCCCCGACCCTGGTCGGCGGCGCGGGTGGCCGGTGGGGGGTGGGGGTCGTCCGCCGGGGACGGCTCCTGGGTGAGCCGGTCGGGGGGCGCGCCGCGTCTGATCGCGGGCGCGTCCGCCGGGAGGGCCGCAGGGGCGAGCCGGTCGGCGGGGCTCTCGCGCCGGGCAGCGGAGGCGGGCCCGCCGGTGAGGGCATCGATCCGGACGGCAGACCCGCTGGTGTAGGCATCTCGCTGGACGGCGGACTCGCCGGCGGGGGCTTCGCGCCGCCCGGTGGGCGCGCTGTCGAAGGCCTCGCTCCGGGTGTCCGGGCCGTCTACCGGGGGTGGGACGGCGGACGGGGGCCATGGGGCGGTGGCCGGGTCGGTGAACTCCGGGTGGCAGCCGCCGCACTCGAAGCGGAGGCCGCCCTCGGGCGCGGGCACCGCGAAGGCCAGCCGGTCCGTGCCCCGCTCGTCGGCGCCGCAGCGCAGGTCCGTACCGCAGCGGGCGCAGGCGAGCCCCGCCGCGCGGGCCTCGCGGCCGTCCCAGGTGCGGGCCTCGTCGGGGAACTCCCGGCAGCACGGCTCGAACGCGCGCGCCCCTGGCCGGGGTGGTTGGAAGTAGGTGAAGTACACGTGGGTTCCTCCGCTACCCGGGCCGGTCACGCCCGGGCCGCGCCGGGGGCCGGCGGGCCGCCCGGCCGGGTGGACAGGTGGCGGCGCAGCCGCTCCGACAGGTCCTCGGCCTCGTCCTCCGGCTCCTGGCCGCTCAGCCGGACGAGCGCGTCGACCTTGTCCAGCAGGTCGAGGACGAGTTCCGCCTGGTCGCGGGAGAGCAGGAAGGGCCGCGGCCGCCGCCGGGCCGGCAGCAGGCTCTCGGGGCCGAGGACGTAGGCGGTGGCACCGCCGGCGCGGGCGATGGCCACCTCACACCCCCGTCCGGTCGCCGGGAACGGGCGGGTTCGCGCACAGCAGCATTGGTCTGCGCCTCCAGTGGTCGTGCGCCCGGCGGCCGCGGCCCCGGGCGTTCGGCGGATGCGGGCGCCGGCGCGGTGCCGCGCCGACGCGCGGGAGGCCCGCCGTCGCGGCGCGCGCGTGCGCGCCGCACCGCGCACGGCGCGGACGGCGTACGGCGGCCCCGCCCCGCGTCGAACGCGGAGCGGGGCCGCGGCCGCGCCGCCGTCGCGCGGTCCCGAGCGAACTCTCCCCCCGCTCGGGTTCCCCCCGTGCGCCGTGACGGCGGCCGTGTCCCCCCGCGGACCACCCTGGCGGAGGGGTGGGCGCCGCACCAGGGATGATCTGTTCCAGGGAACGGTTTTCCCAGGTGAAAGGCTCGGGGAGCTGCCATAATCCACCGATATGGATGTCAGCGGCAGCGGATCGCGCGGACCCTTGGCCGATTTCCTCTCCGCCCGCCGAGCCCTGGTCACCGCCGCCGAGGCCGGCCTGCCCGAGACCGGGTTCCCCCGCCGGGTCCCGGGGCTGCGCCGGGAGGAGGTCGCCCACCTCGCCGGGATCAGCACCGACTACTACACGCGGTTGGAGCAGGGCCGGTTGCGGACCGCCTCGCCCGGGGTGCTGCACGCCGTGGGCCGCGCGCTGCGGCTCGACGCCGACCAGCAGCGCCACCTGCTGCGGCTGGCCCACCCCGAGGAGCACCGCTTCTCGGGGGCCGACGGCGACCGGGTGTGTCCGCGCACCGAGCGGCTGCTCGCGAACCTGGCCGACACCCCCGGCCTGGTGCTGGGCCGCCACCTCGACATCCTCTCCTGGAACCGGTTGGGTTCGGCGCTGTTCGCCGATCTCGGGGCGCGGGACGCGCGCCACCGCAACTACGTGCGCATGGTGTTCCTCGACCCGCACACGCGGTCGCTGCTGTGCGACTGGGAGCGGCACGCGCGCGACGCGGTGGCGCACCTGCGGATGAGCGCGGGCGCCACCGCCGGGCGCGGCCGGGCGCGGCTGGAGGAGCTGGTGGGCGAGCTGTCCGTGCGCGACGCCGACTTCGCGACCTGGTGGGGGCAGCACATCGTCGCGGCGACGGGCTTCCGCACGTTCCGCCTCGACCACCCGGTGGTCGGCCGCTTCGAGCTGGACTGGCACGCGCTGACCGCGATCGAGGCGGACGGCCCGGTGCTGTCGCTGCTGAGCGCGGCCCCCGGCACCCCCGACCACGCGGCGGTGCGGCGCCTCGACGCCTGGGCCGAGGAGCAGGGCATCACCGGTCGCTGACGGCGGCCCGGTCCCGGCCCCGCTTCCCCGATCTCCGGCCCCCTTGAATGCGACAAACAATCATGAAAGGGATGTCGAGTCGATTTAGTCGCATTGAATCACTGTCGGTAACACAACGGACGTGGCCGGTTGGTCGGCGCGCGGCGATGTGCCAATGTGATGATCGTCCGGTCCGGTGATGGGTCCTTCACCGACCGTCCGAACCCCCGCGCCCGTCCGCCGCACCGCGCGCGGTGCCCCGCGCGTTCCGCGCGGTGGACGGCGCCCGTTCAGGAAGGTCGTACCGATGCGGCGTCGTGGTGGTCGCCTCCGTCCGCCGTCCGTGCGACCCGGAAGGCCGTCGTGATGCTGAGACGCGCACGCCGCTGGCTCGCCGCCCTCGACACCCCGGCCCCGGGGACGCCTCCGCCCCCGCCGCCCGGCCCCGCGCCCGCCGCGCCCGCCTCCCCCGCCCCGGCGGCGGCCGACGACGCCCTCGCGGTGGTGTGCGACCGGTTCGCGATGCAGTTCCTCGCCCTGGCGGAGAAGCAGCGGGCGGCCCTGGACGTGCTGGAGGCCGACGAGCAGGACCCCGGTCGGCTGCGCCGCCTCTACGAGGTCGACCACGCCGTGGCCCTGACGCGCCGCGCGGCCCGCGAACTGCGGGTGCTGGCCGGCCGCGACGGCGAGGAGCTGGCCGGGCACACCACCACCCTGGTCGACGTGGTGCGCATGGCGGCGTCGTCCATCGAGTCCTACACCCGGGTGGAGATCGGCGCCGTGGCCGACCTCGCGGTGCCCGCGTTCGCCGCCGACGACACCGCCGCGATCCTCGCCCCGCTGCTGGACAACGCCACGCGCTACTCCCCCGACCCCGTGACCGTCAGCGCCCACCCCATGGAGGACGGCGGCGTGGTCTTCCGCGTCACCGACTCCGGCATGGGCGTGGCGCCCGCCGAGCTCGACGCCCTCAACGCCGCACTGGCCGGCGCGGCCCCGCTGCCCGCCGACCGCGGTTCGGGCCGTACCGGGCTGGCCGTGGTGCGCCGCCTGGCCCGCCGGCACGGCGTCCGGGTCCGGCTGGCCGACCGCGCGTCGGCGCGTCCGGGCGTGTCGGGCGGCACCACCGCGATCGTGTCGCTGCCGCCGCAGCTCGTCTGCGAGTCCCCGGGCGGCGCCCCGGTCCTGGGCCCGCTCGGCGGCGCGAGCGCAGGCTCGGGCCCGCGCTCCGGCGGGCGGGCGGAGGGCGCGCCCGCCGCCCGTACGCCGGAGCCCCCGGAGCTGCCGCCCCACCTCCGGGTGGGGCCCGGCCCCATCGGCGCCGACGCGGCGCCGCCCCCCGAACCGCCCCCGCCGCCGCGCCCTCCGGCGGGCAGCCTGCCCCGCCGCGACCCGACGAGCCTCCGCGGCGCCCCGCCTTCGGGCCGGCGCCGCCTGCTCGCGGCCGACTCCGCCCCCGGCGGGTCCTTCGCCGACGACCTCGACGCCTTCACCGGCGCGGCGGGCACCGGCCCGCCCGCGCACGACCGTTCCGACAACGAGGTGTCCTGATGCCGACCGCCCCCGCGGACCAGCCCCGCGACCCGCGCGAGTTCGACTACCTGGTGAACCGCTTCGCGACGTCGACGCCCGGCGTGGTCCACGCCCTGATCGTCTCCTCCGACGGCCTGCCGCTGATCGTCTCGGGCGACATGCCGACCGACGTCGCCGACCCGCTGTCCGCGATGATCAGCGGCCTGATCAGCCTCGGCCGCAACATCGCCGGACACGTCGGCGAGGACCGGTGCGAGCAGATCATGCTGAAGTTCCCCGCCGGGCACTTCCTCTTCATGGGCATCGGCGATCTCGCCGGGCTCGCCGTCCTGGTCCGCGAGGGCGCCAACCTCGGGGTGGTGGCGCACTCCATGACCCGGCTCGTGGAGGGGGTGGGCCACGTGCTGACCCCGCAGATGCGCGACGACCTGCGCGGCCTGTCCATGGGCAGGGCGGGCTCGTGAGCGGGGCGCGGGCGGAAGTGAGGGGGCGCGTATGAGCGGCAACCCGTGGGTGCGGCCGTACTTCGTGACCGGGGGGCGGACCCGGGCGCGCCACCGGCTGTTCGTCCACACCCTGGTGACGGTGCCGCGGTTCGACCCCGGCTACGCGAGCCGGCTCCCCCCTGAGGCGCGGTCGCTCTACGAGCGCGCGCACGCCGCCGTGCAGTCGGTGGCGGAGCTGTCCGCGCACTGCGGGATCTCGCTGGGGGTGACGCGCGTGCTGCTCGGCGACATGGCCGCACGCGACAGGGTCGTCATCAGCCCGGAGTCCCACGCCTCCCCCTACGACCCCCGCCTGCTGGAGAGAATCATCGATGGGCTACATCAGCTCGCCTGACCCGCTGCCGCACGCGACCTCGGCCAAGATCGTCGTGGCCGGCGGGTTCGGGGTCGGCAAGACCACCCTCGTCGGCGCGGTGTCGGAGATCCCTCCGGTCAACACCGAGGCGTGGATGACGCAGGCGGCCAAGTCGGTCGACCCGCTGGCCACCGGCACGGACAAGTCGACCACCACCGTGGCGATGGACTTCGGCCGCATCACGCTCGCGGACGACCTGGTGCTGTACCTGTTCGGCACGCCGGGCCAGGCCCGGTTCTGGCCGATGTGGGATGACCTGTGCCGGGGGGCGAGCGGCGCCCTGGTGCTGGTCGACACCCGCCGGCTGGACGCGTCGTTCCCCGCCGTGAACTACTTCGAGAACGACTCCGACGTCCCGTTCGTCGTGGTCGTCAACCTCTTCGACGGCGAGCAGAGCCACGACCTCGCCGCGGTGCGCGACGCGCTGCGGCTGGACCCCGCCATCCCGCTGATCACCTGCGACGCGCGGCGGCGGGCGTCGGTCGTGCACGCGCTCACCACCGCCCTGACCCACACCATGACGCGGGCCGGCCGCACCGCCCCGGCCGCCCGCTGACCCCCCTTGGTACCGGAAACGAGGCAGCGATGCGCAGAATCCTGATCGTCGGCGCGGGACAGGCCGGCCTGCAACTCGGGTTGAGCCTGCTGGCGGAGGGCTACGACGTCACCCTGATGTCGGCGCGCACCCCCGAGGAGATCCGCGGCGGCCGGGTCATGTCCACCCAGTGCATGTTCGCGCCGAGCCTCCAGATCGAGCGGGAGCGCGGCCTGAACCTGTGGGAGGAGCACGCGCCCCGGATCGTCGCGCAGCGCCTGACCGTCGCCGCAGGCCCCGGCGAGGAGGCGTTCGGCTTCGTCGGCCGGTGGGACGACTACGCCCAGTCGGTCGACCAGCGGGTCAAGATGTCCGGCTGGCTGGAGCTGTTCGAGGCGCGCGGCGGCAACGCGGTCTACCACGGCGTGATGACCTCCGACCTGGAGGACCTGTCGGCGCTGTACGACCTGACGGTCATCGCCGCGGGCAAGGGCGACCTCGTCGAGCTGTTCGACCGCGACGCGTCCCGCTCCCCCTACGACCGCCCGCAGCGCATGCTGTCGTGCATCTACGTGCACGGGATGACGCCGCGCCCGGACTACCCCGAGCCGCACGTGCGCATCAGCGCGTTCCCCGGGGTGGGCGAGCTGTTCTTCATGCCCGGCTACACCACGTCGGGGCCGTGCGGCATCCTGCTGTGGGAGGCCGTCCCCGGGGGCCCGTTCGACGTGTGGGCCGACCGCCCCTCCCCCGAGGCGCACCTGGAGCGCACCCTCGACCTCATGCGCCGGCACGCCCCGTGGGAGTACGAGCGCTGCGTCGACGCCGAGCCCACCGACGCCCGCAGCACCCTGTTCGGCGGGTACGCCCCGGTGGTGCGCCACCCGATCGGGCGGCTGTCGGCGACGGCGCGGGTGCTGGGCATGGCCGACGTGGTCGTGGCCAACGACCCGGTGACCGGGCAGGGGTCGAACAACGCGGCGCGCTGCGCCGACGTGTACTTCCGGTCGATCCTGGAGCGCGGCGCGCTGCCGTTCGACGAGGAGTGGATGCAGCGCACGTTCGACGCGTACTGGGACCACGCCCGCTGGGTCACGGCCTACACCAACATGATGCTCGGCCCGCTGCCGGAGCACGTGCAGCGGGTGCTGGCGACGGCGGCGGCCGAGCCGGAGGTCGCCCGCCGGTTCGCCATGGGCTACACCGATCCGTCGGACTTCCAGCACTGGCTGCTGGACGCCGACCGCGCCGACGCCTACCTCGCCGAGGTCGCCGCCGGCCGCTGACCGTAGTCCGCCCCGGGTCCGGACGGCGCTGACCGCCGCCGTCCGGGTCCCGGGCCGCCGGGCGCGGCCCGGATGCGGCCCGGGCGCGG